>NZ_CAWNQH010000065.1:0-79250 GCF_963876495.1 Xenorhabdus sp. KJ12.1
GAGTCAGGAATTGGCGGATGATTTAGCTAAAACGGATATCACCTTTATCACGAAAAAGCGCCGCAACATGAAAGCGCTTGCACTGGCTGAGTGGGATAATATTATGCTTAAAAAGCGTTTTATCATTGAAACGATTAATGGACAATTAAAAAACGACTCTCAATTAGAACATTCTCGTCACCGAAGTATAACCGGTTTTTTGTTAACGATTTTAACGGGATTGGTTGCTTACTGCCTTAAAGAGAAAAAGCCATCACTGAAAATTTTCTACTCAGAAGAAGATATTTCAGCAATAGCTTAAGCGGAATTGGGGTTATCAATATATTGCGTTTGTTTAAAAAATATTTAGTAAATAAATAGCAATAAATACTAGTCTTACTTTTATTATCTTATTATTAGGAGAAGAACGATGGCTCGCGGTAGTCCAGAATTAATAACTCTTTTTAATTTGCTAATAGAAGATGAATACATAAATGAATACACCGCATCTTTTGGTGGAAGGAGTGTTGAATCCTTAGAAGTTGACTTTAGCAAAAAATCAAGCGTAAGAACTACAATTTGCAGAGATACAATCTCTAATAGGACTCAATCAATTAAACCTGTGATGGCTAAAAACCCGCGCTCTTTGAGAGGAAAGCTTTTTAGAATGGGGTTTGTTCCTTATCCCAAAATACCTACTACCACTAAGCCTGCATATCTAAAATTTCATTTATCTTCTCATAAAAGAAATATATCAATAGAAACATATAGAGAGGTAATCCTACCTAACATCCCACCCATTAATCTAATATATAAGAACCTTTTTGCAATAATGGTAGATAGCCCTGTAGTTGAAGATTATTTAGACATCAGAGGCCTTTAATTCTTTAAAAAATCAAGATAATAACCAAGGTAATAATTGCATTAAATAACCATTCGTATAATGGGTTATCATAACCTCACCCACACTGCTCCCTAACATACTCCTGCAACCCCAGAATCATTTGTTCTGAGGTTGCAATGCGTTCTCTGAGTAACCAATAATTTCGGACAGCGGAGTCTGTAGGTCTGGCGGTGGCTGCATCATCCATGCCGGAGGTGGGAGTGGCTTTAGGCACTGGACAGGTGGCTTTGATGTACACCCGCTCAGGATGAGCAAGAGAAGCAGTGTGCAGCCTGTCAATTTCAGTCTTAGCATTGGCGAGTTCCTGAGTGTGAATCTTGTCCAGCTCTGCAAGATGTTCAATGCGTTCTTGCTGCTGATTTATCGCGATGACCTGTATGTCATACTGTCGCTTTAACCTACGGTATTCTTCCGCCTTGTCCTGATACTCGCTGTAGTAGAACCAGAACAAGCCAGAGACAATCACCAGAGCAATTAGGGTGAAGTACTGGCTGCCAATCTTCATGACTGCCTTCCGACAAATTGGTCATACTTTTCTTTTAAAAACAATAATCCAAAAACAATTGGTGCCAAAACAACCAATACTGGCCACAAAAATGACATCAACAAAATGAAAGAAATGACTCTGGATTGCTTTCTCGTCTTTCTATCAATGTAGAAATAATGAACGCCGCAATAAAACCGATAACATAAATCATTGGGCCCAGAATGATAATCATCGCTCAGCACCTCAAATGCCTGTGTGAATACGCCGTAAGTGAGAGTGAATCTCATGATAAAAACATCTGTTGCTCAGATGCCCTACGCTTAGTCAGACCGTTCATCACTTTACCCGCTGCCTTATTCCATCTCTGAAATTCATCAGCTGCTCCTTGGTAGTCACCCGCATTGAGCTTCTTCAGTAAGGTAGAACGAGCAAAGTTACCTGCACCACAATTGAAGATGAACGAGCACAGGGCATCAAACTGTTCCTGAGTCAGTGATACCTTCACGGCGGATTCAAGAGTGAGGTAAATAGGCTGAAGGTCATCATGCAGGAATGCTTCGGCCTGCTGCTCTGTTATCACTTGCCCCGGCTTGACGTCTTTTGTGTGACCGTAGCCTATCGTCCACGGAGTACCACCCGTCGCCGGATCGGGATAGGCTTTCAGTTTCAGGCCTTCATACTGTTTGATGAAGCTCAACCCGTTCTCGCTGATGTTCATCAGATATTCCCTCGCTGTTGTTCGTCTTCTGCCAGTAGCCTGATAAGCCGATAACGTTTGTAGAAATTAAGGTGATCACAAATCCTTTTATACTTACGCAGAACTTTCAGAAAACGCATATCAGCTCGCCACCAGTTCCGCAATTTACGCAGCACCCACCAACGGCGAACCTGATAAAACATTACAACCAGTGGAAATATCTTCACACCGTATATTTCCTTAATCATCTGTGAGCACCTGTCAGTCGGTTCCAGAAATACGTGAGGGCAATACTGCCCATTGCCCCACACATGCCTGCACTGGCAAACGTCATGTATAAGCTCAGTCCTGCCTCTAAACTGATAAAGCCGCCTATCAGTCCGGTAAATCTTGAAACAATGACCTGAGCAAATGCCCCAAGCCAACTCCAGCGGGCGTTGCTGGTTTTTATATCAATGATATAGCGGACTATTCCGCCCCATGCAGAAAGCAACAAAAGTATCAGCCATTGATGTAACTCAAAGCTGCTTGGGTCTTTATTTGGCATACGCATATTTCCACCCCATCAGAACAATGGGCGTCCGTGGGGTGAGTCTGTGGTCGCCCCTGTGAGTTATTGTGAATAGGTTGCCCTAAGAATTTAGGGCATAGATACGCAATGTGCGTAGCTTGTAGCAGGTCTAGCCTGCCTGTTTTCAGATATTAAATTGTGGTCCTGCCAATATGAGCGTTTGCGGTCGGCTGGAACATGTAAATCCGCAACGCACCCAACACTTTCTCGGTAGTTGGCGACCAAAACAAAAGGCCGCATTAAGCAGCCTTGAATTCAGTACGTGGATTTATTTCCAGCGGAAGCAGAATGACAGTGTGTTACCTACGTTCTTTTTCAGTAGGTCGCCTAGTTGTTTTGCGCCGTCAGAGGTATAGTAGAGATCAGTTGTAGAATTTGAGCCTGGACTAAGATTATAAGTTGAACCATTCGCCGTTACTTCAAGGGCTTTACTCCCTAAGTCAGGTTGATTTTGGGTGTCAACTTGCAATGCTATAGCAACAAAAGTACCAATAGGGTCTTCTTCATAATAAAATGTCAAAATGCTTCCAATACCTAGAGTATTTTGAAGATTAGTCAGAGTACCAAAAGTAGATTCATCTGAAGCTAAATGTCCACCCTTGGTCAAATATCCCCAATCTTGACTTTTCCTGTTATCATATTTACTGGTCCCTATTTCAAGATCAAAAGATAGCATGCAAACAGAATTTAATTTTAATCCCCAATCACAAGCCAGCATGTCTTGTTGCTCAGGATTCCAAGCGAAAACCCCCTCTTTATTTGCCTGATTAATAGCCTGATCACTCGTTCCAATTTTATTACCATAAATGTAGGTATTGGTATCCCAGACATTACGACGCACATTGCTCCCTAAATATACTTGAATCATTGCCCAAGGAAAGGAGCCAACAGGTGCTACGTTATCAACCTTAGTGTTAAATTGATCGGGGGTGAATGAACATTTATTAGAATCATCCAGCCTATTAACATCAGACATAAACACCTCACTTTATTATTTGTTAAAGGTCATTTCATCCTACTGCTAACTAGCCAGATAATATTACTGAGGTCAGGTTCTTATCTCAATTGAATAGCCTGTAACAGAATCAATACGCCTTAAAATAGGGTGGCGCATTATAAAGTTTATCTGTTAGTCGAGTGCGTGATTCAGTGAGGTGTATATTTGAAGTTTGGTGCTGCTATGACTTAATTTGTAGGGTTCGAAGTGCTGCTCACATCAACCAAAATAACATCTAACACATTGATTTAATATGGTATATGGTGCTGCTCGACCCCAATCACTTTGAGTCGAGCACTGATAACTTATTTCCCGCTTGGCTTTGCTCTTCCAGTCCAATAGCGCTCACGCTCTTCTGGCGTAGCGCCTTGCCCCTCAAAAGCATCACTAACTTTCAAGCCATCGGGTAAAAGTGCCCAAGCAACGTAAAAATATCGGGGTTCAAACTCTTCGCCTATCCATCGATAGATGCCATTGTATTCTTTTTCATTCCAAAAACGAATATAACCGATATGCCAGCCATCACAGGGATTTAAAACCAGTACCTCTTTGCCATCCATATCAAATGTAGGCTGCTCAGAGGCAGGACGAATAATTAAGGATTCTGTGACTGATGTAGACATTCGTTTCCCCAATAAACAAAAAACCCCGCACTGAGCGAGGTCTGAAATTAATAAGCTGTGTGGCATTGCTATCACTCTTATCACAATAGCAGCATTTTTACGATCGTAAAGCTATTTTTAAAAGTTACTGCATAATTGATGAGTATTAACATTCTGCGGCGCTAAAAGCCAGTCAATGACTGATAAATACCATGATGATAGAGGTAAAGATTGGATTATTTTGGCAGTGAAATGGCGGTCAATTTATAACCAGTTTTGCAGAAGAGTTTTGCAGGAGTTTTGCAGAAGAATTTCCATACCGTTAAAAACAACGGGAACCATTAAGCCCCCGTTATCTATTTTAATCAGTGATTATTACATATGAGAAATAATGGCATCACCAAATTCGCTGCATTTCAGCAGCTTAGCGTCTTCCATCAGGCGCTCAAAATCGTATGTGACAGTCTTGGCAGCAATCGAACCTTCCATACCTTTAACGATTAGATCAGCAGCTTCGAACCATCCCATGTGGCGCAGCATCATTTCAGCGGATAGGATGACTGAACCTGGGTTTACCTTATCCTGACCGGCATACTTAGGTGCTGTACCGTGTGTTGCTTCAAACAGGGCACACTCATCACCAATGTTCGCACCCGGGGCAATACCAATACCACCAACTTGTGCTGCCAGCGCATCAGAAATGTAATCACCATTCAGGTTCATACAGGCGATAACATCATATTCAGCCGGACGCAGCAGAATTTGTTGCAGGAATGCATCGGCAATTACATCTTTGATGATGATATCTTTGCCGGTTTTAGGGTTCTTAATCTTCACCCATGGACCACCATCCAACAGTTCACCGCCAAATTCTGTACGCGCTAATTCATAACCCCAGTCTTTAAAGGCACCTTCAGTAAACTTCATGATGTTGCCTTTATGAACCAGAGTCACTGATTCACGGTCGTTATCAATTGCATATTCAATCGCAGAACGTACCAGACGCTTAGTGCCTTCTTCCGAGCATGGTTTCACACCGATACCACACTGTTGAGGGAAACGGATTTTAGAAACGCCCATTTCATCCTGCAGGAATTTAATCACTTTATCTGCTTCCGCAGACCCGGCTTTCCACTCAATACCCGCATAAATGTCTTCCGCATTTTCACGGAAAATCACCATATCAGTTAATTCAGGGTGTTTTACAGGGCTTGGAGTTCCTTGATAATAGCGAACCGGACGCAGGCAGACATATAAATCCAGCTGTTGACGAAGTGCCACATTCAGAGAACGGATGCCGCCGCCAACAGGCGTTGTCAGAGGGCCTTTAATAGCAACCCGATATTCACGGATCAAATCAAGTGTTTCTTCCGGCAGCCAGACATCTTTACCATAAACCTGTGTAGATTTTTCACCCGTATAAATCTCCATCCAGGAAATTTTGCGCTCACCGCTATATGCTTTCTGAACCGCAGCATCAACAACTTTCAGCATGACCGGCGTTACATCCACACCAATGCCATCCCCTTCGATATAAGGGATTACCGGGTTATTCGGAACATTTAATTTACCTTTGGTATCAATAGTAATTTTTTTACCTTCCGCCGGAACAACTACTTTGCTTTCCATTAACCTCTCCTTTCAAGTAAGCGCAATGCCTTGTTAATTTTTTGTAAGGGACGTGTCAATATTACTTGAATATTCTGCAAACGCCAATGGCGCAGATTTCAGGTATAATATTGCCCTTCACTTTGTGCAATAACTTATCATGACAAATTTCCCTTTTAAAAAACGTAAACTTAATCGATTCAGTCAAAGAAAAAATGATAACACCACAAAAAGAATAGCGGGCCCACGTCGGGTGCTGATATTTAATAAGCCTTATGATGTTCTGCCCCAGTTCACTGACGAAATGGGAAGAACAACCTTAAAGAATTTTATTCCTTTCAGTGATGTTTATGCCGCAGGACGGCTGGATAGAGATAGTGAAGGGGTACTGGTTCTGACTAATGATGGAAAGTTGCAAGCCAAATTAACGCAGCCCAACAAAAAAACGGCCAAAATTTATTATGTTCAGGTAGAAGGAATACCGGATGAAGTTGCACTGAGTAAACTCCGCAACGGTATTACCCTGAAAGACGGCCCTACACTTCCCGCCGGAGCAGAATTAGTCGAAGAACCTGTATGGCTTTGGGAGCGAACTCCGCCAATTAGGGAACGAAAAAATATCCCTGTCAGCTGGCTGAAAATCACGCTTTTTGAAGGCCGTAACCGTCAGGTACGCAGAATGACAGCCCATGTTGGTTTTCCAACATTACGCCTTATCCGGTTTAGTATGGGTTCATTACAACTAGGGGATTTGTCCCCCGGAGAATGGAGAGAAATAGATTTTGTTTAGTCCACATATCACCGTTGCTTGCATAGTACATGCCAAAAATCAATTTTTGGTTGTTGAAGAACTTATTGATGGCAAGCCTCGCTGGAACCAGCCTGCAGGTCATCTTGAAGCTGATGAAACATTACTGGAAGCGGCTGAACGCGAATTATGGGAAGAGACAGGAATTCGAGCTAAGCCACAGGCATTATTGAAATTACATCAGTGGGTCGCCCCGGATGGAACTCCCTTCATCCGTTTTTTGTTTCTGGTTGAACTAGAGAAAACGGTGGATACCGATCCTCAGGATAGTGATATCCACTGCTGTCACTGGCTGAGCGCAGAAGAAATTATTAACAGCCCACAACTGCGTTCCCCATTAGTTGCTGAAAGTATCCGTAATTATTTGGAAAATCAGGCTCACCCCTTATCAATACTGGATAGCTATGGTTCTCCTTTCACAAAATAATTTCCCATTAAATGAAACGCAAATCACAAGAGCACGAAGACGTTTGATGCACCTTGCCTGTCAACATGCTAAAGTACCGCGTTTATTTTTTTCCGCAGTGAGATATGCCCATGTCAGATAACAGCCAGAAAAAAGTCATCGTCGGAATGTCCGGTGGTGTTGATTCATCCGTCTCCGCTTACCTGCTACAACAACAGGGCTATCAGGTAGCTGGCCTGTTTATGAAAAACTGGGAAGAAGATGACGATGAAGAATACTGCTCTGCCGCCGATGATCTTAAGGATGCTCAGGCGGTGTGTGACAAGCTGGGTATTGAACTGTATACCATCAATTTCGCAGCTGAATATTGGGATAATGTATTTGAACTCTTCCTTGCTGAATATAAAGCAGGCCGTACACCGAATCCGGATATTCTCTGTAACAAAGAAATTAAATTCAAAGCATTTTTAGAATTTGCTGCCGAAGACTTAGGTGCTGATTACATTGCAACCGGCCATTATGTCCGCCGTCGGGATGTGGATGGCGTTAGTCAGTTACTTCGGGGCCTTGATGGTAATAAAGATCAAAGCTACTTTTTATATACCCTGAGTCATGAGCAGGTTGCCAAAAGTTTATTCCCGGTCGGGGAGCTTGAAAAACCTGAAGTTCGCCGCATTGCCGAAGAAATTGGGTTAGTTACGGCGAAGAAAAAAGATTCTACAGGTATCTGCTTTATTGGTGAACGTAAGTTCCGCGATTTTCTGGGCCGCTATCTGCCAGCTCAGCCGGGCCCAATTGTTACCGTTGACGGGCAGACTATCGGGCAACATACCGGCCTGATGTACCACACACTTGGTCAGCGAAAAGGGTTAGGTATCGGAGGAACTAAATCCGGTAATGAAGAACCCTGGTATGTTGTTGATAAAGATGTTGCAAATAACATACTGGTTGTTGCACAAGGCCATGAACATCCCCGCCTGATGTCTGTCGGTTTAATTGCACAACAACTGCATTGGGTTGATCGCCAGTCACTGGAAACAGAAATCCGTTGCGTGGTAAAAACGCGCTACCGTCAGCAGGATATTCCCTGCACAGTCATTCCTTTGAGTGAAGATAAAATTGAGGTTCGTTTTGACAGCCCCGTTGCCGCTGTCACTCCCGGTCAATCAGCTGTGTTTTATCAGGGCGAAATTTGTCTCGGCGGTGGTGTGATCGAACAACGTATACAGGAGTAATCGTGGCTAAAAATTATTACGACATTACATTGGCGCTGGCAGGTATCTGCCAGTCAGCTCGTCTGGTACAGCAACTGGCCCATGAAGGGCAATGTGATGCCGGTGCTTTTGAAGTAACTCTTAACAGTGTTCTGAATATGAATCCGACATCTACTCTTGATGTCTTTGGCAATGAAGCGGGTAACCTGCGTACCGGCCTTGATGCTGTGATGGGAATGCTGAATGGTACAAATAGCGGGCTCTCAGCAGAGCTGACCCGCTATACTTTAAGTCTGATGGCACTGGAGCGACGTCTCAGTAAAAATCCATCAGCAGCAGATGAATTAGCTAAACGCATAAGCCAGCTGGAACGTCAGCAGGCTTATTTTGAACCTATGTCTGAGGGAATGCTCAATTCTCTTGCTGGTATTTATGTCGATGTAATTAGCCCATTGGGGCCTCGCATCCAAGTCACAGGCTCGCCGGATATTTTGCGCAACACATTGGTGCAGGCAAAAGTCCGGGCAGCATTACTGGCAGGTATTCGCAGCACCGTATTATGGCAGCAGGTTGGCGGTAGCCGTCTGCAATTTATGTTTTCCAGACAACGACTAGTCCGACAGGCAAAAGACATTCTTGCGCGTTATTAATTGAATTAATTGTTAAATAAATCGTTAAATAAAATCCGGGAGTTTCTACCAATGGAATTATCCTCACTGACCGCTGTTTCTCCGATTGATGGCCGTTACGGCGATAAAGTTAGCGCACTGCGCGCTATTTTTAGTGAGTTCGGCTTACTGAAATTCCGCGTGCAGGTTGAAGTACGTTGGCTACAAAAACTGGCCGCCACAGCAGAAATCACAGAAGTTCCTGCTTTTGATGAAAAGGCAAACGCTTACCTGGATGAAATTATTACAAATTTCAACGAACAGGATGCATTACGCATTAAAGAAATTGAGCGTACAACTAACCATGACGTTAAAGCCGTTGAGTACTTTCTGAAAGAAAAAGTCGCTCATATTCCTGCTTTACATCAGGTTGCTGAGTTTATACATTTTGCCTGCACCTCCGAAGACATCAATAACCTGTCACATGCATTGATGCTTAAAACTGCCCGTGAGGAAGTGCTGCAACCACAATGGCGTCAGGTAATCGACACCATTAAGCGTATGGCTCATGAATACCGTGATCTGCCTTTGCTGTCACGTACCCACGGGCAACCAGCAACGCCTTCAACTGTAGGTAAAGAGTTCGCAAATGTTGCCTACCGCATGGAGCGCCAGTTCCGCCAACTTGGTCAAATTGAAATTTTGGGCAAGATCAATGGTGCAGTTGGTAACTATAATGCCCATTTGTCAGCCTATCCTCATATTAACTGGCATCAGTTCAGCGAATCATTTGTTACTTCTCTGGGTGTTCAATGGAACCCATATACTACTCAGATTGAACCTCATGATTACATTGCAGAACTGTTTGATTGTATTGCACGTTTCAATACTATCCTGATTGATTTTGACCGTGATATCTGGGGTTATATCGCTCTTAATCATTTCAAACAGAAAACTGTTGCCGGTGAGATTGGCTCATCAACCATGCCACATAAAGTTAACCCGATTGATTTTGAAAATTCAGAGGGTAATCTGGGTCTGGCAAACGCAGTGTTTGGTCATCTTGCCAGTAAATTGCCTGTTTCCCGCTGGCAGCGTGACCTGACTGACTCAACAGTATTACGTAATCTGGGTGTTGGTCTGGGATATGCGTTAATTGCATATCAATCCACAATGAAAGGCCTGAATAAACTGGAAGTCAACGAGAAACATTTATTAGGCGAGTTGGATCAGAACTGGGAAGTATTGGCTGAGCCGATTCAGACGGTTATGCGCCGTTATGGTATTGAGAAGCCATATGAAAAATTAAAAGAGCTTACACGTGGTAAACGTGTTGATGCAGAAGGAATGAAAAACTTCATTGATGGTCTCGAACTACCGGAAGAAGAAAAAACTCGTCTTAAGTCGATGACTCCTGCCAATTATATCGGCTATGCTGAATTACTGGTTGATGAATTAAAATAAAACGATTTTATTTATAAAATGTGGATAGGAATTCCCGTCCACATTTTAAAAAAATGCGTAACCTTATATGAAGTATAAATAAGTCGCAAAGTTATATACTATTTTCGATTTACCTTATTGTTTTTAGCAATCCATTCATTAACATACCAACAATAGACTAAATAGTTACTATACTTGGTTTAATCATAACAACATATCTATAATTTATTTCAATCCATCCATATAGTTGACTATCTAGCTATTTAAGATTTATTTGATAAATTTTACTGGTTAGCATAAGGAACCATTATGCGAATATTAATAGTTGAAGATAATGCGTTGCTTCGTCATCATTTAAAAGTACAGCTTCGGGATATTGGTCATCAGGTTGATGCTGCTGAAGACTCAAAAGAGGCTGATTATTACCTGAAAGAAAATCATCCTGATGTTGCCATCATTGATTTGGGGTTACCGGGGGAAGATGGTTTAAGCTTAATAAAACGCTGGCGCAGCGATCATATTAATATACCCATTCTCATTCTCACTGCCCGTGAAAGCTGGCAGGAAAAAGTTACCGTATTAAATGCCGGTGCAGATGACTACGTGACTAAGCCTTTCCAATTGGAAGAAATTAATGCACGTATACAGGCATTAATGCGTCGTAATAGTGGGCTGGCATCGCAAGTTGCGGAATTACCACCTTTTCTGATTGATCTTTCACGTAAGGAATTTTCTGTTAATGGTAAGAAGATAAAATTAACTGCCTTCGAATATACGATTATTGAAACTTTGATGCGTAATAACGGTAAAGTTGTCAGTAAGGAATTATTAATGAGGCAGTTATACCCTGATGCTGAATTACGTGAAAGTCATACAATTGATGTGCTAATGGGACGTTTGAGAAAAAAGATATTGAATGAATGGCCTGACGAAGTGATTGTTACAGTCCGTGGTCAGGGTTATCGCTTTGATGTGAAATAATATCATGTTTAACTTCCTGAGAACTCATCTCTTCTCCCTGAGAGCACGATTTCTCATGGCGGCGACTGTCATTATTCTTGCTTTGACTCTACCCTATGGCGTAGTCGCAATTGTTGGCTATTTGATGCGCCTTGATAATGATACTTATGCAATACTTAGTACTCAGAGTAATTTATTTTACTCACTTGCTAGTTGGAAAGAAAATAAATTATCAGTTCATCTTCCCGATAATTTCCACATGGGAAATCGCTCATTAACTCTGATTTATAACGATAAAAACGATATCCTCTGGCGTCAGAATAATGTACCAGAACTTGAAGAAAAAATTCATCCTAATTGGCTGAAAAAAAACGGCTTATATGAATTAGAAACTTATTATCCCCATATACATTCTCAGCTATATTCTGAGTCACAGGGGCAATATCCGGCTAATAATAAAACTGACACTAATCTCAATGCTGATAAAGTACTACTGATTTACTCTGTAGCCGTCAAGATTTATCCGGCAAAGGATAAACTTCCTGCATTAACCATTGTAGTTATCAATACCATACCTCAAAATATTCAACCGTCAGAAAAAATTTGGGAATGGTTCGGGTATGTATTAATAGCCAATCTGATTTTAATTATTCCATTAATCTGGCTTGCTGCGGACTGGAGTTTGCGCCCGATTAAATCACTCATCACTCAGATACGCTCCCTGGAAAAAGGTGAACGGCAAGAATTAGATGAAAATCCACCAGCTGAATTAAAAGGCCTGATTAAGAACCTGAATGCCTTACTGGATAATGAGCGCCAACGCTATAAAAAATATCGAACAACATTATCAGACCTGACACATAGCCTGAAAACTCCTCTGGCCGTGCTTCAATCTACGCTGCGCTCTCTACGCTCAAATAAGCAAATGACCATTAAGCAGGCTGAACCCGTCATGCTTGAACAAATTGACAGAATTTCTCAACAAATCGGTTATTATTTACATCGGGCCAATATATACAACGATCATAACCTCATTCTGAAAAAAATATTTTCCGTCCCAATTCTGCTTGATAGCCTGACCAATGCACTGATAAAAGTTTATCAACACAAGGGGATCAATGTTACCTTAGATATTTCGCCTGAATTAACCTGGCTGGGTGAAAAGAATGATTTTCTGGAAGTAATGGGGAATATTCTGGAGAATGCCTGTAAATACTGTCTGGAGTTTGTTCATGTTACTGCCATGATGGGCGAGAATTTCCTCACCATCATTGTTGATGATGACGGCCCCGGTGTTCCCCCCAATAAACGCCATATCGTTTTCGAACGCGGGTTGAGGGCCGATACACTGCGTCCGGGGCAAGGATTGGGGTTGTCTATCGCCTCTGAAATTGTAGAACAATATGACGGTAATATCAGCATCGATAATAGCCATCTGGGAGGCGCAAAAGTCAGTGTGACTTTCCGCAACCAACAAATCACCTAAAATCTGTATCAACAGCTTACCCTCTCTTCTGAATACAAAATAGCTATCACTTAATCGGCAACAGGAATACTCGCAATAAATACAGAATGCGAGCAGCCTCGAAATATTTCACCCGAATCTGATAACTCTATTGACTATCCGTTATAATGACCTGAAATTTTCTTGTCACTCAGGATATCACCATGAATTATCAGCTGAATCTGGATTGGCAGGCGTTCTTGCAGAATCACTGGCAAAAACGTCCATTGCTAATCAAACAGGGTTTCCAGCAATTTACCGACCCACTTTCTCCCGATGAGCTGGCGGGACTGGCAATGGAAAATGAAATTGACAGTCGTTTAGTCAGCCATAAAAAAGAACGCTGGGAAGTTTCTCATGGGCCATTTGAAAGTTACGATCATTTAGGCGACCAAAACTGGTCATTACTCGTACAAGCTGTTAACCACTGGCATCACCCCTCTTCTGCCCTTATGAAGCCATTCCGTGTGCTTTCAGACTGGAGAATGGATGATTTGATGGTTTCTTTCTCCGTTCCGGGGGGGGGGGTCGGTCCGCATCTTGATCAATATGATGTCTTTATTATTCAAGGAGAAGGACGCAGACGCTGGCGTGTAGGGGACAAGATCCCAATGAAACAGCATTGTCCTCATCCTGACTTATTACAGGTTGAGCCTTTCGAAGCCATTATTGATGAAGAGATGCTACCCGGAGACATTCTCTATATTCCACCCGGTTTTCCACATGAAGGATATGCCATTGAACCATCACTGAATTATTCAGTCGGTTTCCGTGCGCCGAATGCCCGTGAGCTGTTCAGTGGTTTTGCCGATTATGTTCTGGCAAATGAATTGGGTAGCCATCGTTACAGTGATCCTGATTTGGCATTCCGTGATAATCCTGCACTGATCCAGACAAACGAGCTGGCGACTCTGCGTACCATGATGCAGGATTTACTGGAACAACCGGAAACGTTCCAAAGCTGGTTTGGGGAGTTTATCTCTCAGTCACGTCATGAGCTGGATATCGCGCCACCAGAACCGCCATATGAAAGTGATGAGATTTATGATCTGCTCAAACAGGGTGAAAGCCTGAATCGTTTGAATGGACTACGTGTATTGCGTGTGGGGGATAATTGCTTCGTCAATGGCGAATTAATGGATACATCTCATTTGCAGGCAGCTGATGCACTTTGCCAGTATGATACTGTCAATGCTGATATTTTGGGTGATGCTCTTGATGATGTGCGGTTTATCAGTCTGCTTACTGCTCTGGTGAACAGTGGTTATTGGTATTTTAATGATTAACCACCGCACAGCTGAATACGACAGGTTTTAAACCCTATTCCGGAAAACCTGAATGTTTGCCCCAGTTATATAACTGACAACGTAGCTGGGGCAAATCTCTCATTCAGACATCTGATGAAGCAGTGACTGAACATATTGATTAACTATTTGGCTAGCGTTGCCATAATGCTTTTCATCAAACATGCTCTCAACCTGGCTGGGTTCCAGATTAAGCTCAACAGTATGAGCACCCGATAATTTCGCTTCATGTACAAACCCCGCAGCAGGATACACATGACCGGAAGTGCCAATGGCAATAAAAATATCCGCCTCAGATAAAGCAGAATAAATTTGTTCCATCCCCAAAGGCATTTCGCCAAACCACACAACGTGAGGGCGCAGTAACGAAGGAAACTGACAACAGTGACAGCGATCATCTATTGTCAGGTGAGATGTCCATTCAATAACCTGACCGGACTGGCAGCAGCGCACCTTCAGTAGTTCGCCATGCATATGGAGAACACGCTTGCTCCCCGCACGCTCATGCAGATTATCAATATTCTGTGTGACCAGCAGAAAATTATCGCCAATTTGTTGTTCAAGTTCGGCTAAAGCATAGTGTGCGGCGTTGGGCTTTATTTCCGCCTGCTGTAGATGCTCTCTTCGCGCATTATAGAATGCCTGAACTAATTCAGGGTCACGTTTGAATCCTTCCGGTGTCGCAATATCTTCAACACGATGTTCTTCCCATAGCCCATCAGAAGAACGAAACGTTCTAATTCCCGATTCAGCGGAAATACCCGCTCCGGTCAGTACTACCACATGGGGTTTCTTTATTTTATTTGCCACACGGATATCCCTGTAAAAAATTTGCTGATGAAACCTCTGATTTCGTAGTCGCCTACTCTTACGGAATTTACTGAGCCGATGAATAACACGCATTTATACGTCTCCGCAAAATAATCCTTTCATACACTTCGTCTTTCAAGTTGCCTCTTTGTTGGCTGCGTTCTTTCCCCCGGCCACACTGTTGTCTATGTTCTCGGGGGATTACTCACTCGTCACCACGAGGTAACTTGAAATTCATAGGGTATAGAACTATTTCCTCAGTTTCTGTTCAATTACCACGACTTTATTCATGGTGTGTTCAGCTCATCGCTTCTGCTCAGTTCACTCCGTAAGATAGCGCGCTTAAGTGATATAGTGAATACTCTGGAATATCATTGACCACTCAAAATCCGCGCTGGATCAAGTTTACTGGCCCGACGAGCCGGATACCAACTGGCTAATAAGCTCAGGATCAGTGCCGTTAACAAAACATAGAAAATATCCATGGTATGTAATTCTGACGGCAGAAAATCAATGAAATAGATATCACCGGAAAGAAATTGATGCCCGGACAGCTTCTCTATCCATTTAATAATAGCTGTCAAATTAAGCGCCATGAAAATTCCGACAATAGCGCCAATAATACTGCCAACCATTCCGGTCAATAATCCATACCACAAGAAAATTGACCTGATATGACCATCTTTAGCCCCCAGTGTACGCAAAATAGCAATATCACTGCTCTTATCTTTGACCGCCATAATCAGTGTTGAAACGATATTAAAACAGGCAACCCCAATGACTAAAATCATGGCTAAGTACATGATACCCCGTATCATCTGGATATCATTGTACATATAACCGTAGTCTTTCAGCCATGTACTGATATAGACATACCTGCCTGTTGCATTACCGGCGGCTATAACCCGCTTCTCTGCTGCAAAAACATCGTCTGCTTTAATAGCAACGCCGGTAATAGCATCGCCATAATCCAGATACTGTTGTGCATCAGATAACGGAACCAAAGCCAGACGATGATCCAACATGCCACTTAACTGAAAAATACCGGTAACTTGTAAACGTATTCGTTTAGGCTGTAATAATTTCAGGCTTGGATCGCTGTTTGGGATCATCACTGTCAGCCAATCACCCTGTTTCACATTCAGTGAATTTGCAACTCCCTGCCCCAGAATGACCTGATTTTTGCCTGCCTGAAATGTCTGCCATGCACCGTCACGGACAAACTTATACAAGGTGCTAACTTCGGCTTCAGTCTCAGGATCAACACCACGAACCTGAACAGCATGAAGTTTATCTCCTCGCTCCATCAGACCTGTAAATTCAATATAAGGAGAAGCTCCTGCAATGCCCGGAGTTTGTCTGATTTGTTTAAGCGCTGATTTCCAATGCTGGAAAGGCTGTTCTACCGTATAAATCTGACCATGAGGAACAACAGAAAGTATCCGGTTTTTAAGTTCGCGCTCAAAGCCATTCATTGCACTCAAGCCGATGATCAGTACAGCAACACCCAGCATGATCCCCAGTGTTGAAATGACTGAAACTAAAGAAACCATTCCCGCGCGGCGGCGCCCTTGGCTGAAGCGTATTGCAGTGAGTAATGCAAGAGGCAGATTTGCCATTACACTCCCCCCGTCAGGGTTAATTCATCCTGTAAATACCCATCACGCATTTCCACCTGACGCGCCAGCCTGTCAGCCAGTTTAAGATCATGAGTCACAACCAAAAATGCCGTGCCTTGCTGTTGATTCAGGTTCTTCAACAGCTCAAAAATGCTGTCAGCGTTACGTTGGTCAAGATTACCTGTCGGCTCATCTGCCAATACCAGTGAAGGTTCGTTCACCAGTGCACGAGCAATAGCAACCCGTTGGCGTTCACCTCCTGATAATTCAGAAGGCCGATGGTGTGCCCGCTTTTCCAACCCGACTGCCGCCAACATATCCCGTGCTTTTTGTTCAGCCTGCTTCTTCCCCCCAAGCAACCTTTTACTGCCGATCAATAGTGGCATAGCAACATTTTCTAATGCATTAAAATCAGGCAGCAGATGGTGAAACTGGTAAATAAAACCAATTTCTCTGTTTCGTAATTCTGCCCGCCCGGAAGCAGACATATTATTAAGTGATTCCCCCTTGAAAATCACTTCACCGGAGGTCGGTGAATCCAACCCTCCTAATAAGTGCAACAGAGTACTTTTACCTGAACCGGAACTACCGACAATTGCCATCATTTCTCCTTGCTGCATGGAAAATGTGACATTTTTTAATACCTCAGTGGAAACCTGCCCTTCCTGATATTTTTTATACAAATGATGGCATAGCAATAAAGGTTGATTACTCATAACGTAAAGCCTCAGCAGGTTGAGTGGCAGCAGCGCGCCAGGAAGGATACAAAGTGGATAATAGAGAGATTAACATGGCACTGACGGCAATAATCGCCACCTGAGCAGGTTCAATGGCAACAGGTAATTGAATACCTTCTGTCAGCAGGCCGATAACAGGCATTAATTTATTCAGTTGACTAGAAAGCAGTATTCCTAACCCCGTTCCCAATAAAGCACCAATGATGCCTGCTCCGGCTCCCTGAATCATGAAAATGGTCATCACTTGCCGACGGGTTAACCCTTGTGTCTGCAAAATAGCAATCTCACCCTGTTTTTCCATCACTAATAAAGAAAGAGAAGTGATAATATTGAAAGCAGCAACTGCGATGATTAGGCTAAGCAATAACCCCATCATATTTTTTTCCATACGTACTGCCTGAAAAAACTCCCCCTTACGTTCACGCCAGTCTTTCCAGACCAAACCTTTTGGCAGCGGCTGCTGACTTAATTCATCTACTTTTAATGGTTCAGTGAGAAATAAACGCCAGCCAGTAATATTGTTAATGGGATAGCGTAGAAGTCGGGCAGCATCTTGCTGATTAACCAGCATTTCAGTGTCATCAACTTCACTGTTGGCAAAAAATGTCCCGGCTACTGTAAATAAACGCTGGCTGGGTATCCTGCCCATTGGGGTAAGCTGGCTGGCACTCGGAACGATAATGCGGATCTGATCGCCTCGCCTGACACCCAGTCTTGCTGCCAGTTTTTCACCTAAAATCACAAAATAGCGACCGGGCTGCAATTGGCTCTGATCAACATTGACGGTATATTCCGCCAACGGTGTATATTCATCCGGCTTAATACCCAACATAACTCCGACTCCCACATTATGGGCACTTTGCAGTACAACATCTCCCTGAACAGCCGGCTCAATACGGGTGACATCTTTTAAACCAGAAAGCTGACTTTTCGGATGCTCGGCAGGATTAATTGACCCCTTTTCTGAAGTAATAATGACATGAGGCATAAAGCCCAGAATACTGGCCTCCAGTGAACGTTCAAAACCGTTCATGACTGATAACACAGTAATTAATGCAGCCACCCCTAATATAATACCAATGGCTGAAAGCCAGGAAACAAAGCGGCCAAATTTATCAACCGCCCGCCCGCGCATATAGCGCAATCCGATAAATAATGAAACAGACTGAAACAT
Organism: Xenorhabdus sp. KJ12.1; assembly: GCF_963876495.1. Classification (NCBI taxonomy): domain Bacteria; kingdom Pseudomonadati; phylum Pseudomonadota; class Gammaproteobacteria; order Enterobacterales; family Morganellaceae; genus Xenorhabdus; species Xenorhabdus sp. KJ12.1. Next base: position 18,433 of record NZ_CAWNQH010000065.1, read on the forward strand.
AGAATCCGCCGTATCAAAGGGGGTTATTTGAATGCATTAAATTAATGAAAAAGATCATATTTTATCTCTGTTTTTGCATATGTATTTTATAAAAAATTCAATCTATATCGTTCACTTATTACATATTATCACTGTTTAATTAAGTTTTGATTAGCACCTTCGAAATTGAAGATAAAAAAGCCCTGTTGTTAACACGAGCTAATATACCACCTCAGGCCAGACAGCAAATCTGTTACTCAGCTGTTGCCAAAGCAATGTGTTCAGGGATAATAAAGAGCAGCTGTACTATATGATGGAGCCATTCACATTCCGGTTCTGTTTTTACTTCTCTCAACCTGCCAGCGTATTTATTGTAAAGGCTACTGGGTTAAATATGTGTTGGGAATGGACTGAATCTTAGAGAACACATCAAACGCTTATGTCCGCAAAATATCGTTATCAACTTCCTGAACGTCGCGGTGATATCCGCCAGTTAGGCCATCTGATCGGTGCTGCTTGTGCCATTGAATGTGCTGAAATCATTGAACGTCACTCCGGCCCTGTACTATTAGTCACAAAAGATATGCAGAACACCTTACGGCTGCGTGATGAAATTCCACAATTTACCCGTACTTCAATAAACATGTTGTCAGATTGGGAAACTCTACCTTACGATAGTTTTTCCCCTCATCAGGAAATCATTTCAAATCGTTTATCTACCCTGTATCAGCTACCTTTTATGACAGAAGGGGCACTTATTCTGCCTGTTAATACATTGATGCAGCGTGTTTGCCCTCACGAGTACCTTCAGGGGCATGCTCTAATCATGCATAAAGGGCAACGTATTTCGCGTGATAAATTACGGGCAAATCTGGAACAGGCCGGTTATCGTAGTGTTGAGCAAGTGCTTGAACATGGTGAATTTGCCACACGTGGTGCCTTATTCGATCTATTTCCTATGGGAAGCGAACACCCTTACCGCATCGATTTTTTTGATGATGAAATCGACAGCCTGCGTACTTTTGATGTGGATAGCCAACGAACGCTGGAGGAAGTGGAGAAAATCAGTTTACTGCCGGCCCATGAGTTCCCGACAGATAAAGAAGCCATTGAATTATTCCGCAGCCAATGGCGTGAAAAGTTTGATGTCCGGCGGGATGCTGAACACATTTATCAGCAGGTCAGTAAAAAAATGTTACCCGCAGGCATTGAGTACTGGCAGCCATTATTCTTTGAACAGCCTTTATCTACACTATTTGATTATTTGCCTGAAAATACGCTGATTATCGTACAAGATTTGATGAACACGGCAGAACGTTTCTGGCAAGATACCGAGCAGCGTTTTGAGAGCCGTAAAGTTGACCCGATGCGGCCATTACTTCCTCCCGACCAAATTTGGCTTCCCGTCGACAGTCTTTTCGCTGAGCTGAAAAAATGGCCCCGCGTCCAAATCAAAAATGAAGAGTTACCCAAGAAAGCCGGAAATATCAATCTTGCTTATCAGCCTTTACCGGATATCTCCGTTGCCGCCCATCATAAAGCGCCTTTAGATAAAGTACGCCGCTTTATCGAGCAGTTCAGAGGCAAGATCATTTTTTCAGTGGAAAGTGAAGGACGTCGGGAATCAGTCAATGAGTTATTGTCTCGGATAAAAATTCATCCGGTCACAATACATCAGCTGGAAGATGCTAAAGAGGCAGGATGCTTTTTAATGGTGGGCAGCGCAGAACAGGGTTTTATAGATGAAGAGAAAAAACTCGCCTTCATTTGTGAAAGTGACATGCTTGGTGAACGTGTCAGCCGCCGCCGTCAGGATAACCGACGCACAATTAATACCGATACCCTGATCCGTAACCTCGCAGAACTCCGCCCCGGTCAGCCCGTCGTACATCTTGAACATGGTGTTGGACGCTATCAGGGGCTAACAACACTGGAGGCAGGAGGCATTAAGGCTGAATATCTCATTCTGACTTATGCCGGAGAAGACAAGCTGTATGTACCGGTTTCATCTCTGCATTTAATCAGCCGCTACGCCGGAGGAGCAGAGGAAAGCGCACCACTGCACAAACTGGGTGGTGAAGCATGGAATAAAGCTCGTCAGAAAGCGGCAGAAAAAGTCCGTGATGTTGCCGCTGAATTACTGGATATCTATGCCCAGCGAGCCATTAAACCGGGTTTTGCGTTTAAGCACGATCGGGAACAATATCAATTGTTCTGCCAAAATTTCCCATTCGATACAACACCCGATCAGGAACAGGCCATTAATGCGGTACTGAGCGATATGTGCCAGCCAATTGCGATGGACAGACTGGTATGTGGTGATGTCGGCTTCGGTAAGACGGAAGTCGCAATGCGAGCTGCTTTTACTGCTATCAACAATAATAAGCAAGTCGCTGTTTTAGTCCCAACGACTCTGTTAGCCCAACAACACTATGATAATTTCCGCGATCGTTTTGCTAACTGGCCTGTACACATTGAGGTGATGTCACGGTTCCGCAGTGCCAAAGAGCAACAGCAAGTTATAGATATGGCAGCAGAAGGGAAAGTCGATATCATCATCGGTACGCATAAGCTGTTGCAAAGTGATCTGCGCTGGAAGGATTTGGGTTTATTAGTTGTGGATGAAGAACACCGTTTCGGTGTCCGCCATAAAGAGCGAATCAAAGCTATCCGTGCCGATGTTGATGTCCTGACCATGACAGCAACTCCTATTCCCAGAACGCTTAATATGGCAATGAGCGGAATGCGCGATCTGTCGATTATTGCGACTCCCCCTGCTCGTCGGCTGGCAGTAAAAACCTTTGTACGTGAATATGACAGCTTAGTCGTTCGTGAATCTATTCTGCGTGAAATCTTACGTGGTGGTCAGGTTTATTATCTCTATAACGATGTCGAAAATATTGAAAAAGCAAAAAGCCGGCTGGAAGAATTAGTGCCTGAAGCCAGAATGGTTATCGGTCACGGGCAAATGCGTGAACGTGACTTGGAGCGTGTCATGACGGATTTCCATCATCAGCGCTTTAATGTATTGATATGCACTACAATTATTGAAACCGGGATCGATATTCCGACAGCGAATACCATTATTATTGAACGGGCTGATCACTTCGGTCTGGCTCAGTTACATCAATTACGCGGGCGTGTCGGTCGATCTCATCATCAGGCATATGCGTATTTGTTAACTCCGCACCCGAAAGCTATGACCACGGATGCACAAAAGCGGCTGGAAGCGATTGCTTCACTTGAAGACCTGGGAGCAGGGTTTGCTCTGGCAACTCATGATTTGGAAATCCGAGGAGCTGGTGAACTTCTGGGTGAAGATCAAAGTGGTCAAATGGCCAGTATCGGTTTCACACTCTATATGGAGCTGCTGGAAAGTGCCGTTGATGCACTCAAAAACGGACGGGAACCCTCACTTGAGGATTTAACTAACAATCAAACCGAGATAGAACTGCGCATTCCAGTGCTTTTACCCGATGATTATATCCCGGATGTAAATACGCGTCTGTCTTTCTACAAACGTATTGCCAGCGCTCAGAATGACAATGAACTGACAGAATTAAAAGTTGAGCTCATTGACAGGTTCGGTATGTTACCCGATCCGGGCAGGCATTTACTACAATCAGCCTCTATCCGCCTTACGGCTCAGAATCTAGGGATAAAACGTATTGAAGCCCATGAAAAAGGCGGCTTTATTGAATTTAGTCAAAATAATAAAGTAGATCCCCACTATCTGATCAACTTATTGCAGACTCAGCCTAATATCTATCGGCTGGATGGACCTTCTAAACTGAAATTTATTAACGAGTTAACTGAAAGAACCGAACGCTTATCGTTTATTCAGTCATTATTGGAAGCATTTGAGCAACATCAGGTATAGCATCAATACTGTTGCTTTTAAATATCGTTAAAATATCAACAAATTTCATCTTATATACTTATCTCCGGGAATATAATAACTATGTGACCGGAGATATTTCATTTCTGGAGCACTTCTACAAATACGGTGCAAGGATCAGCTTCCCTTTTTCATTCAACGGGATCGATTGATCTGGTTTATGTATCACTCTTACCTTTCCCGGCTTATTATCAATAGCATAAATGACATCATACCCAATAATACGCGGCTCCCGGATTTTAAATGCAATGCAATGTTTTAACTCATAATAACTCAGCGCATAAGATTCTCTTGTTATATTTAATCTTTCTATGAAAGAAAATAGACTATTTTTACATGTAGATAAGCGGTTGCTTTCAGTATTGCCAAATATTTTAATAAATGGCACCAATGCCCCATTACAATAATATTTTTGTGCATAACCTATTGTTATGATAGGTTCTGAAGAAAGTACCTGAGCATATTTAGGCTGTGGTTTTTTAGAGAAAAATATTATAGCGATACCAACAGTAATAATAACAATCAGAGAGTAGAATCTGTACTGCCTTGCCTTTAGCTTACTTGCATAACACGTTATTATATTTATAATTTGCCATACTCCTTACTTAAACATATCCCTTAGTTATTTTCGGGAAATAAAAACGCACTCAACTCGTGATTAAAAAAATCTTAATTCACTGTATTTATGGAAATTTAAAATTAAGCAAATTTAGATCTTAAATTAATTTCACGCTTTCATTACATTAAATATCTTTATCATTACTAAACTAAATTTTCCCAATCCTAACAGATAAACATACATTTTTATGTCATGGTTACCTAGCTAAAATGAGTTTTATTACAACGATTAACCTGATTAAAAGATGGGAAGAAAACGAGTTATGATAAATAGAATGAAAAAATAGCGTAGTATTGAATAAAAATAATGAAAATTTAGCGGTTCATCTGAAATTTATTGAATATATCAATAATCAAATTCAGATGAACCACTCTGGTTGAATTAGTGCAATTTCAATCGTGGACGGATCACACGATTTATTCCACCAACCAACATCATTAGGCCTGTTTTAATATACCCATGCAATGCTACCTGATGCATACGGTATAAAGAGATATAAACGATACGGGCAATACGGCCTTCTACCATCATTGAGCCACGCATCAGGTTACCCATCAGGCTACCAACGGTGCTGAATTTAGATAAAGAAACCAAAGAACCATGATCTTTATATTCATAATCTTTCAGCGGTTTTTCATTCAGTAAAGCCAGAATGTTGTCATAGCAACGGCTCGCCATTTGGTGAGCAGACTGAGCACGTGGAGGAACAAAACCGCCCTCTTTTTTCGGACAGGATGCACAGTCACCGATAGCAAAAATAGTCTCATCCAGTGTTGTCTGCAAAGTAGGCTTCACCACCAGCTGATTGATACGGTTTGTTTCCAGACCACCAATCTCTTTCATAAAATCTGGCGCTTTAATTCCGGCAGCCCAGACCATCAAAGAAGCTTTGATCTGCTCGCCATCTTTGGTATTCAGGCCATTTTCATCTGCACTGGTTACCATTGTCTTAGTTAAGACTTTAACACCCAGTTTAGTCAGCTCTTGGTGTGCAGCACCAGAAATACGTGGTGGCAAAGCTGGCAAAATACGTTCGCCAGCCTCGACCAAAGTCACATTCAGGGCATCTGTATTCAGGCTTTCAAAACCGTAACTGTTTAGCTGTTTAACTGCATTGTATAGCTCAGCGGAAAGCTCAACACCTGTTGCACCACCACCAACAATCGCTATATTAACTTTCTCTTCCGGGCATTGATTCGCAGAATATTTCAGGAACAGGTTCAGCATTTCATTATGGAAACGATGTGCCTGCTGCGGATTATCAAGGAAAATGCAGTTTTCTCTTACACCAACTGTACCAAAATCATTCGATTGGCTGCCTAATGCCATAACAAGAATGTCGTAAGTCAACTCACGCTCTGGTACTAACAAATCACTACTTTCATCACGAATTGCTGCCAGTGTGATTTTCTTTTCTTCACGATTGATATTTGTGAGTGTACCTAATTGGAAGTTGAAGTAATGGTTACTTGCATGAGCAAGATAACTCAGTGCATCAACACCATCATCAAGAGAACCTGTTGCTACTTCATGTAATAACGGTTTCCATAAATGGCTGTTGTTGCGATCCACCAAAGTTATTTCGGCTTTTTGCTTACGCCCTAATTTATGTCCCAAACGTGTTGCCAGTTCTAAACCGCCAGCACCCCCACCAATGATGACAATTCTTGTCTTTGGCGTTGTCATGACTACCCCACTGAAAATACAACTAATGTTATGTAAAGCGCTAAACGATCTTTTGAATAACGTTCTTAAATGACATCACTAATGATAAATTTCATACTGAAAATATTGCCAGAATATCACGGCTGGTCAGTCGGTCATACCAAAAATGGCCCCTGCTAAATTCTTTTGATTAATTAGACACCAATCACAAAATTTACGTACTCAACTCTAATTAATCAGACTTAAATCTAGTTTATTAATACTTATAATTTACAATGTTAACATTATGTGATTAGCAGTATTATTTAATGAAATACATGAAGAATATTGTTCTGAAATGGACAGCAAAAAGTAATAAATAAAAAGGGAATACAAAAAGACAGGATCATAATGTAACAATCCTGCCTTTCGTTTGACGCGATAAATCAGAAGTGATTAGCCACAACTTAACCAGTGTTCACATAAATTATTTAATTGCAAATTCGCCCGCTGCCAGCGCTCTGATTTTTTCAGTTCTTCCAGACTAAACGACCTTCCCTGGTGATATAACCGTGCCACCTTATCTGAGTTAACTATCGGTAAATTATCTAATACGTTAGTCGCACCCTGACGGTTATTACACACCAGAATCATATCGCAGCCCGCATCCAGTGAGGCTTTTGCCCGGTCAGCATAGCCACCCATAACAGCAGCCCCTTCCATAGATAAGTCATCTGAAAAAATAACACCATTAAATCCCAACTGCTGGCGTAAGACGTTTTTCAGCCAGTAAGGGGAAGCGCTTGCAGGACGATCATCAATCTGAGGATAGATAACATGTGCAGGCATAATTGCATCAAGTAAGTTACGCTGGATAAAATCGCGGAAAATCAGCATATCGTGACAGCTAATTGCATCCATTGAGCGATTATCTATTGGCGTTTCTTTGTGGGAATCCGCTATGACTGCACCATGGCCGGGAAAATGTTTACCCGTCGATTTCATGCCAGCCGAATGCATTCCCCTGATAAATCGCTCTGCCATCACCATCGCAGGTTCAGGCTCTTCATGAAATGAGCGTTCACCAATCGCGGTACATTTATGGCCTAAATCCAGTACAGGAGCAAAACTGATATCAATGTCCATTGAAATCATCTCTGATGCCATCAGCCAACCCGATTCTTCGGCCAAATGCCCACCCATCAGTTCGTCATGCAAACAGGCAAAAGACTGAGCCGCTGGTAATCGTGTAAATCCTTCATGAAAACGCTGTACCCGACCTCCTTCCTGATCAACTGCAATGACTAAACGATGACGGGAAGCTTCGCGGATTTGGCGCACCAAATCACGCAACTGCTGAGTATCATGGAAATTGCGGGTGAACAGGATCAAACCGCCCACTAATGGATGTTGCAGAATTTCACGCTCTTCACTATCCAGCTCATGACCAACAACATCTAACATTACCGGCCCCATAATATTCCTCACTTCTTATTAGTTATCTATTTATTGGTTACCATCTTATCAATTGCCGACCTTCGTGTTAAAACGTCAGCTTAAAATCCAGACGCAAAGGATAAGCCAGAGCTAAAAATTGCGGATCTTTTGTCTGCTGCCAGCGAACTTCATACCACATCAGCATCATGTATCTGACCCATGGTTTCCATTGCCTAATTTTTTGCTGTAATAAGACGATATCACTATATCCTGATGCGTCAGTACAATAATAATTCAAAAAAAATTTCTGCTGCATCTCATTCCATTGATTCCCTTCAAACAACCCCGCTAATGAAAAACCAATATCAACATCCGCCGCATATTCCCAGTCAATCAGTTTCAAACCTTCCGATGTCACAATCAGATTATCAGGGTGAATATCCATATGAGCAGGTGCTATTTTCAAAGGCGCAGGCATTTTCGCTGATATAAAGAATTTATGCAGCCGCAACCATCTGGAAGAAAGCCGCGAATTATCAATATATTGCCATTGGGAAGCTAATTGTTCTTTGAGTTGGAAGGCATACCCCAATGGCGTTTGGTTATGGAGAATGGCGATGGTATTCGCCAATGACTGTTGAAATATGGGTAAACCGAATTCTTCTGCTGTGATCTTTGTGCCTTTCAGCCACTCCAGTAACAGCCAATCATCGTGCATTGCGATTACATCAGGCGCGATGCCGGCCAAAGATAATTTACGTAATATCCGCTGTTCCCGTTGGCGATTAACACCCAAAACACCACTGTGCCATGTGTGTTTACGCCCTACCATCTGGCGTACACCATCCGTGATATAGTGGCTTCCCTGAGTCAGCCCTGTTAATGGCCTGATCTCCCAGTTTTCTGCTGGAATGTCAGGCCACTTCTGACGCAACATTCCAGATAGAACTTCACTATTAGTTGATATCACTGCTACCAGACCAGAGTATTTCACCCGTTTTGACCAGCATAAGCTGCATGTTTATCTTACGCTGTTGGGTATCACCAGAAGCCACGGAATAGATGACATAATCGGCATTCAAATAACGAGCCAAACCGATAGATTTGCTGCGTGATGCCAGACTATCTTCTGATGACAGCCCCAGAGCCTGTCGGGCGTAATAAACCTGATTTTTCGGCACAACCTGAAAAACATGCTTCTTGCTGACCACATCAGTAATTGCGTCAGTTGCCTTAAGTGTTCTCAGTGAACCACTCGTATTATTTTTGACATTATCAACGAGCAGTATTTTTCCCGCTTCTACACCATGTGCTTTAGCCATCTGGTCAACTAATGGCTGAACAATATTATTCCAGTTAATTGACTGGATCTTAGGCGGCTGAGGTACTTTCTGTAACGGCGGCTCAGTGGGTTCCGTTTTTTGCTCTGGTTCAGCAGGTGTAACAGGAGCAGGCGGTTGTGTGGATGTTAATGTACAACTCGCCAGCAACAGTGCTGATAATACAACCAAGAAAATTCTTTTCATTAATCTACTCCGGTTACAGCTGTCAGGATATCTTTCGTCTTACAAGTGACCGCATTAAAAACGGCAGTGAGTAATCTTATTCTGCCAGTAACGGGCCTAGTGGATGCCCACCAACCAGATGCATATGGATATGAAAAACAACCTGCCCTGAATGACGGTTACAGTTCATGATGAGGCGATAGCCGTCTTCAGCAATCCCTTCCTGTTTTGCGATTTTTGCAGCAACCGTGAATAAGCGACCTAATGCAGCCTCATGCTCCGGCATAACATCATTAACCGTTGGGATCAGCACATTAGGAATAATCAGAATGTGAGTTGGTGCCTGAGGTGTAATATCTCTGAATGCGGTGACTAACTCATCTTGATATACGATATCAGATGGGATTTCACGACGGATGATTTTGCTAAAAATAGTTTCTTCTGCCATCTCATTTCTCCTTTATTATCATTTAATGTTCTTAAATGTCGATATGAAACAAATTACAAAAGTTCCTTGTTGTCACTTCGGCTAATTCTTCAAGACTGACGCCTTTCAATACTGCCATATACTCAGCAACATCACGTACATAAGCAGGCTGATTTTGCTTACCGCGATGAGGAACCGGCGCCAGATAAGGTGAATCAGTCTCTACAAGAATACGATCAAGGGGAACAAACCTCGCTGCCTCACGAATTTGTTCGGCATTGCGGAATGTCACAATACCCGAAAACGAAATATAAAAGCCAAGATCCAGTAAATCCCTGGCTGTCTCTTTATCTTCAGTAAAACAATGCAAAACTCCGCCACAATCCTGCACTTTCTCTTCCCGCAGTACCATCAGGGTGTCATCTTTTGCATCACGGGTATGAACAATCACCGGCTTATTTAATTCGCGACCAATGCGGATATGCTGGCGAAATGAAGTTCTCTGTAATTCTGCGTTATCTTTCTGATAATAATAATCCAGCCCTGTTTCACCCATTGCGATAACATCATTATCTGCGGCTAAACGGGCAAGCTCATCAAAATCATATCCTTCATCCAGATTTAACGGATGAATACCGCAGGAATACGCAACGTTGTCACGTTTACCAATCAGGTTTTTCATATGCAGGAAGCCGGGTAATGTGGTCGCAACTGCCAGCATATACTTCACATCCCTTTCTGCGGCTTTCGCCACTACATCATCTACACTTTTATGCAGTGTTTCATAATCTAAACAATCGAGATGACAATGTGAATCAACTAAAAACATAATATGCCCATATTTAAATGTATTACCGAGTGGAGCAAAGCTGCCCTTCCCAATTGAGTAATTGTTCAGTTAATAACAATTCCCGATTGATGCCCGCTACGGATATTAATTGATGACGGCAGCGTATCCAATCATCAACTGTATTTAACAATTTTTCCACACTTTGGCTGGAGGCCAGATGGTGAATCAACATCTGCTGATCCTGATTGATACAGTAATTTTGCGCCTTCTGACGCCATTTTACCGCATCAGACAACAGGCTGATTAGCCAGTACAAAGACTGTTGTACATCATCACGATTCAACAATGGCAAAAGTGACAAGGTATCATATTTATGTAGTGCCTGCGTGATAGCCTGACAAAATACATTTCTCTGTTGCCATTTTTCAGTCTGGAGTAACTGTTTTGCCGCCAAAGGTGCTCCCTGAGACAGTTTCAGTGCTGTCTGAATATCCTGTGATGGTATCGTCGGGAGCTTTTTTTGCAGCCAATGCAAACCGGCCTTAGTTTCAGGAACCGGAAGATGATAGTAAAAACAACGGCTTCGCAGTGTTGCCAGTAAACTGGCAGGACGCTGACATCTCAATAGAAAATAGGTATTACCGGGCGGCTCTTCCAGAGTTTTTAACAACGCATTTGAGGCTGCATCAGTCAGTGATTCTGTTGAAGGTACCCACGCAATCTTGGCACCCCCCTGTTGAGAATACTCATAAAGCTTTTCGCTGAGCTGACGGACTGCATCTACACCAATTGTGCTTTTCCCTTTTTCCGGGGCGAGTACATGCCAATCAGAATGTGTTTCTGCCAACATCAAATGACAGCCGTGGCATTTACCGCAACTTTTTATTCCCTGTTTATTCTGACACATTAGCCAACGGCTTAATCCATAAAGCAGTGCATCTGCACCCATTCCTTCATGAGCATGGAGCAAAAGAGCGTGGTGACCACGCCCCTGTTGGTGGGATTCAATCAGCTGACGATATGCATGGTTAAGCCACGGATACCAATTCATGCATGTATTTCCTGTTTTTCCAGCCAATATTGCAGAGCCTGACGAATGTCATCCTGTACTTTTTCCAATGGCTGCGTTGCATCTATTTTTATGATGGATTTATCCTGTGCGACCAATTCAAGGTATCTTTTGCGGGTACGATGGAAAAAATCTAATGATTCTTTTTCAATACGATCCAGTTCACCGCGTTCGCGGGCACGCTGTAAGCCAACCTCTGGCGGTAAATCAAGATAAATAGTCAGATCAGGTGAAAAATCACCGAGCGCTGCTTCACGTAGTGAAGCCAATAAATGTTGGTCAATGTTACGTCCGCCTCCCTGATATGCCTGAGATGACATATCATGGCGATCCCCAACAACCCAGCAACCTTTTGCCAGTGCAGGCTTGATGACATTCTCCACCAACTGAACCCGGGCAGCATAAAGCATCAGAACTTCTGCTTTATCCGTTAATATTTCACCTTCGATCCCTTGCTTGATCATCTGGCGTAATTTTTCCGCTAATGGTGTTCCACCCGGCTCACGGGTAAAAACAAGATCAGAAATCCCGGATTGTTTCAGTGTATCAGACACTGTCTGGATAGCCGTGGTTTTTCCTGCTCCTTCAAGCCCTTCAATAACAATAAATTTGCTGTTCATTTATCCTGCTTCAATCTCTGGCGATAAAGGCTTACCGCTCTATTATGCTCTATTAAATTTGTGGTAAAAGTATGGCCGCCATTACCATCTGCGACAAAATATAAATAGTTTGTTACCGCCGGATGAGCCGCTGCTTTAATTGATGCAAGACCCGGCATAGCAATCGGCGTCGGTGGTAGCCCTTCAATCATATAAGTGTTGTATGGCGTAAAGGTGCTCAGGCTGCTACGGAAAATAGTTCCGGTGTATTTATCCCCTAGCCCGTATATCACTGTCGGATCGGTCTGCAACCGCATCTTTAAACGCAGTCGATTGATAAATACAGAAGCCACTTTAGCGCGTTCAGCATCTACAGCAGTTTCCTTTTCGATGATGGAGGCCATAATTAGCATCTCATAAGAACTCTTATACGGTAGATTTTCAGCCCGGTTTTTCCATTCCTGATCGACAGCCATAACCATTTTTTGGTGGGCCCGCTTGAGTAAGTCTATATCGCTTGTACCTGCGGTATAGAGGTAAGTATCAGGATAGAACCATCCTTCCAATGGACTCTCTATTTTCATACCCAGCGATTCTGCCAGTTCTTGTGGCGTCTTATTTTCAGCCACATGTTTTAAGTATGGCGCATTCTGTAATATTTTTGACCAATCAGAAAGACGGCTGCCTTCAACAAAACGAATAGTAAACTGGACCTCTTTACCACTGGCAAACAATTGCAGAATTTCTCTTACTGACATATTTTTCTGTAATCGGTAAGTTCCTGCCTTAAATTTGATCAGCTCCGGTTCTAACCGGAAAAGCCACGGTAATAACCCGTTATCTTTGATTAAATTATGCTGAATCAACAACGTTTCTAAGCCGATACGCCCCGTCCCAGCCGGTAAGGTAAATATCAGATCCTGAGCCAGATTCACCTTCTGAGCAGAAAAGTTTTCTACTTTTTTGATAAAAAAGAAAAATGCTATTGCTGCAACAAAAATAATTAATCCAGGTAGAATAAGAATGCGCTTTTTAAGTTTCATTCGGTTACCACTTTTATCTGCCTTTCAAGGGCTGGCTGAATCACTACCGTTTAATAATCCGCAGAATTACAGGCTTAAACATTCAGGTAATAAATACTCATATAACTCTCTGGATTGGTATTTCCATGCAGGCTGATTTTTATGTGCCTGAATCTGATTAACCGCCATAACAGGCATCAGTGAATTACAAATAATTACCTCATCAGCATGCGCTAATGCTTCAGGATAACGCATGACACACGACAAATGGTAATCGCTACCTTCCAATAGCTGGATAATTTTCTGTCGCATAACCCCTTCCACACCACACTGGCTCAAATCCGGCGTATAGATATTTTTACCTCTCCGCCAGAATATGTTAGCGCTACAACATTCAACTAATAAACCATCACTATCAAGCACCAGAGCTTCATCAATCTTTTCCTGATCAATAAACCGCTTTATCAGAACTTGTTCCAAACGGTTCAGATGCTTAATTCCCGCCAAATGAGGGTTAATCCCCATAGCAACAGGACTAAGCCCCAATACAACACCTGTTTTCCGTTGCCTGTAATATTGCTCTGGATAGGGGCTTAGTAAAAGGATCTGGTTTGGCCCATTAATACCATCACTGCTGTAACCGCGCCCGCCCGAACCTCTGGATAAGAGTACTTTCAAAACACCAGACTCACATCCTGTGACAACTTGTTTAATGTGGTTTTCCAGTTTTGCCCAATCCGGTAATGGCATAAACAGCCTTTCAACGCCTTTTTGTAATCGTTTCACATGAAAAGGCAAAAAAGCTGCCTGACCCTGCTCTACTCTGATTGTGGTAAAGCAGCCATCACCATATTGTACCGAGCGATCATTAACCGAAATTTGATCTTGCGGTTTGCCGTTAATCCAATACTTCATCTTACTTTCTGATTCTTAAATAAAAAGGCGTGAAAACCTCAGGTTATAAGGGGCGCTATCATAGTATATGAGCGGTAGCAGTGCAAAAATGTACATTCGTAGTATAAAAAAAGCCCCAACGTAAGTTGAGGCTTTTTATAGAAATAGGGTGTTTTAGATCTTACGGAAAATCAGTGAACCGTTAGTTCCACCGAAGCCGAAAGAGTTACACAACGCATATTCCATTCCCTCAACTTTACGTGCTTCGCCAGGCACAAAATCCAGGCGGCAATTTTCGTCCTGATTAACCAGGTTAATAGTTGGAGGAACAATCTGATCCTGCAAAGAAAGAACTGTGAAAATGGATTCCACAGCACCAGCTGCACCCAGCAGGTGGCCTGTCATTGACTTGGTTGAACTCACTAATACTTTAGTGTCTTTACCAAAGACAGATTCCACAGCCAGAGCCTCAGCAAGATCTCCCGCCTGTGTTGAAGTCCCATGAGCATTAATGTAGCCCACTTGTTCTGAAGAAATGCCTGCATCTTTCAGAGCATTTTCCATAGCAAGTGCAGCCCCTGCTCCATCTTCAGGCGGAGATGTCATGTGATACGCATCACTACTCATACCAAAGCCAACGACTTCAGCATAAATTTTTGCGCCGCGTTTTTTGGCATGTTCATATTCTTCAAGAACAACAACACCAGCACCATCCCCCAGAACAAATCCATCACGATCTTTGTCCCAAGGACGGCTCGCGGTTTTAGGATCATCATTACGGGTCGACAGTGCACGGGCAGCACCAAACCCGGCAACACCAAATTCTGTACTGGCTTTTTCAGCACCACCTGCCAACATGATATCAGCATCATTATAAGCAATTATACGCGCTGCATGACCAATGTTGTGCACACCAGAAGTACAGGCTGTTGCAATAGAGATACTAGGACCACGAAGGCCGTATAGTATGCTCAGATGGCCAGCCACCATATTAATAATGGTTGAAGGTACAAAGAACGGACTGACTTTACGAGGACCAGCAGAAAGCAATGTTCTGTGATTCTCTTCAATCAGGCCCAAACCACCAATACCAGAACCAATAGCAGCACCAAAGCGGCCAGCATTGGCTTCTGTTACTTCGATTCCTGCATCTTCAAAAGCTTGAACACCTGCAGCAATACCATACTGAATGAACAAATCCATTTTTCGTGCATCTTTGCGCGAAATATTGAAATCTTCATGATTAAAATTCTTCACCAAACCAGCAAACTTAGTTGCATGGTTAGCGGTGTCGAAATGTTCGATAAGGCCGATACCACTCTGTCCGGTACAAACAGCGTTCCAAGAAGACTCTACTGTATTGCCGACAGGAGATACCATGCCTAGTCCGGTCACGACTACTCGACGCTTAGACACGGTTATCCTCCAGGGAGGGAAAAAATGTAAGACAAAAAACATAGGCGGTCGAACGACCGCCTAGGTATATGTGCTTATTTACTTGCGTTTTCAACGTAGTCAATAGCAGCCTGAACTGTAGTGATTTTTTCAGCTTCTTCGTCTGGGATCTCAATATCGAACTCTTCTTCCAGAGCCATTACCAGTTCAACTGTGTCAAGAGAATCAGCGCCCAAGTCATCAACAAATGAAGCTGTGGTTACAACTTCTTCCTCTTTAACACCCAGTTGTTCAACGATGATTTTCTTAACGCGTTCTTCGATAGTGCTCATACTATTAAATTTCCTATCAAAACTCGCTTTCGCGATGGTTTTCGTAGTTTATAAAATACAGGAAAAGATGCAACCAAATCCCGGCTGGTCGAACCACTAACTGCTTATTTTATATAAGAAATACATAAAAAAGCAGCAGGTTCGCTCATTTTTTAGATCATGTACATGCCACCATTGACATGTAATGTTTCACCCGTAATGTAAGCGGCCTCATCAGAAGCAAGAAACGCTACAGCACTGGCAATTTCCTTTGCATTACCGAGACGATTAGCAGGAACATCAGATAAAATGCCCGCTCGTTGTTCGTCTGTCAACGCTCTGGTCATATCGGTTTCGATAAAACCAGGAGCAATAACATTGACGGTAATGCCACGAGAAGCGACTTCACGAGCCAGTGATTTACTAAAACCAATAACTCCTGCTTTCGCTGCCGCGTAATTCGCCTGCCCTGCATTTCCCATTGTTCCAACAACAGACCCAATGGAGATAATACGCCCATAACGCTTTTTCATCATAGAGCGCATTACTGCTTTTGACAGACGAAAAATCGAAGAAAGATTAGTGTCAACAATACCTTGCCACTCATCATCTTTCATGCGCATCAACAAGTTGTCACGTGTGATGCCCGCATTATTAACCAGAATGTCTATTTCACCAAATTCAGCACGAATATTCGATAGTGCCTGTTCAATGGATTCTGAATCTGTGACATTCAGTACAAAACCTTTGCCTTTATCGCCCAGATAGGCGCTGATTGCCTCGGCTCCATTTTCGCTGGTCGCGGTACCAATGACACGCGCGCCACGTTCAGCCAATAATTCTGCAATCGCTCGACCTATGCCACGGCTGGCACCAGTAACTAGTGCAATTTTTCCATCAAAGCCCATGTTTTCCTCAGTCATTTATTCAGAGCAATTGTAAGTGATGATACATCATTCACTGCTACAGCACTCAGAGTACCAACAATTCGTTTTGTTAAGCCAGTCAGTACCTTGCCCGGCCCTATTTCCAGCAGGTTATCAATACCCTGAGCGGCAATATACTCAACAGATTCTGTCCAGCGTACCGGATTATACAACTGACGCACCAGCGCCGCTCGGATTGTATCAGCAGATTCTTCTGTTTTTACATCAACATTATTGATAACAGGGAATTGCGGCTGCTTAAACTCAACAGACTGTAATGCATTAGCTAACTGGTCTGCGGCGGATTTCATTAATGCACAGTGTGAAGGAACACTGACTGCTAACGGCAGAGCACGTTTAGCTCCCGCTGCTTTACATGCAGCACCCGCACGTTCTACAGCTTCTTTTTCGCCCGCAATAACAACCTGCCCCGGGGAATTGAAGTTCACAGGTGAAACAATTTGCCCTTGTGCTGATTCTTCACATGCTTTTGCAATGGATTCGTTATCCAGACCAATAATGGCATACATAGCACCCTGCCCTTCAGGCACGGCTTCCTGCATCAGCTTTCCACGTAATTCAACCAGTTTAATTGCCTGTTGGAATTCAATGACGCCAGCACAAACCAGTGCTGAATACTCGCCAAGACTATGGCCTGCCATCATAGAAGGGTTTTTCCCTCCCTGTTGCTGCCAAACCCGCCAAATAGCAACAGAAGCGGCCAGCAATGCAGGTTGTGTTTTCCACGTTTTATTTAGTTCTTCTGCTGGGCCCTGCTGGACTAACTCCCATAAATCGTATCCCAAAACCGCAGAAGCCTCTGCAAAAGTTTGCTCTACAAGCGGGAATTCCGAGGCTAAGTCAGCTAGCATGCCAAGAGATTGAGAACCTTGGCCGGGAAATACCATTGCAAAATCAGACATGTTTATCTTCCTGTTAAGTTAAAAACGTACTAGCGCTGAGCCCCAGGTAAAGCCACCGCCAAATGCTTCAAGTAAAACAAGTTGGCCACGCTGAATTCTTCCATCACGGATCGCTTCGTCAAATGCAGTCGGGACAGATGCAGCTGAGGTATTACCATGACGATCCAGTGTCACGACAACTTTATCCATCGTCATATTCAGTTTTTTAGCTGTCGCTGAAATAATACGTAAGTTCGCCTGATGGGGAACCAGCCAATCAAGCTGGGAATGAGCCAAACCATTAGCTTCCAATGTCTCATCAACAATATTCGCTAATTCTCGCACAGCAACCTTAAATACTTCATTGCCAACCATCGTAAGGTATGCTGGTGTATCCATTTTTTGGCGATCATGATGTGGCACTGATAATAATTCGCCATAATGACCGTCAGCATGTAGATGGGTTGATAGAACACCAGGCTCTTCCGAAGCTCCTACCACCATCGCTCCTGCTGCATCACCAAAAAGGATAACGGTACCACGATCTTCTGGATTCACCGTTTTGGAAAGCGTATCAGAACCAATAACCAGTGCGCATTTGGCTGCACCCGTTTTTATAAACTGATCAACTACGCTCAATGCATATGTAAACCCGGCACAAGCCGCCGCAACATCAAAAGCCGGAATACCGTTAATGCCTAGCAGTTTTTGGATCTGGCAGGCACTGCTGGGAAAAGCATGCGTTCCCGTTGTTGTTGCAACAACTATTAAATCAATTTGCGTTTTATCGATGCCTGCCATTTCTATGGCTTGTTCAGCAGCCCTGAATCCCATGGTTGCCACCGTTTCACCTTCATCGGCGATACGACGTTCACGGATACCAGTTCGAGTGACAATCCACTCATCAGTCGTATCCACCATTTTTTCTAAATCTGCGTTAGTACGCACCTGAGACGGCAAGTAACTGCCTGTGCCTAAGATCTTTGTATACATTTATGCTTATTCACTCTTGGGTAATACTGCATTCAGTCGGGCTGCAATCTTTTCAGGAACCTGCTTTTCTACTGCCTGAACAGCTTGCTCAATTGCAGCTTTGAAAGCATTTTCATTCGCGGCACCATGACTTTTTATGACAATACCACGCAATCCTAATAGTGTTGCGCCGTTATGCTGATCAGGGTTTAGATGACCGAAGCGTTTTGCTATTAGTTTAAGCAAAAACTTCCTAAATATTTTCATCAACCATGACGATTTTTTCTTTTGCCCTTCCGGTGACTTAAGCAGAGACAGAATCACTCTGATCGCGCCTTCCATTGTTTTCAGCGTAACATTACCTGCGAAGCCGTCACACACGAGGACATCTGTTTTCCCCGTTAACAGCTCATTTCCTTCCACATAGCCTATATAGTTGATTAACTCACTATTCCGCAAGGTTATGGCGGCTTCGCGGATATTATCCAGCCCTTTGGATTCCTCTTCCCCGATATTAAGTAATGCTACACGTGGATTTTTTACACCCGCAACATCTTCTGCCATTACAGCGCCCATAATGGCAAATTGCACTAACATACGACTATTACAATTAATATTAGCGCCCAAATCTAATACTACTGTTTTTTGTTGTTTCAGATTTGGTATGACCGTCACCAAGGCTGGCCGTTCAATTCCTTCTATCGATTTCAACATCAGTTTAGCCAGCCCCATCAATACTCCTGTATTTCCTGCACTGACACACGCCTGCGCTTCACCTGATTTCACCAGATTTAGTGCAATACGCATCGAAGTACCGTGACTGGAACGAATTGCCTGAGACGGTTTAACATCATTGGCAACAACATGTTCCGCAGGAATAATTTGCAAACGGCTGAGCAGCTCGGCATTTTTGTTTGCAAGCAAAGGAGAAATGGCTTCGGGGTCACCGACCAACAGTAGTTTTAATCGCGGATTAGATGCCAGTGCCTGCAATGCAGCAGGCACCGTGACGCGAGGACCAAAATCCCCGCCCATAGCATCTAACGCTAAGGTTAGATTAGCCAAGATATCAACTTGCTAATAACTAGCTGAATTACTTGTTGATTACCTTGCGGCCACGGTAGTAGCCATCAGCAGTCACATGGTGACGCAGGTGAGTTTCACCAGAAGTTTTGTCTACAGAGACTTTTGTTGCAGTCAGTGCGTCATGAGAGCGACGCATACCACGTTTAGAACGAGTTGGTTTATTCTGTTGTACGGCCATCGACCTTACTCCTTAAGTACTTTTCTTTAAACTGGCTAATACGGCAAATGGGTTTGGCTTTTCTGCTTCAGGAGGCAGTACACCAAACACCATATCCGCGTCGGACACTTCACAGTGTTCAGAATCATGTACCGGAACTACCGGCAGAGAAAGAATTATTTCATCTTCTATCATTGCCAGTAAATCTATTTCGCCAAATTCATTAACCTCAATTGGCTCATACTCTTCCGGTAATGCTTCGGCCCGCTCATCATTGACGACCGGGCTAAAACAATACGTTGTGTGAACATGATGACTGAATTTACCACCACAACGCTGACAGGCAAGCGTAACATCCACATCTGAATGCCCTTTTACAACTGCCAGACGCTGATTATCAATCTGAAATGATAATGAGTTATCTACATCACTATCCACACTGACCACTGATTCTATAAGACGAGACACCTGTTCAGCAGAATAACTGCCAGTGTAGTCTAATCTTTTCTGGGCTGCACGAAGTGCATCAATGGTCAGGGGTAATTTTACCTTCTGCATAAGGCGCGCATATTATCTTTGTAACGGGATATAGTCAAAGAAAAAGGCCACACATCTGCACCTTTCCACCAAATATTCGCTTAATAAGCGGTGCATAGTTTAAAATGCCTGCAAATATTTCTCTACGTATTTTATGGAAAAATGATGCTTCCGATTGTTTTATCATCAACTTCGATATATCGCCGCTTATTACTGGAAAAAATTGGCCTGCCTTTTACCTGTGCAGCACCAAATATTGATGAAAGCCCACAGGAGAATGAAAATCCTGAACAATTAGTGATGCGGCTTTCACAAGAAAAGGCTACAGCATTACAACAGGATTATTCCAGCCATCTTATTATAGGTTCAGATCAGGTTTGTATTTTAAATGGAGAATTAACAGGAAAGCCGCATAATTTTGAGAATGCTTTCGCACAGTTAAAAAAAGCCAGTGGTCAGTGTGTCACTTTTTATACCGGCATTACATTATTCAATAGCAAAACCGGAAGTACTGATACTCGCTGTGAACTATTTCATGTCCATTTTAGAGAGCTTACTGATACTGAAATCATCGGCTACTTGGAAAAAGAACAACCGTTTAATTGTGCTGGCAGTTTTAAAAGTGAAGGCTTAGGGATCACATTATTTGAAAAGCTAGATGGCAAAGACCCCAATACATTAGTTGGTCTGCCATTAATCACACTAACTGAAATGCTTACCCGTCAAGGGGTAAACCCCCTGACGGCACATTATTAAACAAATGATTATTGCATTACATTTGTCGCAATTTTTTTAAGCATTGTCGTAATGCCGCATCCATTGGTGCTTCGAAACGCATCGTTTCACCGGTTGATGGATGCGTAAACTTCAGTGAACTGGCATGCAGAAACAGACGGTTTATCCCTGTTTCTGCAAGCTGCCCGTCAAACGCTTTGTCACCATAACGATCATCAAATGCTATCGGGTGCCCCGCATACAGAGTATGAACACGGATTTGGTGGGTACGCCCGGTTACAGGACTGGCCCGGACTAATGTAGCAAACGCGTAACGTTCTTCCACCTTAAAACGCGTTTCAGAAGGTTTACCTTCGCTGCTGACCTTCACGACTCTTTCACCACTTTGCAGAAGATTCTTTAACAAAGGTGCCTGTACGACTTTGCAGTGAGATTGCCACTGCCCACGCACCAAAGCTAGATAATCTTTCTGCATTTGCTTCAAGCGTAATTGTTCATGCAATGAACGTAGAGCAGAACGTTTTTTCGCAACCAGCAAAACCCCGGAAGTATCACGGTCAAGACGGTGTACCAGCTCAAGAAAGCGAGCTTCGGGACGTAATGCCCGTAATCCTTCAATAACACCGAAACTTAACCCGCTCCCACCATGCACAGCTGTTCCTGAAGGCTTATTAATGACCAATATATAATCATCTTCATAAAGAATACATTCTGCCAACGCGGCAACTTTACCCAACTTGGCAGAAACAGGAACCTCCTGTTTTTCCGCCACTCTGACAGGCGGAATTCTGACAACATCGTTTGCTGTCAATTTATATTCAGGCTTGATTCTTCCTTTATTGACTCTAACTTCACCTTTACGCAAGATCCGGTAGATCATGCTTTTAGGTACACCTTTTAATCGAGCCAGCAAAAAATTATCAATTCTCTGGCCGGCCTCATCGTCATCAATAGTGACAAACTGTACAACTTGATTATTTGTTTTCATGGGCGCAATTTTAATTATCCCGCAAACAGAGTGCCACTCATTTTTAAATCATGTATAAATAATATCCATATTTTTATTCTTTATTATTAAATTGCCTTAGAATAAAGGCTAAAGATTAACAACTTATCACTATTTCATGATAAAAAACTCTTAAAGAGATAAAGTCACCTTGCTATCACCCCAATAGCAATGGAATAATGCTTTCCGGCCACGATTTACTAAACTATGAATGGCAGATTGAAATTGTTTGTTATCTGTTTGTTTGAACAAAAACGCAGCAATGGCGTAAGACGTAATGTTTAATCAAACAATTTATGGGCTGTGAGTTGCTACTTACTGGATTGGGTAAAACCTGTACTAATTTATTACAGTATCTCCCAACAAAGAGCGCTGCGTTTCTTCCAATGAAAGAAATGAAATTCAGGCTCGCCGACATTTAGGCGCCTCTATACAACCGATAGCCGTGAGGCTGACGGTTTTGTAAAAGACACGAGGCCATCGGTTTCCAGTAAATGCTCCTCTTTTTACTCATAGCTCTATACTAATGTAAAAATAATGAGTAAGTTAGAATGAAAAGAATGTTAATCAACGCAACCCAGCAGGAAGAGTTGCGTGTTGCCCTTGTTGACGGGCAACGTCTTTATGATCTGGATATTGAGAGTCCTGGACACGAGCAAAAAAAGGCCAATATCTATAAAGGTAAAATTACACGGATTGAACCCAGCCTTGAAGCCGCATTTGTTGATTATGGTGCAGAGCGACATGGCTTCCTGCCTATAAAAGAAATTGCACGTGAATATTTCCCAAATAATTACCATGCCCATGGCCGTCCTAACATTAAGGATATCCTTAAAGAAGGTCAGGAAGTCATCGTTCAGGTAGATAAAGAAGAACGGGGCAATAAAGGTGCTGCTTTGACGACCTTTATCAGTCTGGCAGGTAGTTATCTGGTTCTGATGCCGAATAATCCGCGAGCTGGCGGTATTTCACGCCGCATCGAAGGTGATGATCGTATCGAATTAAAAGAAGCTCTCTCATCCCTTGATGTACCCGAAGGTATGGGGCTTATCGTTCGTACCGCTGGTGTCGGCAAATCCGCAGAAGCCCTCCAGGGGGATCTGAATTTTCGTCTGAAACACTGGGAAGCCATCAAAAAAGCGGCCAACAGCCATCCGGCTCCTTTTTTAATTCATCAGGAAAGTAACGTTATTGTACGCGCTTTTCGTGATTACCTGCGTCCCGATATTGGTGAGATTCTCATCGATAACCCGAAGATTCTTGATTTAGCACGCCAGCACATCACTGCCCTCGGTCGTCCTGATTTTGCCAGCAAAATTAAACTGTATAGCGGTGAAGTCCCGCTGTTCAGCCACTACCAGATAGAATCGCAGATTGAATCTGCTTTCCAGCGCGAAGTAAGATTACCTTCCGGTGGCTCAGTTGTCATTGATACTACTGAAGCCCTGACTGCAATTGATATCAACTCATCCCGTGCAACCCGTGGCGGCGATATTGAAGAAACTGCCTTTAATACGAATCTGGAAGCCGCAGATGAAATTGCCCGTCAATTACGCCTGCGTGACCTTGGTGGTCTGATTGTTATCGACTTTATCGATATGACACCAGTACGTCATCAGCGCGAGGTTGAAAACCGCCTGCGTGATGCAGTACGTCAGGATCGCGCCCGTATTCAGATTGGCCGCATTTCCCGTTTTGGCTTACTGGAAATGTCACGCCAGCGTTTAAGCCCATCTCTGGGTGAATCCAGCCACCATGTTTGCCCTCGTTGTAGCGGCACAGGAACCATTCGTGATAATGAGTCACTTTCTCTGTCGATTCTTCGCCTGATAGAAGAAGAAGCCCTGAAAGAAAATACTCATCAGGTTCATGCTATTGTTCCTGTACAGATTGCTTCCTATCTGTTGAATGAAAAACGTAAAGCTGTCAGTGCGATTGAACATCGTCAGGGTGGCGTTGGTATTGTTATCGTGCCAAACGATCAAATGCAGACACCGCATTTCTCCGTTTTACGAGTTCGTAAAGGCGAAGAAATCTCGGCCCTAAGCTATCAGTTGCCACAGGTTCATGAAACAGAAATGGCAAATATTCAGGAAGATGTGCAGCATGAACGCAAACGTCCTGAACAACCCGCTATTTCCACTTTTGATTTGCCTGCTGAAGCCCCAGCTCCTGCCGCAGCAAAAGCAAAAGAGAAAAAAGTCGCAGCCAAAGCAAATAGTCATCAAAAAGCAGAAAAACCTGGCCTATTCAGTCGCTTCTTAAATGCCCTGAAAAAAGTATTCAGTGGTGAAGAAGAGAAGCAGCCTCAGGAAAAAGCCAAGAGACCTTCTGGCAATGATGGTCGTCGTTCATCAGATCGCCGTAATCCACGCCGCCAAAACCAACGTCGTGAGCGTAACGAGAATGAAAATCGTAACAATCGCGAGCGTGATGAACAGCGTAAAGGTCGTAATACTCAGGCGAAAAATAACGTTCAGGATAATACTGCGGTAGATAATGAAGCGCGTGAGGCTCAGCAGCAACAGCGTCGCGAGCAACGTGCAGAGCGCCAACGTCGCCGTCAGGAAGAGAAACGCCAGCAACAGTTGGAAAGTAAGGCTCAACAGGCAATTAAACCTGAAGTTCCGGAAGAAGAAATTGAGGAACGTCAACCTGTTATGCCACGGCGCCAGCGTCGCCAGCTTGAGCAAAAGATTCGTATTACAGATAGCGTGAAAGAAGAAACAACTATTACGGCACTGCCGGTAGTTACATCTGATTCTGCACCTGTAATCGCGGAAAAAGAGAAAAAAGCTTCTGTTCCAGCTGTTATCAATACAGAAACTGAAGCAACAACTCAACCTATCGCGGCAAATGAATCTATTGCTCAGGATACTGCTGAACAAAACGCTGCTGTGCCTGGCTCACAACAAAACGGTTCTCAGCAAAATAGCGAACAGCAAGATAATATCATGCCACGTCGTTCCCGCCGTTCGCCACGTCATTTGCGTGTCAGTGGGCAACGCCGTCGTCGTTATCGCGATGAGCGCAATCTGACTCAGTCACCGGTACCTCTGGCAGTTGCGGTAGCCTCACCTGAGTTAGCATCCGGTAAAGTCTGGGTTCGTTACCCGGTCACACCAGTGGCCACGACTTCTGAGCCAGAATTTTCTGTAATTGAAGAAGCTGCATCGGAACAAGCTGTTGAAATTATGCCAGTACCTGTTGCTGCAAAATCTGCTGAACCAGCACCTATTTTTGCAGAAGCTAAAGCTACAGAACAAACCGCAGTTGCTTATGAAGATGCGACACCTGAATCAGTGACCCAATCTACAGAATCAGTTGTTGAGTCAGTTTCTGGGCAGACTGATGAGCCTGTTCAAGAAGCTACCAAGTCTGTTGTCAGCCATGAGGTTTCAAATCAGGCTGAAACTGCACCTAACACAATGCAATATGATTCTGAGGAAAAAGTTGCTCACGTAGTAGAACCTATCATTGTGGACTCTATCGCTGAACAGGAAAATCATGAAGAACAGCCGACTGTCGCAACGGAAGTATGCTCTCAGACAGCAGAAGTTAAAGCGAAAGAGACAAAAGCTACTGAGTCTCAGGTTATCGTGGCAAAAAATCATCACTCTTACTCCCCAATGACTAAGGCTCCGGCACCGGATATGGCTGCACAGCCAGTCATTATTAGTGAATGGGAGCGCCCTGCTCATCCATTTAAAGGGAAAGGTGGTGCGGGTGGTCACTCTGCAACAAGTGTCGCAACATCCGGGATGTCAAAACCACAAATATTTGAGTAATTACATATTGTAATTTCTTATAAAAATCAAATGGCTCCTGCACTCAGGAGCCATTTTTCTCTCTCACTCCACAAACATTTCACAAAAGCCAGTCTGTCTCATTTCCTTTGCTCCTTAATTCCAATAAACTCAGATAATTATCATTTAAAACGGTGAATTATTATGAGTGAAGTCACATCTGTGAGGCCCTGGTTAATTTTTGGTGCCGGTAAAGGTATCGGACGCCATTTGGTTAATATCGCACTAGAACAAAATCGTCCTGTTACCGCACTAATCCGTAATGAAGAGCAGGCAGCAATACTGAGTTCAATAGGCGTAAACGTAATACAGGGTGATGCCTGTGACAGCAGAAGCATAGAAAAAGTGATTGAGCATGCCGGAGAAAACCCGATTGTTTTTTCAACTATTGGGGGCGGTAATTCAGACCACCTTGGTAATATGGCCATTATAGATGCACTGGAAAAGGCTCAGATTTCACGAATGCTTTTGGTTACATCCATCGGATGTGGAGATAGCTGGCATACTTTATCACCACGAGCCAAATCATTATTCGGCCAGTCTGTCAGACTTAAATCGCTGGCAGAAAGCTATCTGCAAACCAGTAGATTAGATTTCACTATTATTCGTCCGGGAGGGCTGACTGATCAGGCTGGCACAGGTCATTGTCAGCGTTATCAAGGAGAAGTTCACGGTATGGTAAGCCGTAAAGATGTTGCTCAGCAATTAAATCAAATGACTGAAGATAAAGAGACTTACTCTCAGATTTATGCTCTGGTTGACCCTGAATTAAAGCCTAACTGGAACTGATAAAGTAACCACGCCTGATGGCGTGGTTAGCAAATATCTTATTTTACTCCGCCATCCATTGCTTTGAGCTTTTTAGATAATTCCCGGCGTTCTTTGGATAATTCAGCATTTTTGATGATATATTCATCAACCCGTTCTTCATAGTCACTGCGCATATGGGCAATTATTCCCTGAATATCTTCAACTGACATTCCCGGTTTAATGTAATCACTGAGATTATCCAGCAACAATACACGTTTTTGGTTGTCACGGACCTTTTTCTCGTTGTCTACAATCTCACGCTGTAATTTATTTTTTCGACGGAAGATACGTACAAACTCTAAGACATTATGGAATGTTGGTTTATTCGCGTTGTCCATTTTTCACACCTTTACTTAATCAGAATGATAATTTTTTATGCTGATTACACAATACAATCTCAGGCAATATATAAACAAGCTAGTTTCGATGATATTTAAATATTTTTTAATTTATTTCACCTACTTTAACCGACGATACATTCCTTGTGCTTGCGGCGATGTCAGTTTATACCCCATTTTTTCATAAAATTCGGGTTTATCGGCAATCAAAGAAACATAAGAGCCCGGCAAAGCCTGAGTTTCCAGCCAGGCATCAATCCGATTCATTACTGTCTTCCCTAACCCTTTGCTCTGATAGTCAGGGTCAATCATAATATCTACTATTTCAAAGAAGCAGGCCCCATCACCAATAACTCTTCCCATACCGATCAATTTATCTTCATCACGTAAACAAATAGAAAACAATGAATTGGGTAATCCTTTTTCTGCTGCTTCAATGGATTTAGCCGATAACCCTGCCCGTTCACGCAGCATGATATATTCCTGCGCCATTGGAAGCTCTTCGGTAACTTCTATCATTACTTTCATTCTCCATATGATTCGAGTATTCAGATTGTTTCAGATATGGTTTACCATATCTTCCAACCAATAGACAACAGATGCAAAATTGCCTTGAGTAACGATAAAAACCCCACTTTTTACTTTCATGATTATGAAACCTTTGGCATACATCCTGCCTTAGATCGCCCTGCACAGTTTGCAGGCGTTCGAACTGATAGTGATTTTAATATCATTGAAGAACCTCTAGTGGTGTACTGCGCTCCGGCTGATGATTATCTGCCTGAGCCTGAAGCTGTCATGATCACAGGAATTACTCCCCAGCTGGCTCTGAAAAAAGGGGTGAATGAGGCAGAGTTTACACGCCTGATCCATACTGAATTCAGCAAACCCAATACCTGCATCCTCGGATATAATAATATCCGTTTTGATGATGAAGTCAGCCGCAATATTTTTTATCGCAATTTTTATGACCCTTACGCCTACAGCTGGCAAAAAGGTAATTCTCGCTGGGATCTACTTGATGTGTTGCGCGCCTGCTATGCCCTGCGTCCGGAAGGCATTATCTGGCCGGAAAATGATGACGGACTACCCAGTTTTAAGCTGGAACAACTGACAAAAGCAAATGGAATCGAGCATACTCATGCGCACGATGCTATGTCAGACGTTTACGCGACTATTGCTATGGCGAAACTGATTAAAGCAGCACAACCTAAATTGTTTGATTATTTTTTCCAGCTAAGAAATAAGCAGAAAATCAGCAATCAGATTGATATTCCACAAATGAAGCCTCTGGTGCATGTATCAGGCATGTTCGGATCTTTACGCAGTAATATCAGCCTGATAGCACCTTTAGCATGGCACCCGACAAACAGAAATGCTGTTATTATGTGCGATTTGGCTGGAGATATTTCGCCTTTATTGGAGCTGGATGCCAATGAATTACGTGAGCGCCTGTATACCCGCCGGGATAAATTGCAGCCGGATCAGTCTCCTGTTCCCATCAAACTAGTGCACATCAATAAATGTCCGATCATTGCACCTGAAAATACTCTACGCCCACAGGATGCGGAGCGAGTTGGGCTGGATCGTAATCAGTGCGCACAAAATCTGGCTATCTTACGTAACAATCCACAAATCCGGGAAAAAGTAGTCGAGTTATTTTCCCAACCAGAAGAATTTCCTGAATCCGATAATGTTGATGCCAAACTATATAGTGGCTTCTTCAGCGATGCCGATAAAACCGCAATGGAAATTATTCGTGAAACCACACCTCAAAATCTGCCTGCGCTGGATTTAACATTTCAGGACTCTCGTGTTAAAGATCTCCTGTTCCGTTATCGTGCCAGAAATTATCCGGCAACATTGGATTATGGTGAACAGCAGCGTTGGTTACAGCATCGCCGGGAAATATTCACTCAGGAAAATATCACTCAATATTTTGCAACTATTGAGCGGCTCTTTATTGAACATCAATCTGATGAAGAAAAGTGCCGTCAGTTAAAAGCATTAATAGACTATGCAGTTCAACTGGCTGAGTAAATTTAAATCAGTACAGAAAAAGACAAAATTTTGTCTTTTTCTGTCTTTATCCGCCCGTTATCCATTATTCTGACCATGTTGGTGAACAGAACATTTATCAGGACATTCTTCTCCCCGCATCTCCCCCCAATTTTTTAATTTAGATGTTTTACCAATACCCGGGTTCAAACTGTTAGTAGGATCATTCATTTGATAAAACTGCTTAAGTTGGGGTTTAGCTTTATACAGATGACCAACATTATGTTCAGCAGGATATTCGGCTCCTCTCTGATTTAGGATTTCCAGCATTTTCTCTTTTAGTGCCTTAATATCCTTACCTTTTTTGACAATATAGTCCTGATGAAATACATGACACATAAAGTGCCCATAATATAAACGATGAACCAGTGCTTCATTAATTTCTGGTGGCAGACGCTCAAACCACTCCTGATCATTACGCCGCAGAGCAATATCTAACGCCAGGATATCCTCCACTTCGTCACTGTGTACTGCCTGATATCGGATTGCTGCTCCTGCTGCCGCAAAGCGATGTAAAAACGCTTTAGCTCCTTCTTCCGGCGTACAAGAAAAATAATCTCCGTCAGCCTGTTTGAAATAATTTCCCAGCCATTCACTGGCTTCTTTTATTCCTTCACCAGACATTTTCAGCATCAAGTGGTGTTCATAACGATCACGATAAGTTTTAAGTCGCGTTGGTAAATGTGAAGGCAGTAAACCACTTAACCACTGCATTACGCGATCTATTAAATGGGGAGGCAAAAAAGGAATTTTTCCGAATATGGCATCCAGCCGTCCTTTTATACTGAAAAACATCGGCATTTTATCTGTACCGAGTTTATCAATCATCACAAAAGTGTCTTTACCATAAACTTCAGCAATATCAAAAATATCCCGATGCATATACTCACCAGCAACCGGCAAGTATTTAAAATTCGATAAAATATGTCTGCGTAACTCGGTCAAAACTTCTGGCTGATTAGTACCGATATAGAATACCTGATTAAGAGTCTCTGCCGGAAAGGTATCTAATCGCACGGCAAAAACAACGAGTTTCCCAGCACAACCGGAAGTCTCAAATAATCTGCGCTCATCAGCATTAAAGCGCGATGGAGTATCCGCCTCAATATCACGCACACGATGAGCATATTCATGATCAGAAGCCACTCTGCCATTTTGTTGAATATCTTCCGCACGATAGCGCCGCTCTTCCAGACAGGTCAGAATATCTTCCGGTGAGTCACCCAGAGCTATGCCTAAGTGATTAATAAGTTCAGCTTCGCCTTTCTCATTCACTCGCCCATATAAAGCCATTTCTGTATAAGCAGGGCCACGCTGCACCAGAGAGCCACCAGAATTATTACAAATTCCCCCTATAACCGATGCGCCAATGCAGGAGGAACCAATGACTGAATGCGGTTCACGCGCCAGAGGTTTTAGCACTTTTTCTAAATGCCATAATGTACTGCCCGGAAAAGCAACGACTTGATTGGCAGATTCAAGAAACTGTATCTTATCCATTCTCAGTGTGCTGATAATGATAATATCGCGATCATAATCATCACCATTGGGAGTAGAACCTTCGGTTAGCCCTGTATTCGCCGCCTGCATTAAAACAATTTTGTCTGCATCTACACATGCCTTGAAAATTTTCCATTGCTCCAGTAATGAGCCGGGAGAGACAACAGCAAGAGCACTTCCCTGCCCAGAGCGAAAGCCTGTGCGATAACGCTCTGTTTTCTGTGGCTCGGTGAGAATATGAGCACTACCCACAATGTGAGTAAGAGTTGCTATGAGTTGCTGATTTTGTGGGGTATTAGCATCATTCATAATGGTTTTCTTACCTTATACAGAGCCAGATGGATATATTGGTGACGAAATTAGCAAAGGATGAAGCTCAATCTATTATTGTGACTTTTTAATTTATTATCCATAAAAAAACAGCACCTGACGGGTGCTGTTTCGGAAGAGTTATATAGCAGTGTATCTTATACAGGCTCACTGAATTGTGGCATAGGTTGACGGAAACTACGGGTCAGGAAGAACATATAAAGCAGACCGACTCCCCCCCAAATCAAACCTAATTCCATAGAGCTGGCTTCCAGATTCATCCACAGTACACCCACTGTTCCTGCACCAAACAGAGGCAGAAGCAGGAAATTGATAGTATCTTTCAACGTCGAGTTACGGCGTTCACGAACATAGAATTGAGCAATTACCGACAAATTCACGAAAGTAAATGCCACCAATGCCCCGAAATTGATCAGCGCTGTTGCCGTGACTAAGTCTAAAAATCCGCTTGATAGTGCAACAATTCCGACCAGAATAACGTTGATTGAAGGTGTACGCCATTTGGGATGGACATAAGCAAAAACTTTCTCTGGCAGTACACCATCACGTCCCATCACATAGAGCAACCGAGCCACACCTGCATGCGCAGCCATACCGGAAGCCATTACCGTGACGCAGGAGAAGACCAGAATAATAGCCTGGAATAACGCCCCAGCGACAAACAGCATAATTTCTGGCTGAGATTCATCCGGGTTTTGAAACCGGGATACATCAGGGAAATAGAGCTGTAGGAAATAAGATACCGCAATAAAGATAACACCACCGATTAATGCAGTCAGGAAAATCGCTTTTGGGATCACCTTGCCCGCGTTAGGCGTTTCTTCAGACAAAGACGTAATGCCATCAAAACCAAGGAATGAGAAGCAGAGTATCGTTGCTCCTGTAATCATTGGAATTAATTGTGCTTCTTCTGATGTAAATGGTCGGGCACTCCATAATGTGCCTGCACCTTCACCGTTATGTATGCCGTGCATTAACAAACCGACGAACACCACCATAACAGCAATCTGTACTACAACGATAAGACCGTTAAGATTGGCAACAACATTAATACCACTCAGGTTGAAAACGGTCATTAACACCGCCAGACCCACTACGAAAACCCACGGATCAATGCCGGGGAAAATAGCCTGAAGGTAAATTTTTGCCAGCAGGATGTTGATCATCGGCATAAGCAGATAATCCAACAAAGATGACCAACCTACCATAAACCCAAGATGGGGATTCATTGATTTTTGTACGTAAGTGTAGGCAGAACCTGCTGACGGGAATCTTTTTACCAGTTTCCCATAGCTCAAAGCTGTAAATAAAATAGCAATCAACGCAATAGCATAAGATGTTGCAACATGCCCATCCGTCAATTTGGAAACAATACCGAAGGTGTCAAAAATAGTCATCGGCTGCATATAAGCAAGGCCCATCATGACTACCTGAAATAAGGTCAGTGTTCTTCTCAGTTGAACACGATTGCTGGCACTTGCCTGAACAGTACCGAGAGTAGCAGTAGGATTATGCGACATGAGCGAAACCTCCCATAACTTCGATCTGGGCATTACTACAACTACTTAATCGATAGTTACTGGGTAGACTTCGCATCTGTCTATAAACAGAAAAGAAAGAAAAGGTGGGAGATAACGAATTAACTGAGGACCATGCCCCATAGTCATCGTTGCAGCAGCTAGCGCCGATTGGCACAAGTGCAAAAGCGAATAATTGCTCCATAATTGCGTTCCTCAGTACAGCAGCCTTTTTAATAGTCGCTGCTTATGGTCAGTATCGATCCGGAAAATATCCGGCCTCTCGGTGTTGTAAAAAATAACTCAATGCAAAAAAAATAACTGATGCATAATTACACATCAGTTATTTTTAGTGGGCGGCATTTTGCACTTCAAGTTCAGAAATAGCAAGACCCATCACACTAAAAATTCATTATTTTTTACAATACTAAAGAGCCTACATAAACTGCTTCTTACCGGAAGAATTCATGAAGGTAATGCTAGCCTACCCACTGATAGAGATTTGATAAACTTGTAGCATAAAAGTAAATTATTGGCTATTTAATTATGAATGGTATGAAATGAAAAATCTGCTCTTAATCATAATTCTGATAAAGAGCAGATTTAATATTGATTTAAGCGTTAATTATAATGACTTTAATTAATAATAAATTAAATGTTAATTAGAAGTCATAATTAATGCCGACTTGGTAACGGCGGCCATCAAGGGTTGCACCGTGTACTTTATCAGTCACTTGTTTATCAAATACGTTGTAAACGCCACCCAATACACGTAAGTTCTTCATTATGCTATAAGTCACACCCATATCAACAAAGGCATAAGAAGGTGTACCGTTTCGCATTGAGGCTCGAGCCAGATAATTCTTCGTTTTTCCACGGAAATTGAGGCGTGTCCACGTTTCCATTTCTGGTAAGGTCTGCCAGCTTAACGTTGCATTAGCCATATGTGTAGGTATCTTGTTCAGTGGCTGGCCCTTAAAATTCCCTGTCTTCTGCTTAGAGTGAGAGTAGGTGTAGTTTGCTGCCAATGATAAATTCTCTACGATATCCCAGTTCAAAGTGGTTTCTACACCACGAATGTTGGCTTTATCGACGTTTATGTTCTGGCTGACAAAATCATAGTCCTTACCAATTGAATTACATGTGGCTGTATCGTTACAAAGGCGGAACTCTGTGATTTTATCTTTGAAGTCTGTATTAAAGACGGTAACGCCGATATTGAGACCATCTTGGTTATTCCAGATAACACCAATTTCTTCATTAATGCTTTTCTCTGGTTTCAGGGATGGATTGCTTTCAATCACTCCATTCGAATATCCTCCTCCTGTTCCATGCAGCCAATTAGGTGCAACCTGGCGCAATTCAGGTGAACGATAACCCGTTGTAACACCACCTTTAATAGTCCATTGTTCATCAGCATGCCAGACACCGTACAAACGAGGAGTGACATGAGCACCAAAAAGCTGATCTTTATCCAGACGCGCTCCTGCTGTCAGGGAAAAATCGTTGGTGATTTGCCATTCATCTTCAGCAAATAATGCCCAACTCCAGCGAGTGATATTATCTATCCCTTTTGCAGCCATCGTATCATTTTCACGATCGTGCAGATTTTCGTAACGATATTGCCCACCGACACTTAATGTATTATCACCTAAATTAAATGTAGTCTGATTGCTAAACATTGTATCCGCGAATTTCATCATACGTTCAGGGTTTTTCGACTCATCCCGCTGAATATAAGACGTCATTGTACCAAAGTCATAAACACCATTATGTGTTATCGAATAATTATTGCGTTTATAACGGCTGATATCATCTTCACAACCATTTTTTCTACAAGTACGAGTCTTACCAATCGTAGAATCACGATCCTGCTCATAACGACCGGCTTCAAACTCAAAGCTATTTTGTTCATCCGGTGTTAAAGACAGTGCTACCGTGCCATTACGCATCTCTTGCTTTTTATAACCGCTGATAAACTTATCTTCATTACGATGAGAGAATAAGCCCGTCGCCTTAACGCCCAGTAAGCCATCAATCAACGGCCCTGCTACATACGCACTGGTTTGATAGCTATTACCTGATTTTTTGCGCTCGGTCAGAGTGGTATCTGCACGTAAGCTACCGTTCCATTCTTTATGCACTTTACGGGTAATGATATTGATAACACCACCCATGGCATCAGAACCATAAAGGGAAGACATTGGCCCACGGACAACTTCAACGCGCTCAATGGATGCTAATGGCGGCAACCAACCCTGCTCAATACCTGCACCATCACTGTTTGGCCGAGTACGGCGAGTATCAACACGCTTACCATCCACCAGAATCATAGTATATTTTGATGACATACCACGAATGCTGATATCACTGCCACTTCCACCACCAGTAACCATAACTCCCGGCACATCTTTCAGTGCATCCGTTACATCACGGTAGGCTTTAGTTTCCAATTGTTCACGGCTGACCACTGAAATAGAGGCTGGCGCATCTTCAATTTTTTGTTGGAAGCCTGAAGCAGTAGTAACAATAATTTTATCTTCACCATTATTCGCTGCATTAGCAGCTAAAACAGCACTAGATGAAATAGCAGCAATAATACCTAAGACGACTTTTTTCTTTGCAAAAACGACCATTCCCGATTCTCCAAAAGGTAGAATAGAACAATTTAATTAATCTGGATAATCGACATAAACTCAAAGTGCAGGGATAAGTACTCTTATCCCCACCAGTGTTATTTTTATTTACTCTACAGTTTTAATAAAACAGTTTATGCTTTTTATTATTTTAGCTGGCCAAATCCGTTACAAGGCCATCAATTAATACTTGAGGCACTCCCTGAGAACAATGCTCTATCCGCCCCTTGACACCATATACCTGAGCCAGACTATCAGGTGTAATGACCTGTTCTGGTAAACCCTCAGAAATTAATTCACCCTTTTTTAACATTAATATATGGTCACCATGACGCAGCGCAATATTAATATCGTGTACAACAACCACGGTAATAATATTCCGGCGACGTGTTTCACGTGCGACCAAATCCATAACGTGATACTGGTAATTTAAATCCAGTGCACTTAATGGTTCATCTAATAATAATA
This sequence comes from Xenorhabdus sp. KJ12.1, assembly GCF_963876495.1. NCBI lineage: Bacteria > Pseudomonadati > Pseudomonadota > Gammaproteobacteria > Enterobacterales > Morganellaceae > Xenorhabdus > Xenorhabdus sp. KJ12.1. The sequence continues at coordinate 53,806 of NZ_CAWNQH010000065.1, forward strand.
ATGTCGGCTTTCTGATTAATGATTGTGCCAAACCGACCAATTGTTTTTGTCCACCTGATAATTGATCTAAATAGCTTAAAGCTAAATGTTCAATACCAAGCTGACGTAACAGCGCCATAACTTCCTGTTCGCATTGGTCACCACTTGTCCCACCTGATGCGCGCTGGGCAACAATAACAGATTCCAGTACATGTAGATGGACACCCGCAGGTAACGACTGAGGCAAATAAACGACATTCTGCGCACGTTGGGCAAAATTCATTTGCATCAAATCCTGCCCATCCAGCAACAAAGCACCATTAGCTTTGTTTAAACCAGCCAGTGAACGCAGTAATGTTGACTTTCCACTACCATTCGGCCCGAGTAATACGGTAATTTTACCCCGAGGCAATGGGTTAGCATCCAGATTTTCAATAACTGGGTGTTTGGGATAACCAGCCGTAAACCGGCTTATTTTTAACCCTTGGCTCATACACTCCCCCTATGGCGCAAAACAATGCTCAGGAAGAAAGGTACACCCACCAAAGATGTCACAATGCCAACAGGTATAATGACTCCGGGAATTAAATTTTTAGATGCAATCGATGCTATCGATAATACCAGCGCACCAATTAACGCACTTGCAGGTAGGTAGAAACGGTGATCTTCACCAAACATTAATCTGGCAATATGAGGAGCAATCAGACCAATAAAAGCAATCGGCCCGACAAATGCCACCGCCAATGCAGTCAAGATACTGATACGCAAAAGCGTTCCCAGACGAAGACGACGGATATTGATACCAAAGCTGGTCGCCCTATCTTCTCCTAAACGTAATGCAGTCAGTTTCCAGGAGTTCATCATAGAAACAGGCATAAGGATCAAGAGCACCAGCAACATAACACCCAGTTTTAACCACGTTGCTTTTGAAAGGCTGCCCATCGTCCAGAAAACCAGACCCTGCAACGTATCTTCCGTTGCAATAAACTGCATCATGGAAACCAGCGCATTGAAGGTAAAGACCATAGCAATACCAAAGAGCACCACGCCAGATGTTGCAACTTTTGTCCAGCGCGTAATGCCATCAAGCATCAAAGCAGCTAACAACGCAAAAATAAAAGCATTTGCAGAAATAAGCCATTGATCAGGTATGCCCGGAATACCAATACCCAGTACAATTGCTAATGCCGCACCAAAAGAGGCGGCATTGGAAACACCCAGAGTAAACGGGCTGGCCAGCGGGTTATTCAAAATAGTTTGCATTTCTGCACCCGCCAGGCCCAATGATAAACCAACCACTACCGCCATCAAGGCATAAGGTAATCGGATATCCCAGACAATTACCCGGGTTCCTGCATCCACGCTCTCCGGTGAAACCAGAGTCTGCCAGAGAGCTGATAAAGATAACCCTGATGGCCCCATTGTAAAATCTAATACTAAAGAGACGCCGATAACCAAAATTAGCAACAACATCCATGCAATACGTCGATGCAGGATATGACGATAGTGTGCTTTGATATCACACTCGTTCTGTTGTTTCATCATTGGCATAGGCTCGGTAGTGACACTCATTTCTATTACCTGTTACTGCTTATTTTTCACTGACCCAATATGTGCCTGCTGGTTCTATTGCCAGGAACTTAGTGTGAAGGTCTTTTAATGTCTGCTGTGGATCTAAATCAGCAAATTGTTCAGGATAAAACCACTTAGCAAAAACTTGTGTGACTACAACGTTATAAGGTGAATTGTAGTAATGATGCCAAATAGCATGAGTACGGCCTTCTTTCACCGCTGTCAGGGTATTGATACCTCTGCGCTCTGTCATCGCTTTCAAACCAGCGAGGGCAGTTTCTGGAGAAGTCTGAGCCCCCATCTGGATACCTTCACCTTTCTCACCGGGATCCTGAGCACCGCTGGCAATGTAGATATAAGGATCAGCCGTAATCACTTTTTCCAGATTCATAGTACCCAGTGGAACTGGCAGAACCTCTTTAGCAATGTTTTTACCGCCTGCAAGGTCAATGAAATTACCCATGTTGCCATTGCCCGCAGTACCACAACAGTCTTCGATAGAACCTGCTCTCAGCTCAATAAAGACTGACGGTTTCTGCTCTGCCGGAATACGACTGGTAATATCAGTGACCAGTTTCTGATTCTTTTCATAAAAATCAGCATAAGCGTTTGCCTGCTCCTCACGGTGCAGTACTTTACCCAGCATGCGAATGCTCGGCAGAGTGTTTTTCAGTGGGTCATTACGGAAATCGACAAAAACAACAGGAACGCCTGCTTTTTCTAATTGTTTAACCAGTTCGCTGTGTTTGCCCGGGCCATGACCGGATAAACCAAAAATAGCCACATCGGGATTAAGAGTCAGTACTTTTTCAGAACTGACAGTATCAGCAGTGGTATTGCCTATCAGGGGAATGTTGTCAATTTCAGGGAATTTTGCTTTATAGATAGAGTAGGTTTGTGGATCAAGCTTGCGGAAATCACCCTGCCAGCCAACAATACGCGCCAGAGGTTTATCTCCTTCTAACACTGCGACTGAATGGAATAAACGGCCTTCACCCAATAGGATACGGTTCACCTTTGCAGGCACTTCTACAGTACGCCCAGCAACATCAGTGACTGTTTCGGCCCATGCAAAACTGGTCATCATCGCAGAGCTTGCCAATAGGCTGATACTCGCGCCTTTCACGACTGTCTGAAATCCAAACTTCACTTTAGTTAGCCTCTTCAAGCAATAATTTTGCCGTTAACAATAAAGCAAATAAGAATACTTATCAATGCGATTGATTCGGTATATCCGAAATTTAATGACGATAATTTTGCTTTAAATCCATGAAAAATAAAAACTGCCGATTCCATCACAGAACAGGCAGTTGTTTGCAAAATAAAAATAATAATGTCTTAATCAATAAGTATCATTTTATCAAATTATTATTAACATTTTATTCATGGTATGTATGCTTTATCGCCGGAAAGTCCATCTCATTGTATTTGACGAAACGTGTTTTATTTTTCAGTTTATAGCCAAACCAAATGAGCAAGAATAACGGAATACCAATATAAGTCGCCGTAACACCGTACCAGTCTATCGTATCCTGCAAAAATGCCTGATAGTTCTGGCCTAAGGTGATCAACAGACACAAAGCAAAGGCAAAAATTGGCCCGACAGGGAAAAAGCCGGAGACATAGGGCAGTTCGTTGATATTACGCCCCTGAGCAACATACCCTTTACGGAAACGATAATGGCTTATTGCAATACCAAGCCATGCAATAAATCCGGTCATACCCGAGGTATTCAACAGCCACAGATACACTGTCTGGTTACCGAACATGGAGCTTAGAAAGCATAATCCTGCAACTACAGTTGTGGCATAAAGTGCATTACGAGGAACACCGCCTTTTGACAAATGTCCAAAAATCTTAGGTGCCTTACCTTCCCGTGCCAATGTAAATAACATGCGGGTAGAAGCATACATTCCTGAGTTTCCGGCAGAAAGCACTGCGGTTAAAATCACGGCGTTCATTACCGCTGCGGCTGACAACAGACCTGCGTTTTCAAAAACCAGCGTGAAAGGGCTGACACTGATGTCTTTTACGTCATTTCTTAACAAACTTGGGTCAGTATAAGGAATAATCAGGCTAATGATTAAAATGGCGAATACATAGAATAATAAGATACGCCAGAATACCTTACGCACAGCACGGGGAATGTTTTTGGCAGGATCTTTTGATTCTCCGGCGGTAATCCCAATCAGTTCAGTCCCCTGAAATGAGAAACCGACAATCATGGCAACCCCAATCATGGCCGCAAATCCACCAGCAAATGGTGCCTCACCTATAGTCCAGTTATGCCACCCAGCCCCTTCTGCACCTTTCATAATACCGACGATCATTAAAATACCGACGATAATGAAAACAATCACCGTAGAAACTTTAATCAAAGAGAACCAATATTCTGCCTCACCGAAGCTTTTTACTGAGATGAAATTCAGCAGGAAAATCAGGCTGAGGAACAAGGCACTCCATATCCACCCCGGCGCATCCGGAAACCAGTACCCCATAACCAACTGGGCAGCGACAAGGTCAACCGCGATCGTAACAGCCCAGTTATACCAGTAGTTCCAGCCCAATGCGAAACCAAAGCCTTCATCAACATACTTTGAGCCATAAGTGGAAAATGACCCGGAAACCGGCATGTAAGCAGCCAATTCACCCAGACTGGTCATCAGGAAATAGACCATCAGGCCGATCAGCGCATATGAAAGCAGGGCTCCGCCGGGGCCAGCCTGTGAAATTGTTGCTCCGGAAGCAACAAATAGCCCCGTACCAATTGAACCGCCAATGGCTATCATCGCCATATGTCGTGCTTTTAGCTCACGACGCAGATTTTTGGGCGCCTGCTCCTGTGGCACGCTTTGTTCTTGAGACATTATATTCCTATATCATCGAGAATAATTTCTAATGCGGAATTGTAACAAATCCTCGTCCCCAGAATAGCGGCGATTGGCGGTTATAAGATACCTTCATGATCAGCCCTTAATTATAAGCTACACGATTATAGGTACATTAATTCTTTAATTTCATGGCATTGGCTCAGCATCACTGACAGTAGCTTAATAACTTTTGTAACGCATTAGATATATGTTTCTGTCGGTGATAAATCAGATAAAGCGTACGATAAAGATTTAGACCCGGTATCACCAGTTCAACCAGTGTGCCGTTTTTCAGTTGTTCTCGGACAACCCGGCGTGACAGACAACTGATCCCCATACCATACTGGACTGCGTGTTTAATTGCTTCTGAGTTCCCCAGCTCCATGGCAATATTGAATCTGGGCATTTGTGAAAAAAGCAACTGATCAAGCACTTCCCGTGTTCCTGAGCCTTTTTCCCTCAATATCCAGGGAGCTTTAATTAAATCTTCCAAAGTCAGATTGGAACGCACAAGCGGACTTTCTGGTGGAGAAAAAACAATCAGCTCATCTTTCATCCATGGCTGGGTAATTAAATCCGGGTTATGACACAACCCTTCAATAAATGCCAAATCGACCCGGAATTCGGCAACCGATTTAATGACATCTTCAGTATTGCTGATATGTAATTCCAGCGGCGTATCTGGATACTCCTTACGATATTTCGCCAGCATTTCAGGCAACATATAATTACCAATCGTGCTACTGGCTGCCAGCCGCAGTGCTCCCATTTCCAATTTAAAAAGCTGTTCCACCTCTCCAGTCTGCTCAAGTAACGCCAGAGCTTTTGGGTAAAGCAAGCGACCATGTTCATTAGTAACCAGTCGTTTTCCAACCCTGTCAAAAAGCTGTACTCCCAATTGACCTTCAAGATCTGTCAGTGAAGCACTCACCGCAGATTGTGATAAAGCTAATTGTTGAGAAGCCTGTGTCGTTGAACCACTTTTCAGAACTTCTGCAAAAATCTCCAGCTGTCTCAGAGTGATACGCATATGGCCTCGCGGGAAACATAAAAGTAAATTGAAATGATAAGATAACCTTGATTCTAGACACTATTACGCAACTTAACAAAAGTCATGCTCTATCTATCTTTTTTAATAATTAATCATATAAATATAATCAATTTTTACGATTAAACGATTTGCTATATGCTTATTCATAAAACATATAAGCGATATGAGCGACAACTATGTCTAAGAGTAAAACAGTGCTTGAAAATCCACTTAATAAAACGGGCACTATTCATTGTCATCCCTTACTGCGACTCCTTCCCGGGCTGATACTAACAGCAATACTGACCGCCGCCGCCACCTATTTGAGCCAGCTTCCTCTACTCATTAATATGGGACTCAGTGTCCTGACTATCGCGATTCTGATGGGAATTATTATTGGAAATACGTTATATCCTTCATTAAAACCAATCTGTGGTAATGGAATTAATTTCACTAAACACTATCTGTTAAGAGCCGGCATCATTCTTTATGGTTTTCGGCTGACATTCCAGCAGATAGCTGATGTCGGTATAGCCGGCATATTGATTGATGTCATTATGCTTTCTTCCACTTTCTTTATAGCGTTATGGCTCGGACGTGTTTTTTTCAAAATAGATAGTCAGACTGTCATGCTAATCGGAGCGGGTAGCAGTATCTGTGGTGCTGCCGCAATCATGGCTACTGAGCCTGTCGTAAAAGCCTCTGCCGACAAAGTTGCTGTTGCTATTTCTACCGTCGTGATATTCGGCACCCTTGCCATCTTTATTTATCCCTGGTTTTATCAACTCAACATTTATTACCAATGGTTTCCTTTCTCTCAGGTAGAGTTTGGCCTATTTTCTGGCTCAACTATTCATGAAGTTGCCCAAGTCGTTGCCGTTGGTCACACACAAGGAAATGCAGCCGAAGACACTGCTGTTATCAGCAAAATGATCCGTGTCATGATGCTCGCGCCCTTTTTATTACTACTTTCGGGTTATCTTAGTCGGGTGAAATCTAAAAACTGTGTCAATGATCATGGAAAATCGCCAATTACCATCCCATGGTTTGCCATCTTTTTTATTGTCATGGCAGCTTTCAACTCTTTCCATTTATTACCAGAGCCCATTGTCAGCTATATCATAACCATTGATACTGTTCTGCTGGCAATGGCTATGGCTGCTTTAGGGTTAACAACGCATATCAGTGCTATTCGTCAGGCCGGAACCAAGCCTATTTTGTTAGCCTTCCTTTTGTTTATCTGGCTGATGGTTGGAGGATTGATCATCAACAAAGGGATTCATCATTTACTTGGCTGAAATTTTCACCTGAAAAAAACAATGTCACTTTTCAGCGTATCACCCGACTGGCTATATCCGTCTTACAGAATTTCATTAACAACAAGAACAATGCATAATTAATGAAACAGAACAGGAGAAAGATATGAAATTTGTTGGAGCCCATGTGAGCGCTGCGGGTGGTGTGGATCAGGCAGTGATTCGAGCCCATGAATTGAAAGCGTCTGCTTTTGCCTTATTCACAAAAAATCAGCGTCAATGGAATGCCCCTCCCCTGTCAACAGAAGTCATTGATAAATTTAAGGCGGGTTGTGAGCGTTACGGTTACGGTAAAGGTCAGATCCTTCCTCATGATAGTTACCTGATTAATCTGGGTCATCCGGAATCTGAAGGACTGGAAAAATCCCGTGCTGCATTCCTTGATGAAATGCAGCGTTGTGAGCAACTAGGAATTGATTTACTTAATTTCCATCCCGGCAGTCACCTGAAAAAAATTGATATCGATAAATGTCTGGCCCGTATCGCTGAATCTATCAATATTGTGCTAGACCAAACTCAGGGGGTCACGGCAGTGATTGAAAATACTGCCGGGCAAGGCACTAATCTGGGCTTCAAATTTGAACATCTGGCAGCCATTATTGAGGGCGTTGAAGATAAAAGCCGGGTTGGTGTCTGTATCGATACCTGTCACGCTTTTGCTGCCGGTTATGACTTACGTACCGAGCAAAATTGCGATGCCACATTCAAAGCATTCGACGATATTGTCGGTTTCAAATACCTGCGAGCCATGCATCTCAATGATGCCAAAAGCGAGTTTTCCAGCCGTGTTGACCGACATCACAGCCTTGGTGAAGGCAACATAGGAAAAATCCCCTTCAGCTATATCATGAAAGATGATCGTTTCAATGGCATTCCTCTGATACTTGAAACGATCAATCCGGATATCTGGGATCAGGAAATTGCATGGCTAAAATCACAGCAAAGTTAATTATCTGACAGGTGTCAATTGGATTTTCGACATCATTGATGCCAGCTCAGTGCGACTTCTGATCCCTACATCAGGCTGGCTAACCGTCAGAGCAGAAACTGCGGTTGCCAGGCGCAATGTATGTTCACTGGATTCACGCATCAGTAAACCATAAACCAACCCACCAACCATAGAATCTCCGGCACCAACAGTACTGATGACGTCACAATGAGGTGGTTTTGCCAGCCATGCGCCGGAAGCATTCACCCACAATGCTCCTTGCTCACCCAGTGAAATAACGACATGGGCGATCCCTTTTTGGCGCAACTCATGAGCAGCGTCAATAATGCTATCTAAATCCGGCAATGGTTTACCCGCCCAGATTTCTAATTCATAACGATTCGGTTTCACCAGCCATGGCGTTGCTTTGAGGCCAGCTGAAAATGCTTCACGGCTACTGTCAAAAATAATACAGGGACAACATTGCTGTAACTGTTTCATCCAATCGGTAAATGATTCAGGCGAAACTCCCTCAGGCAAGCTACCGCTAACCACAACCATATCAAATTGCCCCAGCCATGAGAGGGAATCAGTAATAAACTGCTCCCATTCCTTCTCTGTCACATGGAAACCTGAGAAATTAAAATCGGTCACATCACCATATTTTTCCGTCAGTTTCACATTGATACGTGTTCTACCAGAAACTAAATGAAAACGGTTGATCATCTTATTTTCATCGAAAAAATGTTGAAAACCGTCCTGATTTTCTTTTCCCAGAAAACCGCTGACGGTGACATCAATACCCAAATCACGTAGTACCTTCGCAACATTATTACCTTTTCCGGCAGCATGTAACCCTGCGGTGCGTACACGATTAACGGTTCCTTTAATAATATCTGGACACAGGCCAACTAAATCATAAGCTGGATTTAAGGTTATTGTGGCAACTCGACGGCTCATCTTGCCCAGTATCTCCTGAATAAATAGTCATAAATCACATTAAAATTCCTCGACTATTTATAACATCAAAATTGAATCGTTTCAGTTAAATTTAATATCAGATTGGTCATTGTGTTATCTCAATCCAAAAGTAAAAATATCGACAACCGATAATTTTTTATCCGATGAAGAAAAAAGGCCTTCAGTTAATTTAAAGTTTCCCCCACAGAGAAAAACTTTACGAGCAAAGGAATAAATCAATGTCAGTGGTTGTTGGAGTTGGTGTCATTATCATTAATGATAAAGGTGAAATTTTGCTGGGAAAGCGGACGGGTAAACATGCCCCGTACTGGTCAATATTTGGCGGACATGTTGATCCCGGTGAAACATTTGAAGAATGTGCTATCCGTGAAATTCAGGAAGAAATTGGCTTAGACATTCAAAATCCGCAAGTTTATGGGATCTGCAATAACATCCAAACCTACCGTGAAGAAGGAAAGCATACTATTTCTGTCTGCCTGATGGCCCACCATCCCGGCGGAGAACCGCGTCTAATGGAACCAGAAAAATGTAACCAACTTATCTGGTGTGATCCTAATAATCTTCCAGAACCTCATTTTGAAGCCAGCCGCAATGCAATTAAACTTTGGCAAGAGAAAAAGTTCTATTTGCCTGCCTGACATGCAGATACACTGCCAATATCGACAAAAAGCAGTGTATCTGAAACCAAACAAAAGCCATTTACATATCTCCTTGATTAATTGTTTACACATGTTCCTTATTAATGTATCGTCGCGCTAGTACAAAGGTAACACTTATTCATCAGGAGTCTATATGACCATTGAGGTAACGCAAAATTTTAAACGCCCCTCTATATTAGGCGGAGCAATGATCATTGCCGGTACTGCTGTCGGTGCTGGTATGTTTTCCATTCCCATCGTCACTTCTGGTGTATGGTTCACAGGATCAATAATTTTGCTGGTTTACACTTGGGTCTGTATCTATTTTTCAAGCCTGATGATCTTAGAAGCCAATATGAATTACCCCTGTGGGGCTAGCTTCCACACCATTACCAAAGATTTGCTGGGTAAAGGCTGGAATGTACTCACTGGGTTATCCATTACCTTTGTTTTATATATTCTGACTTATGCTTATATTTCAGCTGGCGGCTCAATTATTTTTCGTAATCTCAATAGCATTATTCCTCTGCCACAAGCCGGAACCGGCCTGATTTTTTCCTTTATTGTTGCCTTCATTGTCTGGTTATCAACCAAAGCCGTTGATCGCCTGAGCACGATTTTAATCGGTGGTATGGTCATCACATTTATCATGTCAGTGGGAGGAATGTTTACTGAAGTCAAACCTGCTATATTGTTTGATCAGACAAATACCGAAACCAGTTACCTACCTTACGCTTTAATGGCATTGCCATATCTACTGACTTCCTTTGGCTATCATGGCAACGTACCAGGGTTAGTGAAATATTATAATAAGGATGTCAAAGCCATTACCCGCAGTATGCTCTATGGCTCTCTGATAGCACTGACCATCTACATTTTGTGGCAGTTTGCTATTCAAGGAAATATTCCCCGTGAAGCATTTAAACAGGTCATTGCTGATGGTGGTAATGTCAGCGCTCTGCTGAACCAAATGGATAATGTGTCTGGCAATGAGACGATAAATCAATTGTTAAATGCCTTCTCATATATGGCATTATCTAGCTCATTTTTAGGTGTTTCGCTTGGATTATTTGATTATCTGGCTGATTTTTTCGGATTTGATGATAGCCATACAGGACGTTTAAAGACGGCTTTAATAACGTTTATCCCACCTACCGTTCTGGCTTTACTCTTCCCGAATGGTTTCCTGTATGCAATCGGGTTTGCAGGACTTGCAGCCACTATCTGGGCAGTTATCGTGCCGGCACTGATGGCTCGTGCCAGCCGTCGGCGCCATCCACAAGCCAGTTATCGTGCCCCCGGTGGCAATATCCTGATAGTTTTTATTATCCTGTTTGGTCTAATCAATGCAATCGTACACATTCTGTCTTTATTTGACCTTTTACCTGCCTACCGCTGATTCTGACTAAGTTTCCCTGCTCCGGTAAAAGTACCGGGGCATTCATTTCTTGCCTAATCTCCTGACTGCGAGTAATTTTGTCGCCACTAAAATCCTTATTCCACTGTATTACAGAAGGTATCTATGGCTAAAGCCAATGAAATTAAACGCGGAACCGCAATCAATCACAACGGAAAACTATTATTAGTTAAAGACATTGATATTCAGTCACCCAGCGCACGTGGCGCCAGTACACTGTATAAGATGCGCTTTACCGATATTCGTACCGGTCAGAAAGTGGAAGAACGCTTCAAAGGTGATGATATTCTGGAAACGATTACATTAACTCGTCGTAGTGTCAGTTTTTCGTACATCGATGGCGATGAATATATCTTCATGGATAATGAGGATTTCACGCCGTATCACTTTAAAAAAGAACAAATTGAAGAAGAACTGCTATTTATCCCGGAAGAAGGTTTGCCGGGAATGCAAGTGATGACAATGGAAGGTCAACTGTTGGCTCTGGAATTACCACAAACTGTTGATATGGTCATTGAAGAAACGTCACCGGGAATTAAAGGCGCATCAGCAAGTGCCCGTACAAAACCAGCAAAAATGAGCACAGGGTTGTCGATTCAGGTTCCTGAATACCTGAGTACCGGAGAAAAAATCCGCATTCACATTGCAGAACGTCGTTATATGGGACGTTGCGATTAGTTCAGTGTTTTTGGATATAAGTTGCTCTTTTCTGATAAAAGAGCAACTTATTATCTGTTTAAATTAAAAATAATCCACATTAATAATTGCCAAACGCTTTTTATTATCAGTCCATTTCACTTTAGTAACACCTATATTACCGGGAAGGATAATACTTCCGGGATTTTTTGCTTTGTAGACTGAAACAATCTGTTTTACCGTAATATTTTTACCCTTTCTATAGCAGGAGATATTGGCCTGAGCACTTGATACAACAACCTGACACCCGGGATCAACAATAGAGCCTGAAAAGTGTATTTTCCCACTTGTAGATTGTGCATATCCATAAGAAATCCATGAAAACAACAAAACGCTGATTAATAGTTTAAGATAATTTTGCATGGTGACCTCACTTCGTTTGTCCATTAACTAAAACTCAGTTACCTTTTATTCCTTCATCTCCATAATAAATATTTAATGTGAAAATAATACGACATCAATACCTTTTATTGATTTATATCAAAGGTGAATTTATAGCTAAAAAGAAAGATGCTACTTTCATTAATTAATTTAAAATACTGTTATTAACAACTAATATTTGAGTTAAATTTCATATAAAATTTAAAATAAATCACAAAATTTTAAAATTATCGAAGCAAGAAAATTAGAAAATTAGAAAATTAGAAAATTGTTATATAACATTTAGTGATAAGTTATAGTGACAAATCCTAATTCTTATTTGCTCCAATCTATCTTACTCCCTTTGTCCTAATATATATTGGTCATTAAGATGGATTGCCACTATTCTTCTGGGAATTGTATTATTTTTTCTTATGTATTGATTGTTGTGGTACTTATGCCAGCTTACTGTTTTTTCAGTTTCTCTATTTCGATTATCAGATATACAAGGGGGATCATCAGCAGCAAAATCAAAGGATCGAGAGGTATCCGGTTTGAATTTTAAATCCGGAGGATAATGAGCCAATACAGGATAAGATAAAAATATATACAAAAATATGACTATGTTCTTTAACATAAGCATTTAACCTCTGCAACCGGTATCACTACCTTTTTCGGTTTTAATCCCATGCCAATCCCTAAACCAGACAACGGTTTAACGCTCTGCTATCTATATAACGATACAACGGAAAATGAAACAATTTCTTTATATGTTTTATTTATCCCAACCACAATTCAACATAATATACTAACAAATTAGGATATGAAAAAATCAACAATTAATTATTTAATAATAGTCAGTGCTCAATAATTACACCAAATATATATTATCGTTACTGAGGTAGCCATTTAACTATTTTTTCGATATCTTGATATTATTCATGTGATAATGATATGAAATGTAATCAATAGAAAATATGAATATATAAACACTATACAGATTACATATTACGCAGCCGAATGATTACTCTTTTCCCTAATTTTTGTTATAGTGCCCTAACCCTCAATCTAGCTACCAAAACCCATTATCGCATTAAAATAGGTAACACATGACCCGTAGTCGCCCACTAACTATACTTATACTCAATATGCTTGGTTTCGCCCTGTTTTTCTCATGGTATTTACCTGAGAATCACGGCTTTTGGTTTCATATTGACTCCACCATTTTTCATTACTTTAATGAAAAACTACTCCCAAATTCAAAATTTGCATTATTTGTCGCTATCGTGAATATAAGAGCATTTGACGTCATCTCACTCTTATGTATGGGTTTACTTTATTATAGCGCATTTCGTAAACAAAATTACGCAGGAAAACGCCGTCTTTTTATGATTGGTCTGGTCATGCTGATAACCGCCGTGATCATAAATCAGATTGGTCATCAGATCCCTGTCAGCCGTCCAAGCCCGACTTTAACATTTGAAAACGTCAATCGTGTAAGCGAAATGACAAGCTGGCATACCAAAGATGCTTCCGGTGATAGCTTCCCGGGAGATCACGGGTTGATGCTGCTAATTTTTAGCTGTTTTATCCTTCGATACATTTCTCGTGGGGCATTCTTTATCGCTTTACTGATTATGATAGCTTTTGCTCTCCCCCGAATTATGGCTGGTGCGCATTGGTTTACAGATATTGCTGTTGGTTCATTATCACTCACTTTAGTTGGAGTGAGCTGGGCATTATTGACTCCTCTAAGTGACATTTTGGCTGATTGGTTAGATAAAAAATTACCGCATATCGGTCGTACTCACTAAAAAGATAATCATTATCGGGGAGATACTTACTATCTCTCCGATAATATAGACTTTTTCTCCAACGGAGAAAAAACAAACAAAACAATTCTAACCTATTAGTTTATAATCTAATTTTTTGTAAATAATTATTTTTATCTCTCGCTTTTTTCTCACGGTTTCTGTACTCTTCCGCTAGTCCTTTTTATTAAAATACTCCTTTTGTAAAGATATTAATAAAATGTGTGGCTTCACACACTTTAGGGACGAAAAGTTTGTCAATTCGCTACTTTATACTAGCCTTTAGAACGTTTAGTGTTTTTGTGGTGGCGATAAGTCACATTAAGGACTGCAAGGGAAATTAATATAATGGTCAAATCTCAACCAATACTGAGATATGTATTGCGGTTTATTCCCGCAATTATCGCGGCAGTGGCACTGACCGCATGTAGTTCTCCAGATTCCCAAATACGTAGTAAAAAACCTGAAACTCAGACCGTAAACGGTCAGAACAGTCAAAAGCATTTTCTCCTGCAAACATCTCAGGATGAATTTGAAACATTGGTTAAAAATCTGGATATCAAATCTAAGATCCTTAACCAATACGCAGACTGGAAAGGAGTTGCCTATCGGCTCGGTGGTAATACGAAACGTGGCATTGATTGTTCAGCCTTCGTACAACGCACCTTTCATGATCAGTTCGGTATGGCGTTACCCCGCTCTACATCAGGGCAACAGAGTATAGGTCAGACAGTTAGCCGTACCAAATTAAAAGCGGGTGATTTAGTACTCTTTAAGACAGGTGTTCACAGGCGCCATATCGGTATCTATATAGGTAATAACCAGTTTGTGCATGCTTCCACTAGTAGTGGTGTCATGGTTTCCAAATTAACAGATACTTATTGGAGCAAACGCTATTACGGTGCACGCCGTGTTTTAGCAGATGATCTTAAGGCCTCAATATAGCCTCTTTTTTCTACCCTATATTTTCTCTTGCAGTATAAAAAACGCCTCCATTCGGAAGCGTTTTTTATTCAGTTATTATTCGTTAAAGTGGATAAAATGCTGTTATATTTTCAGCAATTGCAGCACCTAATGTCTTCAGCCGACATATCACTGCACTTTCATCCTCTCGAGCAAAAAACAAACACGGCTCACCTTCCCACTCAATTACCGCACTTATTATTTGCATATCAGAAATAGACTGATGTATCTCATGCAAGATACCCCATGCATGTTCGCCTTCATGGCTTAACAATTTCAGTCCCATCAGGGTATTTCCTATATCTGCCTCTTCTTCTGGCAAGATTTCAACTCTTGTCCCGACAAAACCAGATGACCACCGATAACTTTGCGGCAGCCTGTGTACTACCGAAAGTTGAATATTATTCACGTATTATTCCTATCAGAAACAACATTAATACATCTAACCACCAGCTGTTGGCTATCGACTTCTCAAAGCCGAATAACCACCCAACAAAAAAGTAAATAAAAAGTTAAAACAAAAATCACAACATCACACTTTTTTCGTCTTTTATTTAGAAAAAAATGAGATCAAACTCGCACTTTGTATATATTTATACTGTTTTGGTAAAAAATTCAACTTATTTTTATGTAAAGTGGCAACTTTTTATTCAAAATTTATTTACAAAACGATATTTTTTCTAACGATAAAACACGATAATATTTCTACAATATCCTTTCATTACATATGGTTAGTAAAAAACAAAATGTTTACCATATAGAGTCATATATTTAACATTCTTAAATTAACAAAAAACAAACAAAATGGAGCCATTTAGCATCATAAAATTAACACCCAGCCATATTGGACTATCTTTTAATTCAATATCTTTATTTATCTAATAAATAAAACTTAATATTCCTTCGGGTTCTTGGGGTATTTTTGCTTCTGAGTGCGGATCTACCCACTTTAGAAGGAAAAACTCAGATACTGATATAGCAGCTCGATTTCATGAACAAACCATGAAAATGTGATTTAAGAAACCGTAGATACTGGTATATAAACAACAGATTTCAAGATGGGTCGCGACGACAAAGGAGAGACAATTTCGTCAGGAACGAATTTATCCAGCTAAAAACAAGACTCTCAATAATCTCCGGGAATATAGATAACCGTATGCTGATAAAACAGTGGCTGAGGTAAACGAGTGCAGCCAATAAAAAAGCAATTTGAAAGGTGAAGTCTATGGAAATAAGAAACCACCTTGTACAACCGGTGGTTTCTATTAATTATGTGATTATTTTATTGTTTTGCTCTGCTTGCATAGACAATCAATGCCATTGCTAATATCACGCATAAAGCCATTGAACCAACCATCGGCCAAGCACTTTTTTCAGGAGCAGAAGATAAAATTGCTCCAACCAAAGCAGCAATACTGAAACGTAAAGTTCCTGATAATGATGCGACCGTTCCGGCCATATGGGGATAGCCATCCAAAACAACCGCCATTGAGTTAGATGTAATCAAAGAAATACAACTAATATAAATTGCAACACCCAATACCAAAGAAATAAAGCCCAAATCCAGCATCGTGCTGAATAACAGCCATAACCCCATAAGAAATTGCACGAACACACCAAATTTCAGCATATTCAATGCACCATATTTGCGGACAAATTGGCTATTGATGGTTGTCATAACAAACATAAAGATGATGTTCAACCCGAAGTAATAGCCAAAATGCTGCACAGGGACACCATTTAGTTGAATATAAACAAATGAGCCAGCACTGAGAAAAGAAAACATCCCGGCAAAAGAAAAACCACTTGCCAAAATATAGCACAAGACCTGACGCTGCCTAAACAGCATCACAAACTGCCCTAAAGTAACTTTTAAGTTAAAACGCAGCCTTCTCTCTTTAGGTAATGTTTCCCTGATAAAAACTGCTACTAACAATGCCGCTATGACAGCCGCAATTGCAATAGACCAGAAAATAGCATGCCAGTTAAACCACACCATCATTATTCCACCCAGCAGAGGAGCCAGTAGCGGAGCAATGATCATAACCAGCGTCACAAATGACATACTGCGAGAAAATTCATCTTTGGTGAATATATCACGCATTAAGGCATTGATCACAACGCTGGCCGCAGCGGCTGCAAAACCGTGCAAAAACCGCATGGAAATAAAAGTGTCAATATTTTGAGCCAGAGCACATGCGGCAGAAGATATTGCAAAAACAGTCACTCCACCTAAAATAACCGGCTTACGCCCCAGACTGTCAGACATTGGTCCATAAACTATCTGACCAATAGCAAACCCTAAAATATAGCTATTCAGGGTCATTTGTACTTTGCCATCACTGACGCCGAAATCAGAAGCTATTGTTGGCATACTCGGCAAATACATATCAATTGCCAGTGGCATCAGCATAGAAATTAGCCCAAGAATAAGGACTAACCCCAAATAAGATAATCGTTGTTGTTGCACTCGTTTCTTCCCAAAACAACTTGATAAAATAGATAAAAATTAAGCTGTTGGCATATTTATGCTCTTGATTTCGTTCTCTGTCAACATCCTGTATTCACCGGGATCCAAATCAGGATCCAGATAAATATCACCGATGCGCTCACGATGGAGTTCAACGACATGGTTTCCAACAGCAGCGAACATTCTTTTTACCTGATGATACCGCCCTTCACTGATAGTCAGACGTACACGCTGAGGCTCGATAATCTCTAATTTGGCGGGCTTCGTCAGTGTTTTTTCCCCATTCAGCCGGATACCTGTGAGAAATTTTTCTTCAGTATCCGCTGAAATCGGGTTCTCCAGTGTCACAAGATAAGTTTTTTCACAATGATGCTTAGGTGAAGTGATGCGATGTGACCACTGCCCATCGTCAGTCAATAAAACTAAGCCTGTTGTATCAATATCCAACCGTCCTGCTGAATGTAATTTATGGGCAACAGGCTCATCAATAAAATATAAAATTGTCGGATTGGTGGGATCATCAGTCGAGCACACATATCCCTGTGGCTTATTCAGCATAAAATAACGTGGGCCATCTAATTGCTCCAGAACCGTTCCTTCATAAGCAACGGTCTGCTCAAGTTTCAGTTTATATGCCCCTGTTTTAATAATTTCATTATCGACAGTAACCCGACCAGCTCGTAATTCACGCCCAACATCGTTACGGCTGATACCTAATTGTTGTGATAAAAATTTATCCAATCGCATGTATAGCTATACCTAACAAAAAATAATCTAAAAAAATCGCAAAAATGACTTTAAGCCTACTACTGAATGACAAGATTAAACAGATAATTTATAGCGTAATTGTAAAATCAATAAATAGAACAGACAAAAATGCTATTCTTTTGTCAACGATTTTTACCCGATATCCGTGACAGTAATATAACAATGGCTTTTACCTTACGCCCTTATCAGCAAGAAGCGGTAGATGCGACCATCCGCCATTTCCGCCAACATAAAGAACCCGCAGTTATTGTCTTACCTACTGGTGCAGGTAAGAGTCTTGTCATTGCTGAGCTGGCAAAGCTGGCTCATGGTCGGGTTTTGGTTCTAGCACATGTTAAAGAACTTGTTGCACAAAACCATAGTAAGTATTGTTCATATAACCTCACGGCTGCTATTTTTTCTGCCGGACTGCACCAAAAACAGAGCGAAGGAAAAGTTGTTTTTGGTAGTATTCAGTCCGTTGCCCGTAACTTAGATCGTTTCAACCATCAATTTTCACTGCTAATCATCGATGAATGTCATCGGATCAGCGATGACGAAAATAGCCAATATCAACAAATTATCCAACAACTCCAAAAAAATAATCCAAAACTACGCATTCTGGGATTAACCGCTACTCCTTACCGTTTAGGTGCTGGCTGGATATATCAGTATCACTACCACGGCATGATCCGCGGCGATGAAAATTGCTTCTTTCGTGACTGTATTTATGAGCTTCCGTTGCGCTATATGATAAAGCATAATTTTCTCGTTCCTCCGGAAAGATTAGATATGCCCGTTATGCAGTATGATTTCAGTCAGGTACGCACCAGCCAGCAGGGTATTTTCAATACAGCTGAATTGAATCGGGAAATTAAGCGACAAAAACGCATTACACCACATATTGTCAGGCAAATTATTGAGTATGCAGAAGATCGGAAAGGCGTCATGATTTTCGCAGCTACAGTTGAACATGCTAAAGAAATATCCCTGTTACTCCCGGTAGGACAAGCTGCATTAGTCAGTGCCGATACACCAAGCCATGAGCGAGATCTCTTGATCAATGCATTCAAAAAGCAGCAATTACGTTATATGGTCAATGTTGCTGTACTGACAACGGGATTTGATGCTCCCCATGTTGATCTTATTGCGATATTACGTCCGACTGAGTCCGTGAGTCTTTATCAACAAATCGTTGGAAGGGGGCTGCGTTTATTCCCCGACAAAAAAGAATGCCTAATCTTAGATTATGCAGGTAATCCCCATGACCTTTATACGCCAGAAGTCGGAAGCCACAAACCCGACTCACAAAATCAGCCTGTACAGGTATTCTGCCCGCTCTGCCGATTTGCCAATACTTTCTGGGGAAAATGTACCGCAGAAGGAGACATAATTGAGCATTTTGGACGTCGCTGTCAGGGATGGGAAGAAGACGAGAATGGAAAACGGCATCAATGTGATTTTCGCTTTCGTTTTAAATCTTGTCCACATTGCGGCACAGAAAATGACATAGCGGCCCGACGTTGTCATCATTGTCAGGAAGTACTCGTTGATCCTGATGATATGCTAAAAGCAGCACTTAAACTTAAAGATGCTCTGGTGTTACGTTGTGGGGGGATGCAGTTAACTCCGGGTAATGACAATAAAGGTGAGTGGCTCAAGATTACTTATTACGATGAAGACGGTGCAAATGTCTCTGAGTTATTTCGTTTAACAACACCAGCCCAGAAAAAAGTGTTTGAACTTCAATTTATACGCCACCATCAGCGTGCTCCGGGGGTTCCTTTATCTTGGAAAACTGCGGGCGATATCGCGCAACAACTTCCTTTACTGCGACATCCTGACTTTGTTGTAGCCCGGAAAAAAGGACAATTCTGGCAGATTAGGGAAAAAATATTTGATTATCAGGGCCGCTTCCGCCGGGCTGATGCTCTGTATTAAATAACACAATCACAGACAGCAGAGTACTTTATATTTGCTGTCATACCGGTTTTTCGTTAAAATGCCGCCCGCTTAGCGTAATACATAATGTTAAGCCAAATATCGAACCTGCTGCTGGGTCGCCTGTAGCAGGATTTATTTTCTTCTTTTATAGAGAAAAAATGATGTTAACTATTAATGCAGAAGTACGTAAAGAGCAGGGTAAGGGTGCGAGCCGCCGCCTGCGCAGAGCTAACAAGTTTCCAGCAATCATTTATGGTGGTAACCAAGAGCCAGTTTCTATCGAACTGGATCACGATGCAGTTATCAACCACGAAAGCAAGCCAGAATTCTACGAAGTTCTGACTCTGGTCGTTGATGGTAAAGAAACTAAAGTGAAAGTGCAGGCAGTACAGCGTCATCCGTTTAAACCTAAACTGACGCACATTGATTTCCTGCGTGCTTAATTAGCCAGAATCGAGCTTTTATCGGGACGCCGAGTAAATAACGCCGCATTTGCGGCGTTATTTATTTCTGGCTTTTACGAAAATTTTAACCTTAAAACCGACAACATTAGTGATTATTACTGCCACGGCGTTGCAGCTGATCCCGCAGATTGGGTGGCGTTCCCTTAATCGTCAATGTATCCGTCGTTGGATCCCAGAAAATTCTTTCTCCAAGCAACATGGCATCAAAGTTAATCGTTAACCCGCCACCACTACCGGCAAATTTAGTTAATTGACGCAACGTACTGCGATCTGCCGGGAAGCTTTCTTCCAGCTCATAGTCTTGACTTTGGGAGAATTGCTGAAAGTTCTGTTCACCTAATGGCGGTAATTCCTGCGATAATTCTTGCAGCTTAATCTCTTCGCCCGCCTGTAACTGTTCATTGCAGTAACTGTAAACTTGTTGGCGATAAGCCTGTCGCTCATTTTTATCAAGCTGAGCAGATTCGCAATAATCATCCACTGCCTGCAATAATCCTTTATTCTGCACCTTGGCATTCATTCCTTCACTGGCGGCAAGAAAATCCATAAAAAAGTCAGATACCTTGCGCCCTACCCGACCTTTCAGGAAAGTCAGATAGCGGCAGGATTCAGGATTAGTTTCCCATTCCGTCAAATCAATTCTGGCAACGATATCAGCATGTGGGATATCAAGATATTGTGTCGTATTGACATCCAGAGCCTCATCGACTGAGGTACTACTACAGCTATTCAGAACTGCGATTAGCAAATACTCCACAGCCAAATATCGATATTGGCAAAATAATACCGTGCCACCTTCTGCAAACGGGTATTTTATCAGTTCATCTTTCAGACGAACGGTTGCCGCTCGGCTAAAACCTAAAAAATCTTCATTTCCCTTGCGCTGATGGCGAAGTGATTCAGCCAGCTCACTTTCATCACTGAACACACCATAAGCCTTGCTTTTAGCGCTATACACACGATGTAATTCAGCCATCATCTCTTCGACTACCTGATTGGTATCCAGCAGAGAATCCCGCAAAATCACTTCCAGTGTTTGTTCGTCACGTTTAATCAACTGATGTAACGCGATCTGGGTAATTTCCAGACTCATTATTTCTACTCCTTTTACAGCACTGACCTTCTGGGTATTGCAGTTAGCGGCGTATTCAAACACTGTTCCCTCTCTGCTGCAACCAAAAAACCCAATGATGGAAAAGTGTTCACAATTTAATTATTCGCGTTCCCCATATCACAGGCTAAAATGAGGCAGCAGGCACAAGAATGGCAACAATTTGTACAATAAGGAAATTAAATTGTCATAAAAAAGCAGAAAATAGCCCCTCTATACGGTAATATATTGGGCTTTGTACATTCAGGATATTTGAGTCATGCCACAGTCATCTCGCTACAGCGATGAAAAAGTTGAACATTTATTAGCTGAACTAGTAAGTGTTTTCGAAAAAAACCACGTGCCTACCGATCTTTCATTGATGGTTTTAGGCAACATGGTCACGAATTTGATCAACACGAGTATTGCACCAGCCCAACGCAAACATATCGCAAACTCGTTTGCACACGCGTTACAATCTTCAATTAACGAAGATAAAGCGCATTAATTTTTCCATTAAAAAATTAACGTAAGAAAATATGGTGACTAACCGCCAGCACTATCGCGAAAAAGTTTCTCAAATGATCAGTTGGGGGCACTGGTTCGCTCTGTTCAATATCGTGTTCAGTCTTGTGCTGGGCAGTCGCTATTTATTCGCATCTGACTGGCCGGGTTCGCTGTTTGGTCGCATTTATGCGCTGGTCAGTTGGCTCGGTCATTTTAGCTTTATTGTTTTTGCCGCTTATTTACTGGTGTTATTTCCGCTGACATTTATTGTGATGTCACAGCGTTTACTGCGATTTCTTTCCGCAGCTCTGGCAACAGCAGGGTTAACACTACTGATATTTGACTCTTCCATTTATGTGCGTTTTCACCTGCACCTGACACCATTGGTATGGGATTTGGTTACTAATCCTGAACAGGGTGAACGGGCAAGAGAATGGCAATTGATGTTCATCTGCATTCCGCTTATTTTTCTGGTGCAGATGCTGTATGGAACCTGGAGCTGGCAAAAATTACGCAGCCTGAATCGGCAAAAGCTCGGTAAACCTATGGCGGCTATCTTTATCACAGCTTTTGTGGCCTCCCATATGATGTATATCTGGGCAGATGCTAATTTCTATCGCCCTATCACCATGCAACGCTCAAATCTACCGCTTTCATACCCGATGACAGCGCGTAAATTTCTTGAGAAACATGGTTTGCTGGATAAGAACGAATATCAACGCCGCATCAGTCAGCAAGGAAACCCTGCTGCTCTGACCATTGAGTATCCATTGAATAATCTGTCTTACCGCGATAGCGGCCGCGGTTATAATTTATTATTGCTGGTTGTGGATAGTCTGGATAATGGTGACATTACAGCAAATAAAATGCCATTTCTTGAGCGCTTCACAAAGAGCAACATTCAGTTCACTCAGCATTTTAGTACCGGTATGAAAAACGATACTGCGTTGTTTGGTTTATTCTACGGTATATCATCAGGCTATCTGGATAGTATCCTTTATAGTCGAAAACCCTCAGCACTTATTGATGCCTTAACTCACCAAAAGTATCAGTTTGGTCTGTATTCATCAGATGGATTCCAGACACCTCTTTATAGGCAGGCTATTTTAACCGATTACTCACTTCCCTACGAAGCTAACCCAAATGACAACCTGACTGTAGAGCAATGGCAGCAATGGCTAAATTCGCGTAATAGTACTACACCATGGTTCTCATTTTTAAACCTTAATGGTATTTCACCTTCGTCAATTCAGATTGATAAAAAAACACTGGATACTGAAATCAATAACGTTTTAGATACACTGAAAAATAAAGGTATTCTGGACAACACTATCGTTGTTATTACTGCTAAGCATGGCAGCACCATCACAAACGACGATCCAAAATGGTTTATCGGTGACAAATTTAATCGTAAGCAAATGCACGTTCCATTGATCATTCATTGGCCGGGAACACCTGCACAAGTTATTAATAAACTGACGGGTCATCAGGATGTTATGACTACATTGATGCAGCGTTTATTGCACGTAAGCAACTCACCTGATGATTACTCTCAGGGAGAAGACCTATTCAGAGGCCAAAGAAATATTCCTTGGCTCATTACCGGTGAGAACGGTTCACTGATCGTGACAACGACTGAAAACACAATTTATCTTTCCAAAGATGGGGATTACCATCTGTACGACTCAGATGGCAATGAAATCCAGAACGCAAAACCGAATCTTACTCAGTTATTACAAATACTGACTGAAATCAAACGATTTTTAGCAAACTAATTGCCTAAAAATCAATCACTCACTAAAGAAGGGACTTGCTTTGCGAATAAAAAAAGGTACTATAAGCAAAGTCATCGGCATGTAGCGCAGCCTGGTAGCGCACCGTCATGGGGTGTCGGGGGTCGTAGGTTCAAATCCTATCATGCCGACCAAATTTCCCTAGAAAAACCAACCTGTTACGGTTGGTTTTTTTATGCCTCAAATTTGATTGGGGTAAAACTGGGGTAAAATGGGGGTAAAATGGCCGACAAAAAATGACAAAAGCGCGCTAACTTTAAGATAGATTTTGTTGTTGGCCAATGGCGTACAAAGCCCCTTTTTTCTTGCTGTTTTTTTCTATAGTTCCTGACGGGGGTTTATTAGAAAAAATATTCATTGGTATCTTTTCTATAGACCTTGACCAAAAACGAAGTAAAACGGAAACCGGAACATGTGTAGGCAGGGCCAACGCATGAACGTTTTTTCATCAAATGAAGTGAAGAGTTCATCACTGAGTTGACCTGATTCTCCATTTTTGTTGTGATCTGATCCCATTATCATGACCTCTTTCAAGTCAACAACAAATCGAGTCGCTTTTGTGTCCCTAACACCGCTACTTCAACGTGTTGAATCCTTATCCGACCCGCGCCAGCAATCAAAATGTTCTCATCTTCTATCCGAAGTTGTTTTCATGACGCTTTGTGCCATGACGTGTGGTTTTAATACCTGGGATGAAATTGCCTTGTTTTCTCAAGAACGTGAAAGTTGGTTCAAGCGCTGGCTCACCTTACCGAACGGCATACCGGCGCATGACACCTTTAACCGAATTTTCACGATCCTGCCACCGGAAACATTACAGCATCTCTATCAGGACTGGATCAACGATATTCTGGACAGTGAAAGCCTTTCTGGACAGATTGCGGTTGATGGTAAAGCGCTGCGAGCCACAGCAAAAGGCCGGGGAGCGAACCGGGTTCATACCGTGAATGTGTGGTCAACGGAATTGGGGCTTTGTCTGGGGCAACAGAAAGTCGATAAAAAATCAAATGAAATCAAAGCAATTCCTGAAATACTTCAGCAACTAGAGCTGACGGGATGTTCGGTCAGCCTCGATGCCGCCGGGACACAAACGAAGATTGCCGAGACGATTTTAGCAAAATCCGCCGATTACTTATTAGCCGTCAAAGGAAATCAACCGACCTTATCAGCGGAAATCACGGCGCAATTTGCGGCTTTTTGGCACGATACGCCGGAAGATAATGCCGGTCTGGGTTTTTGTGAAACGTTTGATACCGCGCATGGCCGCAAAGAGCACCGCCGTTGTTGGCAGCTCTCGGTTGATGAACACATGCCGGTTTGCCAAAAATGGCAAGCCAAAACGATTATCGCCGTTCAGTTAGAGCGCGTAGTCAAAGGAAAAGGGCATGATTCTGTGCGATTTTTTATCAGTAGCCAGCCGATGAATGCGGAGCAAGCGCTCAAAGCGACTCGACAGCACTGGGCTGTGGAAAACCAGCTTCATTGGGTATTACAGCTTATTCAGAATCTTTTTCAATCGTAACTCTTTTTCATGTATCCTAACAGGATGAGAAAAGCCTACATTAGTGACATCAGTCGAGAAGTCTTTCAAGAAATTGAACCCTTGTTGCTCAGCAGCCGAAAACGCACACATCCTCGGAAAGTGGATGTGTATGAGGTGTTTTGTGCACTGCTGTATATCCTTAAGAGCGGTTGTCAGTGGGACATGCTCCCCAGTGATTTCCCCAGCAAAAGTACCGTATATTAACCCCAATTCCGCTTAAGCTATTACTGAAATATCTTCTTCTGAGTAGAAAATTTTCAGTGATGGCTTTTTCTCTTTAAGGCAGTAAGCAATCAATCCCGTTAAAATGGTTAACAAAAAACCGG
>NZ_CAWNQH010000066.1:0-73146 GCF_963876495.1 Xenorhabdus sp. KJ12.1
AACTGCTCAGTAATGTGAAAAAATTCTTGAAAAAATCTGCAAATAGACTCTTTCAGAGAAAGTAAATCGAGTGTCTCACTATTATGAAAAGTTATTTAGTAATGATTGCTCCTTCGCCCGCTATTGCAGCTTGTATAGAATGAGTTTCATCAGTGAATCGTGCTCCATGAACAATTTCCAATTGTTTGGGACCAAAACAGGAACGCCAGATATCCCAGTCTGGAGATGGTTGTGGAATACGACGGCCATCAGTATGAATCAAAGGTACATTATGAAGATCTTCCAGTGATTTTATTTTGAAAGTTGGGCTAGCGGCCAAAACAAACTCATCCTCCAAAATTATATGGATATTTAAAGTATCTCTGGGTGGATAACCATAGCGAATAGCCATATCGATTCCGGTAGCGTCTAAATCAACAGGACAATCATCTGCATGTAGCCGCAGATCAATATCTGGAAATTGATGACGTATTTCAGCCAGATGAGGAATCAACCAACAAGTAATAAATGCTGTAGTCGTAGTTAGGGTAAAAGGTGAAGAGCTATGTAACAACCTCATTTCATTAATAGCAGATTGGAGTAATAAAAATACCTGACTCGTGGCTTTTTGTAATATTTTTCCTTCCTCAGTCAAAGCAACATAACGTGGCGAACGTTTAAGAACACATATCGCTAACTGCTCCTCAAGCAGCCGTATTTGATGACTAATAGCTGTAGGAGATACATTTAATTCTTCCGCTGCTAATTTAAAACTTTTTAAACGAGCAACAGCATCAAAAGCACGTAGAGTTCCCAAAGGTGGTAATCGTCTTTGCATATTAAGTTATTCTCATCTTTTGCTGAAAATAATGACCTTGATGGTATCAGATTTATAATGATATTTTCTTATCTATTCGAAAATATCAATGATAAAAATTCATGTTTGGCGGAAATATATGATGATAAAAAAAACTGTAAAAGAATTACGTTTAGTTGTAATGACTGAGAATTTTGACGAAGCACTTTCTTTCTATCGTGACATCCTAGGACTAAATGAAATCAACTCAGTCCCTCCAGATAATGGGAAAGTTGCCATATTAGAAGCAGGGAAGGCAACTCTTGAACTTGTAGAACCTTCTACTGCTAATTATATCGATAAAATTGAGGTCGGTAGAAAAGCATCAGGCCGGATACGAGTAGCATTTGAAGTTGATGATGTTATTGAAACAACATCTCTTTTGCAAAAATCTGGGGCAGAGGTCATTGGATCCCCACGCCAAACGCCATTTCACTCTATTAACAGCCGATTAGAAGCTCCGGCAGGGCTTCAAATTACGTTATTCCAGCGAAATTAATTTTACAGATTAATATTTACAACAAGGAGATGGTATTAACTGTGGTGGTGGCGGTATCGTTATTGATGAAAATAGCATGAATATTGGGTACTATCCTTAAATTGGTTAATCAGATAATGACGTATAATTCTCTGATTAGCCAAATCATGAAACAAAAATGTATGGATATATAAAATGATAAAGTATGCCCTAAAATCTATTATATTTACTTTGGTAATATCAATCCCTTATTCTCATGCAAATCAAAACCAAATCGAAGTAATCAACAATCCTGTTTTAAAAATATCTGAAAATTATAGCCGCACTAGCCCTAGTGATAATCTTCTTATAGAGGAGTGCAAAAAATGGAATTTAAACAAAAAAGTCATAGATAAAATTTTTAAAATAAGCGAGCAATATGAACATTCCCCCTATCGGGAGTTTTACCAAACTCCCTGCGATATAGTTGGCAGAGCGAAATTAAACAACGAAATATGGGACTTTCATATCAATGGTGGTGGGATAACCACGTTTACCAATGATAACAAAATTATTTACCTAGGGTGTAACACTAAAGAGTGCGAACCTTTTTTTATAATACCTTATGATGGAATGGTTCCATAAACAATACCGAAATAAATAACCAACAGCCCGTTTAACCTATATGCTTTCCAGTGAAACGGGTTTTCATACCAGTAAAATCAGAATATTAAGTTTCATTTGACAATTAATAAAAAATACATATAAAAATGACATAACCTATAAACAAAATACATTAATTCTTAGGTGAATTAAAATTCCTGAAACAATAAATTTAAGTAATATGAAAATTATTATATTTTCAATTTAGTAGAATAAAATGTGATCCAAAACTCAAACAACGTATCTTTTCATATTCAAAATTCTGAAATCTGACTAGGATGGGCTGGTTATTACTTCACTCTATGAATTATCTCATCATAAAAGTAATCATTCTGTTAGTACCTATTTCCGTTATTTACTACTCCTGCCATAGAAAGGAGAAAAGGCATGAAGAAAAAATCAATAAATCAAAAGGATGTTGATAATCTTATTAGATTAGTCGGAGGGCAGGAGAATATTGCCTCCGTAACCCACTGTATCACCAGGCTCAGATTTGTTCTTAATACCCCGGAAAACGCTGATGCTAAGGCCATTGAAGAGTTACCCATGGTGAAAGGCTGTTTCACTAATGCCGGGCAATTTCAGGTCGTCATCGGAACGAATGTCGATATTTATTATAAAGCCCTGCTTGCCGCAACCGGTAAACAGTCAGCAAATAAAGAAGAAGTTAAGCAGGCTGCACGACAAAATATGAAATGGTATGAAAATGCAATTTCACATTTTGCTGAGATCTTCTTTCCATTATTGCCAGCCCTTATCAGCGGCGGTCTGATATTAGGCCTTCGAAATCTGATCGGCGGCATTCCATTTAGTGACGGAAAACCCCTTGCCGATATATATCCAATCTGGCAAACCATCTATGATTTCCTCTGGCTTATCGGTGAAGCCATATTTTTCTATCTCCCTGTCGGGATCTGCTGGTCTGCCGTTAAAAAAATGGGTGGAACCCCCATTCTGGGGATTATTCTGGGGATCACACTAGTCTCCCCACAATTAATGAATGCCTATCAACTTGGGCAACAAATCCCCGAAGTCTGGAATTTCGGTTGGTTTACCATCTCCAAAGTAGGTTATCAGGCACAGGTTATTCCTTCTCTGATGGCTGGGTTAGCCTTAGGCTGGATTGAAATACGCCTGAAGAAACTGGTGCCGGATTATCTTTATCTGGTGGTTGTTCCGGTTGTTTCCCTGCTGCTGGCCGTTTTCCTTGCCCATGCAATTATCGGCCCGATTGGGCGTTCAATCGGTGATGGTGTGGCCTGGTGCGTCAAAGGGCTGATGACCGGCAGTTTTGCACCAATCGGTGCTGCCTTATTTGGCTTCTTCTATGCTCCTCTGGTGATTACCGGTGTACATCAGACAACGCTGGCGATTGACCTGCAAATGATCCAAAGCACGGGCGGAACCCCTATCTGGCCGATTATTGCCCTGTCTAATATTGCTCAGGGTTCCGCAGTTATCGGTATCATCTGGGCAAGCAAAAAACAAAATGAGCGTGAGCTTTCCGTTCCTGCGGCAATTTCAGCCTACCTCGGCGTTACTGAACCAGCCATGTATGGTATTAACCTGAAATATCGTTACCCGATGTTCTGCGCGATGATTGGAACGAGTCTGGCTGGCTTGCTATGTGGGTTGAACCACGTGACTTCCAATGGTATCGGGGTCGGAGGTATACCGGGTATTCTGTCCATCAAACCTCAATTCTGGATGATCTACCTTCTCGCTATGCTGATTGTGATTATTGTACCAATGACACTGACTGTTCTGATGTATCGCAGGAACGAACGCAAAGAAGAATTGATCAACAATGAAGCCGCGGGTTAATAGGATATAGTTTTATAAGGTATTGTTATGACTGAACAACAACCGTGGTGGTTAGACAGCGCTATCTACCAGATTTATCCAAAGAGTTTTCAGGATAGTACAGGAAATGGTACTGGTGATATTAACGGGATCACCCAACGTCTGGATTATTTACAGCACCTCGGAGTAGGTGCTATCTGGATCACCCCTATTTATCCCTCTCCACAGGTGGATAATGGTTATGATGTTGCCGACTACTGCGCAATTAACCCTGAATATGGCACGATGGAAGATTTTGATAATTTGGTGGAGAATGCCCATCGCCGTGGTATTCGCATCATTTTAGATATGGTTTTCAACCATACTTCAACGGAACATCCGTGGTTTAAAGCCGCGCAGGACGCCAATAATCCTTACCGTCAGTTTTACATCTGGAAAGAGGGTGGCGGGCAGGATAATCCCCCTAATAACTGGAAATCCAAGTTTGGCGGCAACGCGTGGCAATGGCACGCAGCGAGCCAACAGTATTACCTCCACCTGTTTGCCGCCGAACAGGCTGATCTGAACTGGGAACATGAACCCGTTCGTGCTGAGCTAAAAAAAGTCTGTGAATTCTGGGCTGACCGTGGTGTTGATGGACTGCGGCTGGATGTCATTAATCTTGTCTCAAAACAGCAGGACTACCCTGACGATGATCGTGGTGATGGGCGCCGTTTTTATACCGATGGCCCACGGATACACGAGTTTTTACAGGAAATGAGCCGTGATGTTTTCCAGCCTAAAGCGTTAATGACTGTTGGTGAAATGTCTTCCACGAGCCTTGAACATTGTATTCGTTATAGCTCACTGGATGGGAATGCACTCTCCATGACATTCAATTTTCATCACCTGAAAGTTGATTACCCGAATGGGGAAAAATGGACACATGCAAAACCAGATTATATTGAACTGAAAAAGATCTTCTCGGTCTGGCAGCAAGGGATGCATCAGAAAGCATGGAATGCTCTTTTCTGGTGTAATCACGATCAGCCCCGCATTGTTTCCCGATTCGGGGATGAAAAACAGCACCATAAAGCATCCGCCAAAATGTTAGCCATGATGCTACACGGAATGCAGGGAACACCTTATATCTATCAAGGTGAAGAGCTTGGTATGACCAATCCTCACTTTAAATGCATTGAAGAATATCGGGATATTGAAAGCCTGAATATGTATCAGGAACGCATTGAACAAGGTATGTCTTCAGAAGAAATACTGACAATTCTGGCGCAAAAATCCCGTGATAATAGCCGAACGCCAATGCAATGGGATGACACTGACAATGCTGGGTTTACCTCTGGTACTCCGTGGATAGCGACCAGCGATAATTACCGTGAAATCAATGCAGAATCCGTATTACAGGACAAAGATTCTGTATTCTACTGCTATCAGGATTTAATTCAGTTAAGAAAAACACAGCCCATACTGACTTATGGTGATTATCTGGATCTTTTGCCTGAGCACCCTTCTCTGTGGTGCTACCTGCGACGTTGGCAGGATCAGACTTTACTGGTTATTGCCAATCTTAGTGACGAAACACAGCTTTGGTCACCAGAGCCTGAACTTACACAAAAAGAATGGCAGGTATTAATCAGTAATTATCCATCACCCGTCACCGTGGAAAAAGAAATTAAGATCAAACCTTATGAGTCGGTTTATTTAATTTCAACATAGCAATATTTTTTATGTATTTTGATAATACATAATACATTGTTTATATACCACTTAAAACTTCATGCCTCACAGAATAAAAGTGAGGCATGATATAAACAACAAACAGAAATAATAAATAAACCATCATCCTCCCACCAGAAAAAAATAAAATCCCAAATCAAACTTTACCTTTATTAATCCCTGCTATACTTAAATAAAAAAATACAACTATCTATTTTAAAAATCACAGCTTTTTAATTTAAACCTCTTGTTATTATACTAACTTACTCCCTTGTGAGTAATTTTAAAAATCAACACAAATAATAAATAGGAAATCAATATGAAATCATTTAAAATACAAAACATACATACCTTGTCTTTAATTTTATTATTATTTTCTAATTTTTCTTTAGCTCAAAACAACACAACACAATCTTTTCCTAAGCCAGAAAATAATATCAGTAAACCCTCTGTGTTTTCTGCATATTATAATATGCACATTAATAATAAGAGCAAAACTGCCAACGTAAACATTATACGTAAAACGTACACGTGTATGTATGAACCAGGGCCAGAGAATATCTCTTTACCCCCTCAAAACAAAAGAGATTTTAGGTTAGAAGATGATGATAATGTCCTTCATCATTGTAATCGAGAGAAAAAAATAGAAACATGGACTATTGAATATATTAAGCCAGACTCTGAAAAAACAACCTGTAGTGCAACACTACTCACAAAACCTGCCGGAGGAATATTTGCAGGGTGGCTAACCTATCTTACTCCTGAAAAGGGTACAGAATGCGATGTTCCTGTTAAATTTATCTGTGATGGTAATACTGCACATTGTCGGGATGGTTTTTCAAGTCATGATGGAGCACAGTTCACTATGGAAATAACTAATTAAAAAATAGAATTTTCTAATTAGATTCATAGGGGAAAGAAGAATGAAATTACTAAAAAGACATATAGCTTATGCTTTATCTTTAAGTCTGATAATTATTTCTAACTACGCTTTAACAAAAGAAAATATCGTCCAAGGAATTCATAAAACAGAAAATAAAAGTACAACGAGTAAGCCATCTGTATACTCTGCATATTATAACATGTACGTGTTAAATGCCAGTGAGACCGCTGTGGTTAAAATTAAACGTGATCAATATGAATGTATGTATGGTGCCGGGCCAGAAGATGAGTTTACTTTATCTCATTATGAGGAAAAACACTTCAATTTAGAAGATGATGATAATATATTTCATAATTGCAATGCATCAGCTAAATGGGTGACATGGAATATTGAATATGATGCACCAAACGGAGAAAAAAAATATTGTAATGTAAAATTGTTGACTGACTATATCGATATGGAAGATGGATGGAGAACTTATTTTTATCCAACACCGGGAACAAACTGTCAGGTTCCGGTTAACTTTGTTTGTGATGATAGTGAGTCAAATTGTCGTGATGGTTATGTCAGTCATGATTCATCTGTAAATGCTTTGGTGATAACCAAATAATTTATATATGAATTAAGATGATTTATATATAATTGAGTTAGCACATTCTATATATACACTATACGACAAAGATATGGACACAACATAAATATGGCACAGCCTGAAAACCTGTGCCATACTTATTTCGATTACCTATTCGGAGTATCTTGCCATGTATTATGCAAAATATTTAACCTGTCTTGGTATCAGTTGTCTGGTTTTCTCTTCTACCATACAAGCCGAATCTTCCCCAGTTCAACTATCTCAGAATCAGCAAAAATACCTTCAGCAACAAATTGATAAACAAGTTATCGATAAATCAGCACTAAAAGATATAAATAAGTGGTCAGATGCAAAAAAAATCGCTGAATTTATTTGCCGTCCTTTTGCTTTACCGATTATTCAACAACATCACAAAGATGCTGATAAAGTTTTCCTTGGTGATGTATCACCAGATAGCATCAAATTAATGAATTCCTCAGAATTAGTCGGGGCTGGTATGTATCGGACCGATAATGGCTGGAAAGATATTCAGTTTTCCTGCAAGCTCGATGCAACCGGTAAACCACAATCCTTCAATTATGAAGATGCTAAAGTACCCAAATTACCAATGGGGCCGGGGCCTGTCGTTCCTCCGGATAAGGAAGAATAATGCGGTATATGCTGTTTTTATTATTCCTGCTGTCTCCACTCAGCCTAGCTGCCAGCTTTGATTGTGCAAAAGCCAAATCTCCTGATGAAAAGGCAATTTGTGCCAGCCAGAAGTTGAATGATTTGGATGTAGAGATGAGTGTGAAGTATCACTTCCTACACGGATTATTTGCAATGGGTGTATCAGGAGAGATGTATAATAGTCAGCAGGCATGGCTGAAACAGCGTCAGCAATGTGGAGCTAATATATCCTGCCTGACCAATAGTTATCGCCAACGAATTAATCAATTGGATACGCTTTATAACTCAATAGAAAAACCTATCTAAAATCAGATTTATTATTTAATAAATTTTTATTAAGCCAGCATTTAAATTTGCTGGCTTTTTATTTTCCCTGCCACTTAATTTGTTCTGTCATTTAATTTTATTTTTTATTCTTATAACATCACTTCGCAGATCACTGATATAAAAAGAGCATTATTATTCAAAGAAAAATGCGGCTTTTAAATTTAACTCACGATATCTTATCCCCGTCTTTCAACAACAACTCCTTGGGACATCGGTATTACCCAATTACACTAATACTAATAAGGTGCTCATTATGACTAATCCATTATTAGATTTTTCTGGACTACCAAAATTCGCTTCTATTAAAGCAGAACATGTTGTACCCGCGGTGAAAGAAATGCTGACTAAATATCGTCAGGTAATTGAGAAAGTGGTGAACGAAAATAGTCAATTTACCTGGGATAATTTATGTCAGCCAATCTCTGAGGCAAGGAATCAGTTTGAACGCGTCTGGTCTCCTGTATCTCATCTCAATTCTGTCAAAAATACACCAGAATTCCGGGTGGCTTATGAACAATGCCTGCCAATGAATTCTGAGTTCTCAACCTGGATGGGTCAACATAAAGGGTTATATCAGGCTTATAAGTCACTGAAAGAAAGTCCTGAGTTTGAAAAACTGTCTCAACCGCAGCGTAAAGCTGTAGAAGATAAGCTGCTTGATTTCACTCTATCCGGCATTGCATTACCGGAAGAGAAACAAAAACGCTACGGTGAAATCACGGCTCGCTTGTCTGAGCTGAGCGCCCGCTTCGGCAACAATGTGTTGGATGCCACAATGGGATGGACAAAGCTCGTCACTGATGTCTGCGATCTGTCTGGTTTACCTGAAAACATAAAAAGTTCAGCCAAAGCTGCCGCTAAAGCGAAAGACTTAAAAGGCTGGTTACTGACGTTGGATCCGCCAGTCTACAGTGCAGTGATGAGCTATGCCGATGACTGTGAGCTGCGTGAAGAAGTCTATACAGCTTATATGACTCGTGCTTCTGATCAGGGTATGAATGCCTGTAAGTGGGACAATAACCCGATTATGGAAGAAATTCTCGCGCTGCGTCATGAACTTGCTCTGCTGTTAGGCTTTAAAAACTACGCTGAAAATTCTCTCGCAACCAAAATGGCGAAGACAACTAAGGAAGTGCTCGATTTCTTAAACGGTCTGGTTGACCGCGCCCATGAACAGGGTGAAAGAGAGATGGAAGAACTTTGCGAGTTTGCCCAATCCCACTACTGTGTTGATGAGCTGGAAAGCTGGGATGTAAGGTATTACAGCGAAAAACAAAAACAGCACGATTTCTCTTTTGATGAAGAGCAACTGCGTGCTTACTTCCCGGAAAAACGCGCCATTGAAGGGCTGTTCGAAGTTGTTCACCGCATTTATGGCATCACGGCCAAAGAGCGTAACGATGTAGATACCTGGAATTCTGATGTCCGTTTCTTTGAGCTTCATAATGATAAAGGGGAACTGCTTGGTAGTTTCTATATGGATCTCTATGCCCGCGCAGGTAAAAAAGGCGGAGCATGGCAAAGCAGTTATGTTGACAGAATGCGCCTTGCTTCCGGCGAGTTGCAGAAACCCGTTGCTTTCATTAACTGTAACTTCAGTGGGCCTGTAGGCGGTAAACCTGCGCTGTTTACACACTCTGAGGTTTCAACGCTGTTCCACGAATTTGGACATGGTCTGCAAACACTGCTGACGACGATTGAAACTCTGGATGTTGCTGGCACTAACGGCGTACCGTGGGATACCGTAGAGTGCCCGAGCCAGATTATGGAGAACTGGTGTTGGGAAGCGGAAGCACTGGAATTTATCTCAGGTCATTACGAGACAAATGCACCTCTGCCGAAAGAAATGCTGGATAATATGCTGGAAGCGAAAAATTATCAGGCAGCAATGAAGATGCTACGACAATTAGAGTTTGGCCTGTTTGATTTCCGTTTGCATGTTGAATATGACCCGGAAGAAGGGGCACAGATCCTGCCAATACTGGAGTCAGTGAAAGAACATGTTTCCGTCGTTCCGTCATCAGACTGGGAGCGCTTCCCGAACTCTTTCAGCCATATCTTTAATGGTGGCTATGCAGCGGGCTATTACAGCTATATGTGGGCTGATGTACTGGCAGCAGATGCTTATTCACGCTTCTCTGAAGAAGGTATTTTCAACCGCACAACCGGTCAGTCATTCCTTGATGATTATCTGGGGCGCGGTGGTTCAGAAGACCCTCTGACACTGTTTATCCGCTTCCGTGGCCGCGAACCAAAACTGGATGCACTACTGAAAAAGCTAGGCATTACCGGATAATTCTTTGTTTATTATAAGGCGCTGATAGCAGTGCCTTATAATATAGTTATAAATAATATAAAAAAATCGCCAAGTATTATTCTAATATACACAATGGATTTCAAGTTGCATCGCGACGGCAAGGGAACGTGTTCCTAAATAAGCTTTCAAAATAGTAGATCACCTGGAGGGAACTCAGTCCAATTTTTGCGATCTGATTAATCGCCAAATCAAAAAAATCCCAAAATGGACTGAGTGATGCGGATCATAGCACCAATCCCCCGAAGTGAACGACGTCAGATGAAAAAATTTATTCATAAAACCCGCGATAAAGATTATGCCCGCCGACTTATGGCTCTCTTAATGTTACATGAAGGTCAGACCGTTTCTCACATCGCCAGAACCCTTCATTGCTCACGTTCTTCCGTCCATCGTTGGATAAATTGGTTAACATTATATGGGCTGGAAGGATTAAAAAGCTTACCGAGAGGAAGGCCAGCTCGATGGAGTTTAGCCCCGATTTTTAGCTTGCTCTCATTCTTATTATCACACTCCCCGCAAGATTTTGGCTGTTTGCGTTCACGTTGGAGTATTGAACTTATCACTCAGATAATCAATGAATTATTAGGTTTATCACTGTCAAAAAGTACCCTGTATCGTTACTTTTGTCAGGTGGGTATTGTCTGGCGAAGAGCGGCTCCTACCGTCAAAAAGTTTGATCCTGAATATGACGAAAAAATGGCAAAAATCACCGAAGCCTTAGCCAACGTATCAGAGCAACATCCTGTTTTTTATGAAGATGAAGTCGATATCGATCTGAATCCTAAAATCGGGGCAGACTGGTGTCTAAAAGGACAACAGAAACGTGTGATGACGCCGGGGGAAAATCAAAAGCACTACCTTGCAGGCTGCCTTGAGGTACGAACAGGTCAAGTGACCTATGTCTGTGGTATAAAGAAAAACTCTGATTTATTTATCAATATGTTAGATAGAATTAATCGTCAGTATAGCCAAGCCAAAAGTATCACGTTAATTTTGGATAATTATGGTATTCACAAAAGCCAGAGAGTCAGGGAATGGCTAAAACAAAATCCTAAATTTAACCTGTTATTTTTACCGGCCTATTCGCCATGGCTCAATAAGATTGAACGCCTGTGGCAGTCTTTGCATGAAACCGTCACACGGAATCATTGCTGTCAGTATATGTGGCAACTCTTAGCGTGCATTGAAGAATTTATGACCGCCTTTTCATTAGGGCAACAGCCGGGAGTGAAAAAAATGAGTGTATCGTTATTATGAAAGCTTATTTAGGAGCATAGATAACTATGTGACCAAGGTGAGCGAGCTCAGCCAACAAAAAAGCAACTTGAAAGACTAAATGTATAGAGTAAAAGAATAATAATTAATTTTTGGTCATTGCTCAAAAACGTTATAATGGTGTTTTTCATAGTAAGCTTCCTGCCTTAGTTTTACTTTCTGTGGTGAATTTTTTTTAAAGTCCATATAACCGTATTAATACCAATGCTTAAAACATGACTAATATCCCTGACACCAGAACCATGCATCTCCATATTAATCAATTATTCTTTCATACTTGGTTTATGGTCGTTGTAAAGATAGCTAAGTTGGACTGTTCTCTGGCAGGATTGGTGGTAATAATGTGGAAATCCACTTACCTGTGCCATGTTTATATACCGGTTCTATTTATTTAGGCACATTATCAACAAACAACGGCTATCGTGACAATCATTCTCATCACCCTCCTGAAAAATAATAATATAAAATTAACGTTTCAGATCCTCGATTTATAAATTAGCTAAAAATTAAATATAGAATATTAGTTCACAGTTCGCTCATATCAATCAATCTATAAACATACCTTAATAACATTATCAAAATGGCATTTCCTTGCAATTATGGACATAAACGAACTGAAATTAACGAAGATTTTAAATCTCCGGTCGCTACAACTAATATTTTTCACCTCAAAGTGATGCAGTGCATTTATTTTATAAGCTTTTTATTGAAGTTAATAAAATAAATGCACTGCATCATTCACCATAAACCTTAGAGAATTTCCTTCATTGATAAATAAAATCTCACAGTAGCATTATAATCACTTCCTGTATTAGGATCTTTAATTACATCATATAAATTGGTATCAGACACCCCCTGATTATACACATTGCTCCCCCAATATGGATTATACCATGCAACATCGACCCAGTTGTTACCCTGCCCATCGGGTGAATTCTTGTTATCCATAATATTGTATCTAACATGTCCTCCAGTCCCATTCCCAAAAGCATTTGACTGAGTTTCAAATACCCCTTGACTTTTGGCTAAAATAGTACCTGGAGGGTAAAAATCTGTACTCCACTCCCCATTATCTATTCCAACATGATGACGATTCAACCTCAAAGTGAAATTTGTTTCATTTTGTAAAATAACAGTAACACTTCGTGCAGCCATAATAACCCCCTTATTTTAATTAAAATTATTTTTTATATTCTATAAAAGTCACTTTCTATATATTTCCGATTTACCTCCCACAAAAAAGAAAAAAATAGACACAATAACGCCTCTATATACCTTTTCATAATAATTAGAGCATCAGCATTCGGGGTAAGGAATACTCCTATCATTTTGAAAATGATATTTAGTAAAATATTCTAATGAACCAATATACACTCCATTTCTGGAGAGAGGAATAACTTTCACTAAGATCATAAAAGATATAAAAAACACAACTCATCATTAACATATTACTAATTTTGGATTTACCACATTATATTTTAAGCATCTATGTCATGATATTAATTATAATCACAGATGTTGACTATTTCCACTTTTGAACAGATTATTTTAGACATAATTATAAATACCTAATTTATTCACACACCAATGTATTTATTAAAACGTATTCAATATCATGAAAATTAAAAATAACATGTAAAAATCCACAAGTAGGTCTCCATACAAAATGCAAAGTTAATTGTATATGTTTCCTCTGAAATGTGGAATATCTAACAATACGCTGTTAAGGTAATGAATACATTAACGTGAATTGCATGAACTTACCAAAGAACATCCGCATAAACCAACCACAATTGCTGAGGTACTGAAACATGCTCGAAGAAATTTATGCTGAAACACGCCGTTTTCCGATAATTGCTCATGAGTTAGGCATTGATAATGTCGTAGCGACAACAATTGCCCTGCATATGGAGCAAAAATGGCTGGATCTAAAACTATGACATTAGCGGCATACGCAACTAAGCATTGAACTCACGCTATTTTATCCCCATCTATCCTCAATACCCCATAATGGGATATCAGGCTGATAACAGCTTATACCCCTATACAAAGATAAGGCGCTCATTATGACTAACCCGTTACTGACATCTTCAGTATTGCCTAAGTTCGCTGACATTAAACCTGAACATGTCGTTCCTGCCGTAAAAGAAACGCTGGCAAACTACCGTCAGGTCATTGAGAAAATTTTAACTGAGAACTCCGCTTTTACCTGGGATAGTCTGTGCCAGCCGCTTTCTGAAGAGCAAGATAAACTTTCTCGTATGTGGTCGCCAGTCGGGCACCTGAATTCTGTCAAAAATAGCCCAGAGCTTCGTGAAGCCTATGAACAAAGCCTGCCTCTGCTCTCCGAATTCAGCACTTGGCTTGGGCAACATAAAGGGCTATATCAGGCTTATAAGTCACTAAAAGAGAGTGAGACTTTTAATTCACTGTCCCAGCCACAACGCAAGTCTATCGAAGATACTCTGCGTGATTTTGAGTTATCCGGCATTGGCTTACCGGAAGAAAAACAGAAACGCTACGGTGAAATTGCAGCTCGTATGTCAGAGCTTGGTTCCCAGTTCGGCAATAATGTACTGGATGCCACGATGGGCTGGTCTAAGCTCATCACCGACGAAAACGTTCTGGCTGGCTTACCTGAAAGTGCTAAAGCTGCGGCCAAAGCCGCCGCAGAAGCCAAAGAGCAGGAAGGCTGGTTACTGACGCTGAATATGCCAAGCTATCTTCCCATCATGGCGTATGCTGATAACCGTGAACTGCGTCAGGAAATGTATTACGCCTACACGACTCGTGCATCCGATCAAGGGCCGGATGCCGGGAAATGGGATAATAACGCTATTATGGCGGAGATGCTGGCATTGCGTCATGAACTCGCTCAATTGCTGGGTTTCGCAAGCTATGCAGAAAAATCCCTTGCTACCAAAATGGCGAAAGATCCTCAGCAGGTACTCGATTTCCTGAATGATTTGGCTAACCGTGCGCATGGTCAGGGCAAGAAAGAGCTGGAAGAACTGACAAACTTCGCCCGTTCACATTACGGTGTTGATAAGCTGGAAGCCTGGGATGTCACCTACTACAGCGAAAAGCAGAAACAGCATCATTTCTCCATTGATGATGAGCAACTGCGCCCTTATTTCCCTGAACAACGTGCCGTTGAAGGGTTGTTCGAAGTTGTTCGCCGCATTTATGGCATCACCGCCAAAGAGCGCCACGATGTAGAAACCTGGCATTCTGATGTCCGTTTCTTCGAGCTGTATGATGAAAAAGGGGAACTGCGCGGTAGCTTCTATTTAGATCTCTATGCCCGTGAACATAAACGTGGTGGCGCATGGATGGATGACTGTGCCGGCAGAATGCGTTTTGCTTCCGGTGAATTGCAGAAACCAGTTGCTTACCTGACCTGTAATTTCAATAAACCCGTGGGTGACAAACCTGCTCTGTTTACTCACGATGAAGTGATAACGCTGTTCCATGAATTTGGTCACGGCCTGCACCATATGCTGACCGAAATCGAAACACTGGATGTTGCCGGCATTAACGGTGTTCCGTGGGATGCGGTAGAACAACCAAGTCAGTTTATGGAAAACTGGTGCTGGGAGCCGGAAGCACTGGCGTTTATCTCCGGTCATTACGAGACGAATGAACCTCTGCCACAGGAAATGCTGGATAACATGCTGGCAGCGAAGAATTATCAGTCCGCAATGTTTATCCTTCGTCAGCTGGAGTTCGGGCTGTTCGATTTCCGCCTGCATGCTGAATATGATCCGGCAAAAGGCGCTCAAATCCTGCCAACGCTGTACTCCGTGAAAGAACAGGTTTCTGTTGTACCATCACCAGAGTGGAACCGTTTCCCGAACTCTTTCAGCCATATATTTAACGGTGGTTATGCCGCGGGCTATTACAGCTATTTGTGGGCTGACGTGCTGGCAGCAGATTCCTACTCCCGTTTCTCTGAGGAAGGTATTTTCAACCGTACAACTGGCCAGTCATTCCTCGACAATATCCTGTCCCGTGGCGGTTCTGAAGATCCAATGACGCTGTTCGTCCGCTTCCGTGGCCGCGAACCCAAACTGGATGCCATGCTGAAAAGTGCTGGGATCACGGGATAATTTGTGTGGAAACTCGCGTGAAAATTTGTTTGATTTGCGAACAGGGCGCTGATAGCAGCGCCTTATCTCATTTGGCTGAACGCTGGGGTCTGGTACACAATGAAGATTCCGTTATGGCCTTGGTTCTGACTCCTGAGCGGCTGGAGCTACGTAAACGCGATGAGCCGAAGCTAGGCGGAATTTATGTTGATTTCGTGACCGGAACAATGGCGCATCGCCGCCGCTTTGGTGGCGGGCGCGGTGAAGCCGTTGCGAAAGCAGTCGGCATCAAGAAAGATTATTTACCCACAGTCGTTGATGCCACAGCAGGGCTAGGAAGAGATGCTTTTGTTCTGGCCTCAATCGGTTGCCATGTCAGAATGCTGGAGCGCAATCCGGTCGTTGCGGCATTGCTGGATGACGGGCTACAGCGGGGTTATCAGGATGAAGAAATCGGCGAGTGGCTGAAGGAACGCATGACCTTAATCCACGCTTCAAGTATTACCGCCTTGACAGATATCACTCCGCAACCGGATGTGGTTTATCTTGATCCTATGTATCCGCATCGACAAAAAAGTGCTCTGGTCAAAAAAGAAATGCGTGTATTCCAGTCTCTCGTGGGTGCTGATGAAGATGCTGATGCACTGTTAGGACCAGCCCGTGCTCTGGCAAAGCGCCGTGTTGTAGTGAAACGGCCTGATTACGCAGAACCAATGGCAGGAGTGAAAGCATCCGCCGCCATTGCTACCAAAAACCACCGGTTTGATATTTATCCTTGTTGATTACACACCATCTTCATTAAATATATTTATTTTTCAGGTATTCATACCTGAAAAATAAATACGTCACAGTTATGTTTTAAATAAGAAATAAAACAGTATATCAATTGTTACACTGTTGTTTAGCGTTCGTATAAATAACTAACTCTATACTCCGGAAGTCATCACTATTTTAGATATGACATCTCATTTGAAAAATAAGGAGATACCATGAGCAAATTACAACGTGAAATAGCAGAAAATAAATCTCAAATAATCAATTCAGATAAAAATAAAACTCAGCGAAAAGAACTCGTTGATAGTCTATTAGATACAGTTTCCGGTGGCTGGGTGAATGCCTTTGGAAATTGGAGTAAGTCTCTGTAATAATCATAAAATAAATAGGAGAGAAGCGTTTATCTCTCCTATTTATTCATGGAGATGTGATAATGACGATAATAAAGCGAGAGAAGATTAAACATCTTGAAATAATTCTAAAAGTCAGTGAGCGATGCAATATTAATTGTACTTACTGCTATGTATTTAATATGGGCAATA
Source organism: Xenorhabdus sp. KJ12.1 (assembly GCF_963876495.1). Lineage (NCBI taxonomy): Bacteria > Pseudomonadati > Pseudomonadota > Gammaproteobacteria > Enterobacterales > Morganellaceae > Xenorhabdus > Xenorhabdus sp. KJ12.1. The sequence continues at coordinate 16,939 of NZ_CAWNQH010000066.1, forward strand.
CATTGGCTGCTGACAGTGCTCCAATTATATCTCTTGATAATATAGCGGCACTGAGAGGATTCTTTGAACGCTCTGTAATAGAAAACCATATTGAGGTGATTCAGGTAGATTTTCACGGTGGCGAACCACTGATGATGAAAAAAGAACGTTTCAATCAAATGTGTGAGATTCTCCGCGAAGGTAACTATGGTAACTCTCAACTAGTTTTGGCATTACAGACCAACGGTATTCTGATTGATGATGAATGGATTGCTCTTTTTGAAAAACACCAAGTTCATGCAAGCATATCTATAGACGGACCAAAACACATCAATGATAGGCATCGATTAGATCGAAAAGGAAAAAGCACTTACGAAGGAACAGTTAATGGCTTACGTATGCTCCAAAATGCGTGGGCGCAAGGACGTATTCCGGCAGAACCAGGAATTCTCTCTGTGGCAAATGCTAACGCTAATGGAGGAGAAATTTATCATCACTTCTCAAAAGAACTCAAATGCCAGCGTTTCGATTTCCTCATACCTGATGATCAACATGCTGATAGCACTGACGCCGAGGGAATTGGCCGATTCCTCAATGAAGCGCTTGACGCCTGGTTTGCTGACGGTCAACCAAATATTTTTGTCAGGATCTTTAACACATACCTGGGCACAATGCTTAATAGCCAGTTTCACCGTATTATAGGCATAAGTGCCAATGTTGAATCGGTTTATGCTTTCACTGTAACTTCTGATGGTCTGCTCCGTATTGATGACACCCTGCGCTCAACCTCAGATAAAATATTTAATCCCATTGGTCATGTCAGAGAATTAACTCTCTCAAGTGTGCTCAAATCAACTAATGCTAAAGAATATTCTTCACTGAATAGCGAATTACCTGAAGATTGCAATGACTGTATATGGAGTAAAATCTGTCATGGTGGTCGTCTGGTTAACCGTTTTTCACCAACCAATCGCTTTAATAATAAAACCGTTTTCTGTCCATCCATGCGGGTTTTTCTCAGTCGCGCTGCATCACACTTGATTGAAGCTGGTGTTAGTGAAGAAACAATAATAGAAAATATCCAACAATAAAAATAGCGAATTCCAACAATGATAAGATTTAATTATTGGTTATCTACGCTTTCATTTTTTGCCTTAGCCATTTTATCAAATAACTCCATCGCTAATAATTCTATTGATAATTTAGAAAAACCTATAACTCTAAAGCTGAACTTTGATAAATATTCCGTTCCCTATTCAACATTTATTATTGATGGACAACCAGTATATGCAATGATTGATACAGGCTCTTCTATGGGGTTTTATCTTTACGAATCTCAGATAAAGAAAATTAAAGGACTCAAAAAAGAAAGTATTTATTACAGTACAGATTTAACCGGTAAGGTTCAGAAAAATATAAAATATTTAGTCAGCTCCTTAAACGTAAATAATATAGAATTTAAAAACGTGAGCATTACTCCATTTAAACCGTGGGGACTGCTAGTTTATAAAAAAGGAAATTTACCCGATAAACCTGTTGTGGGTCTTGATGCTTTCAAAGATAAACAGATAATATTAGATTACATCTCTAATTCACTCACAATAACAAATAGCGTTACCGATAAAAACAAGCCACCAAAAGGGTTTACAGAACTTCCTTTCCAAAGATCTTCCAGTGGAATGGTTTTTGATGTCGAGCTATCTGGTCATAAATACCACATGATCCTGGATACCGGTGCTACCGTATCTATGATATGGCGTGAAAGACTTAAAGCCTATACGCCAACAAGTTGCCTCGCGGTTAATCCGAAAATGGATAATAAAGGATGTGAAGCCGCAATGCTGACAGTTAAATCGGTGACCGGAAAAGCAGAACAGTTCGGGGCTGTAATTGTTGATGGACATTTTCAGCATATGGAAAAAATTGATGGCCTCCTCGGAAACAGCTTTCTCCGAAATCGAAAATTAATCATAGATTTTAAAAATAAAAGGGTCTTTTTTTCCAATGAGCACAGAAAAGCATGAAAACTCAATCTATCGTGCCGAAGCTCTGCAACATAAACAGGAGGGATGGCTTGGCGTATCTTATCTGGATATTCCATCCAGCCTCTCCATTTGTATTCTGACAGGCATGCTGACTGTTGCTTTTATTGTCTCAATCATTATCTTCGGCTCTTATAGCGAAAGAGTTAACGCCTCCGGTAATGTCATTTATGATCCTCCGGCTGTGTCACTCATTGCACAAAACAATGGCATAATTATTAATTCAGTCGCTTCAGAAAAAAAACTCATTAAGCAAGGTGAAGTTATTTTTTCTGTGAGTGATGAAACTGAAACTAATCTTGGTGCTACCAAATTTGAAATAGAAGAGAGTTTGAAAAAACAACGGAACATACTGTTGAAAAAAATTAATATTATCACCACCGAAGCTGAGGAAAATAAAAATTACTTTATTGAGCGAATAAAAAATAAAGAACAGGAAATAAATGGTTTAAATATCCTGATAAAAAATGCAGAAGAACAGAGGAAATGGTTCGAAAAAAAATCCAGCTTATATGAACAATTACGCAAAAAAGGCCTTGCGCGTGATTCTGAATTTATTGACAGGAAGAAGGATTATTATTCAGCCATAGTAAATCTCTCGTCTGCAAGGGTAAAAATAATTACCCTGCAAGGAGAGTTGCTGGATTTTAAAAAGAAAATATCAGCGACTGATAGGGAGTCGGATTCAGCGAAAAAATTAATTACAGCTGAAATTGCTGGCATAAAACAAAAGATTCTGAATATAGAAAAGCAAAGAGAATATCTGATTGTCGCCCCATTTAATGGAAAGATAACCAGTGTGACAGCCCATAAAGGAGAGAGAGTAAAAGCAGGCCAACAAGTCGCCGTCATCGTTCCCCTGGCTGCAAGGCCAAAAATTGAACTGCTTTCTTCATCCGATTTTCTCGGCGATGTGGCTGATGGACAACAGGTAAAAATGAGGATAGCAGCGTATCCATATCAGTGGTATGGAAAGGTTGCAGGAGTCATCGAAGCAATCTCAGAAGCCCCAGTCAATATCCCTCCATCAACTCAGACGAATAGTGAAGGTAAAGCGCTTTTCCGCATAACGGTACGGCCAGTTATGACAGAACAACAAAAATCACTTTCCCTTCTGCCGGGTATGAAAGTAGAGACAGAGATATATGTAAGAACCAGAAAGAATTACGAATGGCTCTTTATGCCAGTGAAGAGGGTATATGAAAGAATATGTGACAACACACAATAAGGATACACGATATAAAATCAGTGGCTTTTTCGAGTTTTTCACTAAAAAACTACCTGTAATCCTGCAAACAGAGGTAACAGAGTGCGGATTAGCCTGTTTAGCCATGATTGCAAGCTGGCACGAACGGGAAACGGATGTTTACAGCATGAGGAAAATTTTCGACGTATCAAACAATGGCATGTCATTAAGACAACTCATCACAGTAGCAGATAGAATAAATATGAATGCCAGAGCCATACGCCTTGATCTCGAAGAACTCAGAAACGTCAGGCTTCCATGTATTCTGCACTGGTCCTTTAATCATTTCGTCGTGCTAAAAAAAATCACAAAGAAAAACGCCGTTATCCATGATCCTGCCTTAGGGAAAAAAATCATTTCCCTAAAAGAGTTGTCAAATAAATTCACGGGAATAGTTCTGGAAGTATGGCCACGGTCTGATTTTAAAAAGGAAAAAGTGAGTGAAAGTATCACTATCACAGATATGTTCCGGGGTGTAGCTAACCTTAAAATCACACTACTAAAAATCATTCTGATATCACTTTTTATTGAGGGGCTAGCTCTCTCAATTCCCCTCAGCTCTCAATTTATTATTGATATTGTTTTGCGATCCAGTGACTTCGAAATGCTGAATCTGATTGTTATTGGCGTTATTTTTCTACTTATTCTCCGCTCTGCACTCAGCATCATCCGAGCCTGGACTCTGATGGCAATGCGCTACTCTTTGGGAATACAGTGGAGTATAGGCTTTTTTAACCAGTTGCTGAGCCTTCCGTTAACATTCTTTGAAAAGCGTCATGTAGGAGATATAGCGTCTCGGCTGACATCACTCAATGAAATTAAAGAAGCCTTCACCGCAGAAATGCTGACTTCCTTGCTTGATGTGCTCATTCTACTAACACTGATAACTCTGATGTTTTGTTACAGCGCACTTCTGGCTGTTATTTCCCTGCTCATCATCTTTATTTATCTCAGCGTAAAACTTGCGCTCTATAACACATACAAAAGTGCCCGAGTTGAGGCCATTCACAATGAAGCATTACAGTCATCTCATTTCCTTGAAACAGTTCGAAATGTGGCATGTGTCAAAGTATTTTCCCTGACAGAAAATCGGCGTATGACATGGCTGAATAAAGTTATCAACACAGCTAATGCCCGAGCGCATTTATTCAAGATAGATCTGATAAACCAAACCCTGTCAGGATTTCTTACAGGGCTTTCATCAGCAACGATTTTATTCTTTGGTGGTAATCTCATGGAACATGGCGCAATAACAACAGGGACTCTATTCGCCTTTATGCTCTACGCTGATATGTTCCTTACCCGCTCTATTAAAGTGATTAATTCACTTTTTAATTTTCGCCTTATATCAATACACTCAGATCGCCTAACAGACGTTGCAACCGCAGAAACAGAGGACGCTTGGTATTCAAAAAACTTAGTTCCGCTTGAGGTTGTAGAAGGTCGGATAACGCTCAATAATCTCTCCTATCGTTACGGTGAAGCTGAGCCATTTATTTTTAAAGATATCAATCTGGAAATTAATGCAGGCGAGAATATCGCAATTATCGGGGCGTCGGGTTGTGGTAAATCCACTCTTCTCAGAATAATGGCGGGCTTAGCCATTCCCCAATCAGGAAGTGTATTGATTGATGGAACCAGCATACGACAGATTGGTATTGACGAATATCGGCGGCATACCGCCTTTGTGATGCAGGAAGACAAACTTTTTGCGGCCTCTCTGATGGATAATATTTCCTCTTTTGATCCTCAGCCCGACCTTGAATGGATGTATGAGTGTGCCAAAGCAGCAGCAATACATAACGAAATTATAGCTATGCCAATGCAGTACGAAACAATGATAGGTGATATGGGAAGTATTCTTTCAGGAGGACAAAAGCAGCGCGTATCTCTGGCCAGAGCACTTTATAAGCGCCCACGAATCCTTTTTCTTGATGAAGCAACGAGTGACCTCGATGTATTTAATGAACGAAAGATCAATAACGCTATAAAACAGATGCCCATTACCCGCATTTTTGTAGCACATCGGCCTGAGACGATTGCTGCCGCGGATAGAATATACAATCTAAAAGACAAAACTTTTACGGAATTTTCCAGATCCGGCACTGTTTTATTCTGATTTTACTTAAGATTCAAAAAAATAAGCCCCATTCAACATGGGGTTTATTCATTAAAAATGATTTATTGTTTACTGGTAAACTCACTGAATTACAAAATACCTTGCGCCAGCATGGCATCAGCAACTTTCACAAAGCCCGCTATATTCGCACCCTGTACATAGTTGATCTGTTTGCCTTCTCCACCATATTCCACACAGGATTGGTGAATATCGAGCATGATGTGATGTAAGCGGATATCCACTTTTTCTGCTTTCCAGTTCTGGCGTATCGCATTCTGCGACATTTCCAGGCCGGAAGTGGCTACACCTCCCGCATTAGCGGCCTTACCCGGCGCAAACAGAACACCGGCTTCAAGGAAAGCATCAGTAGCTGCGATAGTTGCCGGCATGTTGGCTCCTTCTGCTACCAATTTCACACCATTCTGAATCAGTATTTTTGCATCTTCCAGATGCAGCTCATTCTGTGTCGCGCAAGGCAGAGCGATATCTACAGGCACTGACCACGGGTTTTGCCCTTTAAGGAAAGTCAGCCCACGTTCTTTGGCATAATCCTCAACACGCCCATAATGTTTATTTTTAATCTCTTCCAGATGAGCCAGTTTCTCTGAAGTGAATCCTTCTTCATCCAGAACAGTACCGCCGGAATCGGATACCGTCACCACTTTAGCCCCCAGTTCCAGACATTTTTCGATGGTATATTGAGCGACATTTCCCGCTCCCGAAACCGATACCCGCATACCATCCAGCGCCATACCATGACGTTTCAGCATCGCATGAATGAAATAAACCAGGCCATAGCCCGTCGCTTCCGGCCGGATCAAACTGCCACCAAAAGAGAGCTCTTTACCCGTGAAAACACAGGCCGTGTTGTTGGATAACTTTTTCATCATCCCGGTCATAAAAGCCACTTCCCGGCCACCGACTCCGATATCTCCGGCAGGAACATCAGTATCAGGCCCCAGATGGCGATACAACTCTGTCATTAATGCCTGACAGAATCGCATAATCTCTCCCTGACTTTTTCCTTTAGGATCGAAATCAGAGCCGCCTTTTGCACCGCCCATCGGTAATGTTGTCAGAGCATTTTTCAATGTTTGCTCAAAACCGAGAAACTTCAGAATAGAGAGGTTAACGGAAGGGTGAAAACGCATCCCGCCTTTAAATGGCCCGATGGCCGAATTGAACTGTACCCGCCATGCGCGGTTTACCTGAACCTTTCCCTGATCATCAACCCAGCTAACGCGAAATTGAATAACTCTTTCTGGTTCAACCAAACGCTCTAATAACCCCTGTTCACGATATTGCGGATTGCGCTCAAGAAAAGGCCAGAGAGAGGTCAATACTTCTCTTACTGCCTGTAAATATTCTGGTTGATGTGGATTGTGGTACTGAACAGATTCAAGAAATGAGACTAAAGATGATGGTACATTCATTTATAGCTTCCTTTATACATTCAGATGTGATGCCCTCCCCATTTCCTTTGTTATTTTTTGTCGAAAATGTGAGGTAATTACGGTTTGCTTTCTGAATATACCACTATTTTATGATTGAATTTCAATAACTATTTTTATTAATTTTGTTGAAAATAAATTTTTTATTTTCTAAATAAAAAGCTTTTTAAAGCACCTTATACTTTGCACAAGCAAAAAAATCGCCTGCAATGAGCAGGCGATTCCATAGAATAAGTTTTCGGCAGAATATTAATCTTCTTCACGCAACGGAACGATAAGCATATCAACATGGACGGTGTTAATGAGCTGACGAGCTGATGACATCAGCTTGCTCCAAAAATCCTGATGATGACCACAGACAACGAGATCCATATCATATTGCTTAATCGCATCAACAAGTACTTGCCCTAAATCACCACTACCACTCAGCGTTTCCTGAATTTCATAGCTTGAATTCTCTGACAGTTCTTTCAGGGAGTTACGAGTTTCATCTGCGATGCGTGCCTGCATATCACCAAGATTGACATCTATCAGGCCGGTGTATAAATCAGAGTAATTTACATCAACATGGATCAAGGAAACCTTAGCATTGTATGGCCTTGCCAAAGAAACCGCTTTATCCACCAAGACCCTGCTTTCTGGAGATAGATCAACTGCTACAAGAATATGTTTATAAGCCATATAAGTGAACTCCTTCCATAAAATGGATTGGCGGCATTAAACGCCATGATTTTATACTTATACTATAACTGCTTGACGCCTCTTTTGAGTGTCGTCGTGATCACAACTTGTTACTTTATTTAGTTAACCAGTTGAAAGAAAAGATATCTGCTTTCAATACCATAACTGTATTAAACATTTTATCTCTGATACTGAGGCCATTTTTCAATATCATTTGGCTTTTCTAATAAGCCATTTCCTCCTAAAATTTAATACTGTGACTATTTACATTGCTACCTTTTCAGATAAATTCTTAATCCATACACAATATCCCGTTGCCACTCTAAGGAGGGGGGAATATGTTCAGTATGCTTGCATTCTTCTGGGCAATTTGCATTATCTGTATTATCAATATATTACGTTACATTTCTTCACTACGGGCTTTATTATTTATTCTGCGTCAGGCAGATCCGATGCTATATCAAGCCATTGATGGGAATGGTTTTTTTACTGGTAATGGCCAGTTCAGTAAACAAATGCGGCTGGTACGCTACATTAACACACAAGGCTATCTCAACCATCACAATGATGATGTCATCTTTTTCTGCGAAAGGCTGCGTAAGCAGTTTATATTGACGAAAGTGTTATGTGGGATTGTCTTACTGTGTCTGGTAGGAATAGCGATAGTCTGATAACAACAGAGAGGGAAAGCGAGTTGAAAATAAAAAGTGGCAATAAAAAGGGTTGAGCTGCTGATATCGCTGCCAACCCTTTTTAATAACTTAAGATTAGATCAATTGCAGAGCAATCCAATACAGGCAGCCTGACAGGGCAATTGAAATCGGCAATGTCAGTACCCACGCCAGCATGATATTTTTGATAGTCTTACTTTGAACACCACCACCATCAACCAGCATTGTACCTGCGACCGCAGAAGAAAGAACCTGTGTCGTCGATACCGGCATCCCCGTATAACTAGCAACCCCAATCGATACTGCGGCAGTCACCTGAGCGGAAACCCCCTGAGCATAAGTCATGCCTTTTTTACCGATTTTTTCACCAATAGTGACAGCAACACGTTTCCAGCCAACCATTGTGCCCAGAGACAGTGCCAGCGCCACCGCGATGATTATCCACATTGGTGCATATTCAACGGTATTCAGCAGATCTTTACGCAATTTATGCAGGAAACGTGCATCTTCCATGCTAGTTTCTGGCAATTTAGCCACAGCACTTGCTGTATCAGCAATACACATCAACATGCGACGCATGCTGTTACGTTGATCAGGATTCAGCTCACTATAATTCTGAATGCTTCCCAGCATTGTTTCCGTGGTATTCAGCACATCCAATGCCCGTGAATTATCACAGTGGAAATTCATATCCAGTTGATCTTCAACCGGAGATATAGCCGGAGTCAGCTCAATTGCATGGGTAAGTGCAGGTTCATGATGCTCATAATACTGCTGCAAATGAACAACAGCATCATGGGTACGAGCAATGTCATAGCTTGTTGAGTTCATATTCACAACAAAGCCAGCAGGCGCGACACCAATCAGTACCAGCATGATCAGACCAATCCCTTTCTGGCCATCATTGGCGCCATGAGAAAAACTCACACCAACAGCAGAAAGGATCAGAGCTGTTCGTGTCCAGAATGGTGGTTTACGTTTACCATCCTGCTTTTCACGTTCAGCCGGCGTCATGTGGATACGACGGCGCTTTTTAGTACCACTCCAGTAACGGCGCAGTAAAAAGACCATCGCTCCCGCGATCACCAAACCAATCATAGGAGACAGAATCAAGGACATAAAAATCTGTATCATCTTCGGAATATTCAGCGCATCAACAACAGAAGAGCTGGTCACTATCGCGTTGGTCAGGCCAATCCCGATAATAGAACCAATCAACGTATGAGAGCTGGATGCCGGGATCCCGAAATACCATGTGCCCAGATTCCAGATAATTGCCGCCAGCAGCATGGAAAAGACCATCGCCAAACCATGGCTTGAGCTGACATTCAGTAGGAGATCTGTAGGTAATAGATGAACAATCGCATAAGCGACACTTAATCCACCAAGTAGAACACCAAAAAAGTTAAAAACCCCTGCCATGACAACAGCAAATTGCGAGCGCATAGCGCGGGTATAAATAACAGTTGCTACTGCATTCGCGGTATCATGAAACCCATTGATGGCTTCATAAAAAAGCACAAACAACAGAGCAAGTACTAACATAAGGCCGGTATAAAAATCCAGGCCAGTAAACAGATGTAGCATAAACGTTAAGCCAGTTAGTAGGACATGAACGCGGCGCATTATCAGTGACAAACGCTGGCGGGAAAAGAGAAATATGACCTTTTTTTGATTTAATGACAATAAACCGGCAGCGAATGATTTACTTTTCTCATAAAAATCAAAAAATTATGGGATTTTTATCTTTTTATATTTTTTTGATGAAAAATTGCCTGCCATAATAAAAGTTCAACCAAGTACTTATTTTTCTCTGCATTTAGCAGATAGTCCCTCCACAATGAAGTGTATTTCCTGAAAAATAATCCGGCAAGAAAGTTATTCTGCAAGTATAGAGATAGCAAACGAATGGAAAAATTTGATGTAGTAATTATTGGTGCTGGCGCGGCTGGCTTGTTTTGCGCAGCACAGGCCGGACAGTCAGGGCTAAGTGTTCTGGTCCTGGATAATGGTAAAAAAGCAGGCCGCAAAATTTTAATGTCCGGGGGCGGACGCTGTAATTTTACCAATATGTATGCCGAACCCGCAGCCTTCCTTTCAGCCAATCCGCACTTTTGTAAGTCAGCACTTGCTCGCTATACACAATGGGATTTTATTGACTTGGTGCAGCGTCATGGTATTGCCTACCATGAAAAAACTTTAGGGCAGCTTTTTTGCGATGACTCAGCTCAGCAGATTATTGACCTTCTTTTGAAAGAGTGCGAAGCGGGCCAGGTTACAATTCGCTTACGCAGTGAAGTCACTCAGATAGAGAAAAATGAGCAGAAGTTCGAAATTACTGCATCAGGGAAAAAAGTGAGCGCGCACTCACTTGTAGTGGCTTCTGGCGGATTATCTATGCCCGGTTTAGGTGCCTCTCCTTTCGGTTATCGCATTGCGGAACAATTCGGTCTTAATATCCTGCCAACTCGTGCCGCCTTAGTTCCTTTTACCCTACACAAGCCATTGCTGGAACAGCTTCAAACTCTCTCCGGTGTGGCGGTCCCTTCCATTGTTACCGCACAGGACGGAACGGTGTTCAGGGAAAATATCCTGTTTACTCACCGAGGACTTTCCGGCCCCGCTATTTTGCAGATTTCCAGCTATTGGCAGCCCGGTGAATATGTGAGTATTAACTTACTTCCGAATATCGACTTGGATGACTTCTTAACTCAGGAGCGTGAATCCCACCCTAACCAAAGCCTGAAAAACACCCTTGCCAAACTGTTGCCAAAACGTCTGGTGGAGTGCCTGCAATCTCTTGGTCAGCTACCAGAACTCTCTCTGAAACAGCTCAATTCAGCACAGAAAAAAGATCTGGTCACTACCCTGCAATGCTGGCAGGTACAGCCAAATGGTACTGAGGGATATCGCACCGCAGAGGTAACTCTTGGTGGCGTAGACACTAATGAGCTGTCATCGAAAACAATGGAGTCCCATAAGGTGAAGGGATTGTATTTTATCGGTGAAGTTGTCGACGTCACCGGCTGGCTTGGCGGATATAATTTCCAATGGGCATGGAGTTCAGCCTGGGCCTGTGCGCAGGCACTGGTGACTGTGGAAAGACAATAACATTTATCTGTTGGCAATAAATTTTGCCCATAAGAACGATTCGATTCTTGTTCTTACGGGCAACCATAGCTGCCACTACAGGGATTCAGAGTGAAATACAGCATATCCTTAAAAAGGATAAATTAGTGCTTAAAAATCAGCTTAATTAAAATGCAAATTCTGTATCAGATAATCAATAAAAACGCGGCATTTGAGGCGAATACGATGATCACCGGCAAACACAATCGTGATGTCCTGCTTGGGCAATGTATAGTCAGGAAACAACTGGATCAGCTCCCCTTTCGCAATTTCCTCTTTCACCATCCACTCCGGCAGAATGGCTACACCGAGTCCGGAATACACCATCGTCTTAATAGCTGAGGCTGAATTAGAGTGAAACCGGGCCATAGCACGAAATTCGAATTCTTCCTTTTTATCGTTGCGTAAAGTCCACTGTGTTGGTGCCTGTAAGTTACTGTTAGCAATCCACTGCACAGCATTTAAATCATCAAGGGATTTAACAGGATTATTTTTTAACCACTCTGATGAGGTCACCATAACAATGGCATAATTACCCAGTTTTCTGCTTCTTAAAGTCGAGTCACGTAAAGTCCCTAAGCGAATTGCCAGATCAAACCGTTCTGAAATTAAATCATTCAGTGATGAATCAGCGTAATAATTGATGCCTAAATTTGGATGAAGTTTGCAAAACTCACCAATTAACGGCAGTAAAAATTGCGCACCAAATTCCGCCGTGGATGTAATACTCAGAGTTCCGGACAAAGAACGATGAATGTCAGATATGTTTTCAATAGATGTCTGAATATTAGAAAATATTTCCCGAAAATCCTTATATAGGACTTCACCGGCTTCTGTCAGAGTGATGCCTCGTGTGTTGCGAATAAGCAGCGGCACATTCAGCACTTCCTCCAACGATTTCACATGAATACTCGCCATCGCTTTGCTAATGAAAAGCCGTTTTGCAGCAAGAGTGAATGACCCACAATCTACTACCGCAAGAAACGTTTGAATTCGGTTTAAGTGATTAAAAACCATAGATTGTTAAATATTAGTAAACACTGAGTTCAATTTAATCTAATCGACACTACCGAGCAAGCCAAATTAGACTCCAAACTGGAGGATAAAATGACATATCGCTATCGTATTGCCTTTATTTTTTTAGCTGGCTTTTTCATTGACTGCATAAATATTTTTATGTCAGCGATTGCATTGCCTAATATTTCCCACGAACTCAACATTTCTGAATCTAGTGTGGCCTGGGTAGCAAACAGCTATATTCTGGGGTTGACGCTCATTATTCCACTCAGTACCTGGCTTGCCAGTCATCTGGGTGCCAGATTGACCATGGCAGCTTCCATGGCAATATTTTCTGTAGGGGCTTTACTATCAGGGTTATCCAACGATTTTGTGTCATTGATCCTGTTTCGATTTATTCAGGGAATAGGCGGTGGCTTATTGATCCCGGTAGGTCAGGCACTCACCTTTGGCCTGTTTAAAAAAGATGAACGCGCAAAAGTATCGACGCTGATTATGGCTGTCGCGCTAATTGCACCGGCTATTTCTCCCGGTGCTGGCGGAGTTATCGTGGATCACTTTTCTTGGCGCTGGGTATTTCTCTGCAATATCCCTTTCAGTCTCATCACGGCATTACTGGCAATATTGTGGATCAAAGAGGAAAAAACCACCGCCCGCCGACCGGATCTCATAGGACTATTATTGGTGAGTCTGGCACTTACTGCACTGCTGTTTGGCATGTCACTGTATGCGGGTTCTACCAGTCCGTGGCTCCCCCTCACCTTAGCCGGAATTGGCATTTTATTTAGCCTGCTCTACGTCAGACATGCTCGCAACATAGAGCACCCAATTCTCGACCTGAATGTGTTGCGCAATAACCGCATGCGCTTCTCTGTCTTAGTTTACTATGCTGTACCGGGCATATTTACCGGTGTGAATCTACTCAATATTTTCTTTCTCCAGCAGGTGATTGGCTGGACAGCCAGTGAAACCGGGCTTTTGATGATATTGTTCGCGGGTGGATCATTCTGTGCCATGGTAGCTTGCGGTCATCTCTATAATCACATTGGCGCTGCCCGACTATTCTGTACTGGCCTGATATTGCATGCCGGGGGGATCGTATTGCTGACGCTGGTCGGGTCGGAACATGAGTTACTCTTGCTTGTTGCTGCTTACTTGCTGATGGGAATTGGCGGAGGTATTTCAACCAATACCGCTCAGACTACTGCGATGCTGGATTTTGAGGGGGAACATCTGGCCCGCGCCAGCACTGTCTGGAACCTCAACCGCCAGATGTCATTCAGCATCGGCGCTGCGGTTTTTACACTGCTCTTTAATCTGCTACAACAGCAAACTACCACGACATCCGCTTACCATTTCACATTCCTTATTGCCGCCGGGTTAGGACTACTTCCCCTGCTAAAGCTCATTCAACTCAGTCAAAAAACGGAGTCCGTATGCAATCAGAAAAAGAATTAATTGCTCACCACAGCCTAATCGAGCTTCCTCAATGGATAGAAGAGGTATTTACTGGCCGGGAAGGTCATCCATCTGCGCTGAAGAAACTACTGGGCAGTTTTCCCGCTGATTTCAGGATGGTAACAATGAAAGGCCAAAGCATCGGTCTGGCTGAAGTAGAAAACCTGTTTCGTCACAATATAGGCACCCGGCCTCAGCTACGCATTGTTATAGATGCCTGTGAAACATTAGCGGAAACCACAGAAGGCGTGATATGCCGCTATCGCGAAACTCAACATAATGCAGGAACTACACTGGTTCGCTGGTCCACAGTCATTATAGATATTCATGCGGGGCAACCCTACTGGCGCTATCTGCACGAAACAGCTATTGAGGAATAAAAAAAGAAGTATTATTCAATCAACATCAGTAAGCCATACTTATTGCCTTTCAAGTTGCAGCTTTATTGTCTGCAACTTAAAGCCTGGAGAGTATATATTCTACTTTGATCTTTTATCATTATTTAATGAAAATCTATCCTTATAAAATATTAAAGACAGAGGAAAATGAAATATTCAATATATTGAAAGTTATTTGAATTAGGTGTATTAACGATGTTAGTGATGAATAATATCATTCATTTTAACACGAAAAGAATATTGCCATTCATTATAAGATAATGAAAATATAATTGATTGGATAAAATAACTTTAAAGAACAGCATTTAAAAAACAGATAAATCAATATAATTAAAAATTAAGAAAGGAGAATGATAATGTCATTAGAAATGGTTACTGCTTATCGTAAATCAAATGCTCTATTTTCTTTTGTAGACAGTGAAGCGCCATTACATTTAAGCACTCAAGATGGCAAAACAGTGGAACAACTTGCTCAGCTATGCAATGTTTATCAAGATAGATTCCATCGGTTATTGGACTATATGCAAACACTCAATGTGTTAATAAAAAAAGAAGATAAATTTTATCTCACAGAACAATGGGCATCACTCAGTAAGCCAGACAGCTTTGAAACGTTATATATAAAGTTCGAATTAGACCCCGCTTTCTGGAGCGCCTGGGCACAATACAGCTCATCATTAAGAAAAAATAATACTAAATCTGCTTTTGAACTTACCCATAATGAATCATTCTTTGATTATCTCAGTAATGGGGAAAATAAAAATATAAAAACAACTTTTGATAATTTAATGGCGAAAATGACCAATATGATGAATGAATATGTTATTAACCGCCTGCCGTTAAATAACATCTCTTCATTTATTGATATTGGAGGTGGAGTAGGTTCTTTTGCAAAAAATATAAAAAGGCATTATCCCCATATTCAGTGTCATGTCATGGATCAATATGATTTTACCGAGCAAGAATCAGAAGGTGTAACTTTAATTAATGGCAATTTCTTTTCTGCTATTCCATCAGGATATGACGTTTATTGTATGAAAGGTGTTTTACATGACTGGCCAGATAATCAGGTCATCCATCTTCTCAAAAACTGTCATAAAGCTATGCGGGAAGATTCTGTCTTATATGTTATCGATATGATCAAAGAACCAGATGAAACCGCATCATTTGATTTATATATCGATACCCTTCTGTTAGGCCGGAAACGGAATCAGTCTGAATTTGAATTTGTGGCAAAACAAGCCGGATTCTCTATTACAAATATCTACAATCTGAATTTCTCTACCGTCAATGGAAACCAGTACGTTATTGAAATGAAAAAATAAATTTATTCTGAATTAACAGCCATGTCGCTATGACTACTCGTGTAATCCGGCTGAACGGCGTAATACCGACTCACAAACGGAGTCTATGCGAATTGATTGATATCCATGCAGGGCAGCCCGCCGACACAACCTGCATGAAACAGCTATTGTGGGGCAGAAAATGCAGCAGTATCCGATCTGCAATATTCGTACTCTCAGTGACACGATCCGGGAGTTTACTTTAGAGGCGCCAGAATGGGAACTCGCGGCGTTAACACCCGGTAGTCACTTCCGCTGGTTGATGCCCGACAATATTGGTACACGTAGTTATTCTTGCGTGATGTTGACTATACCAACAGCCACACTGACATTTGCCATCCAACTCAATACAGCGTCTGCCAGTAGCCAATATTTACAGAGCCTGAAGGTAGGTGACAGTGTCAGGCTTGAAGGGCCATTTAACCACTTCCCACAGCTCTCCGCCCCTGAGGGAGGACGAGATATAGTGATTGCAGGAGGCATTGGCATAACTCCCATCACCGGCATCATAGCGCGCCTCATTGCAATGGGAAAACACCCGGAATGTCACTACCTTATCTCCTCACAAGCACAGGCTGTCTATGCAACTGAATTGGCAACGCTCGCCGCTTCATATTTTTATCTACACAGTACAGCAGAGCAAAAGGTCTGCCTTTCCGAATTATTGGGTGCATTACAATCCCGCGATCGGCTGCATGTGTGTGGCCCTGTACGCCTGCTCAATGCCGTATTGGACTTCTGTGATAACCACCATTTTCCACGGCAACACATTGCCTTTGAGCTTTTCACCACCCCCTCAATTGAAGCTGATATTGCCAAGACGGGTTACGAAGTAGAAGCAACAGAATCAGGTATCAGGCTACAGGTCGCAGCTGGCCAGTCACTACTGGATGCTTTGGAAGCGGCAGGGTTAGAGCCACTATATGATTGCCGGCGCGGGGAGTGCGGTCTATGTGCACTGAAAGTGATCGAAGGTGATGTCGAGCACCACGATTTCATTATGACACCGCAAGAAGCGGCTACCTCCCGAACCATTTACCCCTGTGTTTCCCGAGCAAAGGGAAGCTTCCTTAAATTAGCATTGTGAATCGTTTTATGAATAAAAATCTTATATTTCGCGGAACAGAAATTCACAAATCTGCATATCTCGATGAGGCTATATTCATCACTGAGCAAAAGAGCGTCTTTATGCAGAGCTGGCTCTATCTGTGCCACGGCAGCCAGATCCCCGCAATCGGTGACTATTTCACAACTGAATTAGCATCACAGCCATTAGTCGCGATTCGCCAGAAAGATAATGAAATAAAAGTACTTTATAATCGCTGCCCACATAAGGGCGTAAAGATCTTACCCGAAACCAATGGTAACAGTGGGCGTTTTCTGCGCTGTCCCTATCATGCCTGGACATTCAAATCTTCAGGAGAATTACTCAGCATTCCGGTAAAAACCGAATATGACCCCAGTGTACTGTCCGAGTGCGAAGCCAGCATCGGTATGAAAGCTGTCGACAATGTAGTGTGTTATCGCGATTTCATCTTTGTACGACTGAGTGCTCAAGGTCTGCCATTTGATATTTTCTTCGGCGATGCTCTCTCAACGCTGGACAATATGATCGATCGTTCTCCTAAAGGAGCATTGCGAGTCGTTGGTGTACCACTGCGTCATCGTCATCATTGTAACTGGAAAATGGTGATGGATAACCAAACTGACACTTGTCACCCCATGGTGGCGCATGAATCTTCAGCAGGAGAAGCGGTTAATCTCTGGGCTCAGGCTGATCAGCAAGGTGCTCAACCCACAGCGGTGGAACTTTTGTCTCCTTTAATGTCTCCCCACGCTTTTTTTTCTGAAATGGGGATCCGCATCTGGGCTAATGGTCATGGGCACACCGGTGTCAGTAACTCTATCCATAAAGACTATTCAGAAATCCCCGATTACTGGGAAAGTATGGTGGAGAGTTATGGTGAGGAACGAGCACAGCAAATCTTGAGCGATACACGACACAATACCGTGTACTTCCCCAATCTGGTTGTAAAAGGGCCTATCCAGACGTTACGCATTATCCGTCCGGTTTCCGCCAGCGAGACTGTTGTTGAATCCTGGATTCTGGAGCTGGTAGGGACACCACAAAAGATGCTAGAGCGTACTGTACAGTACAACAACTTAATCAACTCCCCCTGTTCAATCGTGGCACATGACGATGTGGAAATGTATGAACGCGCTACCGAAGGACTAAAAAGTCAGGCTAACGAGTGGGTCAATATCGCTCGCCTCTATGATCCTGCGGAATGCTGGGATCGAACCACTCAAATGTCAGGAACCAGTGAAGGCGCAATGAGAAACTTTTATTCCATGTGGCAACGCATGATGGAGGGAGGCAATGGAGAATAACAATGTCATACAGACCCTGACTGATTTGATTTATCACGAAGCCTGGCTACTTGATGAACAGAAATTTGACGACTGGTTCACTTTGCTGGCGGAGGAATATACGTGGTGGATTCCATCACGACACGATCAACTTAGCCCGCTGACAGAGTCTTCTTTACTGTATGAGGATCGCTTTGTCACACAACTGCGTATCAATCGACTTCGTAATGCGCGTAATTTTTCGCAGCAGCCATGCAGCCGCTCACAGCATCTGCTCCAGCGCCCCATTATCAGCTGGACTGAAGGAGAACAGAGTGCCAGTGGCGTTAGTCAATTACTCTACAGCGAAAGTCGTGGTGACAGAGAGTGGCATTACGCCGCACGTCTCGAACACCAGTTTCATTGGCGTGAAGGACAATGGCTGATCAGAAGACGCAAAACCGTCTTACTTAATCTTGCTCGGCCTTTCGACAGTTTGCAGTTGATTATCTGAGACTCAATCATGACAACAAATGATATCTCATCTGCCCAAACCCCCTCATTTCCGTTTATCGACACGCTATTTGACTATGGAGCCTTTTTGGAACAAGTTGAATCGCAGCAAGCTATTGGGCATTTACCTGATAGTCAGCAACATCAACATATTGCCATCGTTGGCGCTGGGCTAAGCGGTTTGGTTGCAGCCAGGGAGTTGTTACGTGCTGGCGTACGCAACATCACCTTGTTTGAAGCTGAGCCGGGACGTTATGGCGGGCGTTTATTGAGCACACGTTTTAATCCAGATATACCACAGTACATCGCAGAAATGGGAGCTATGCGCTTTCCTCCAACTTGTGTAGGACTGTTTCACTACCTGAATCTATTCGGTATTAATACCACCTCAGTGTTTCCCGATCCCGGTGTTGTGGATACCGAGATCCACTATCAGGGAAATGCGTTAAGCTGGAAAGCTGGCGAGTCCCCGCCAATCCTATTTCAGCGTGTCGAACGCGGCTGGAAAGCATTTCTGCATGAGGGCATTGAACTGGAAGGTGAGCAACGTCTAGTGGCACCGACAGCAATAACTCAAGCTTTACGTGAAGGGCGTCTAACAGATGCGAAAGCAGCCTGGCAGCACTATCTAGACGTCTTTGGTGACAGCTGTTTCTACTCTGCACTCGTGCGCATTTTCACCGGAAAAAATCCTCCTGGGGGACAATCTTGGGTGAAGCCAATTGACTTTGAGCTGTTCGGGTCGCTCGGTATAGGCTCCGGAGGCTTTTTACCTGTATTCCGCGCTTCATTTATTGAAATCCTACGACTCGTGGTGAACGGATTGGAGGAGGATCAACGTTTAGTTCCTGAAGGTATATCTTCGCTGACTGAACACATAGGGGAAGAAATAATCGGAGGCCGTCCACTGGCAGAACGCATCCGGTATCAAAAAGTCACACAAATCAATCAACAAAAAGACGGTCGCTTTTTGGTAGTAACAGAAAAGGGAGAATCCAGTACTTTTGATCGGGTCATCGTCACCATTTCCACACGTGCCATGCAGGTATCTCTTAAGCTGTCTAAACACCCACAGTGGCTGGTAACAGGTGTCGCACGTGCGATTAATGAAACTCACCTGATTGGTTCATCAAAACTGTTTCTACTCACACGAGAAAAGTTCTGGCTTAAAGAGAAATTACCACACACCATTTTGACGGATACTCTGGCAAAAGGCGTCTACTGTCTCGATTACCAGCCTGAAGATCCCAACGGGCACGGTGTGGTACTCATCAGTTATACCTGGGAGGATGACTCTCACAAGCTAGTTACGTTGAAGGATAAACGTGCTCGTCTGGATCGGCTGGTTGAAGAGTTGTCACTGACTGCTCCGGCCTTCGCCCGCCACCTAGTCCCAATGAACAACGACCCACGCTACATACTTGAATATGACTGGTTAACAGATGCTACCGCTATGGGAGCATTCAAACTCAATTATCCTGGTGACGATCGCTATTCTGAATCCCTCTTTTTCCAGTTTCAGAGTGCCTGTTCCCGCGAAACCGATACAGGTATCTACTTAGCCGGTTGTAGCTGCTCCTTTACCGGAGGCTGGGCAGAAGGAGCTATTCAGACAGGAATTAATGCCGCCTGCGCAGCTTTATATAGTCTGGGAGGTACCCTGCAAGCCAACAACCCGTTGACTTCTATGGCTCACCATTATCATTACTGAGCACAATCCCATCATACATATAAATTCTCATATACTTCTGGCCAAGGAGGAGGCCATTAATTTTTGCAATCTGAATGCTCTTCAAACAGGCTGAATAAATAATAGAGACTAACTCAAAGATAAACGGCAGCGTTTATCGTCGTCTCCCATTTACAGTCAGTGAAGCACTGCCTGCAACGCAGGTGGCGGCCAAAAGCATTACCACAGCAAGACCTATCAGTAATCCGGTGAAACTGGATACATCAGCCACAATGAGCGGCCCGGTGCTGGCACCGATAAACAGGATAAATCCATTAAGAGCCATACCCCCAGCCCGATTGGGAACGGACATCGTACCAAATTGCGTAATCATCGCCGGAATGGCGAGTGCCACACCTGCAACAAAGATCAGGCTCCCAATAGCAACGCCCGTCAGGGATTGTGGTAAGACTGCCACCAAAAATAAGCCAAAAGACGCAAACATATAACCCGTAATAGCAACGCCCTGCATCCCAATCCGTGTAGCAATCGGCCCGGCTAACAGTGCTGCAAACATTCCGGGTAATCCAACCATACGCAGCAGAATAATTTTTTCGGGTTCCAGTCCCAGAACTACAAGATGTGGCCCCAAAGCGGTATAGATAGCAACAAATGACAGTAGAGGGATCACCATATAAAGCTGAGTCAGAACGAACAGCGCAATCACGACCAGCAACGTAATGATACCGCCACTCGCTGCCTGAGACTGGTTATGCATGACACTTTGTCTCCACTGAGCCAAACGTGACGACGGTTTAATCATCCGTGAAATAACCAACAAAATGCTGGATCTGAGTCTAGTATGGTTTTTGTGATACTGACAGTTGTATACACAATATATTTCGAGGATATTAGTTCATACAGAAAATATAAATAATAAACTTCTGCGATTAATATATTCAATTATAAATAGACCTTTCAATTAATACTAAAACTCCTCCTATTATTTAAAAATGCTATTTCTTCCGGGCAGGAATAAATAATGAAATAGGTATATCAAATATTGATACAAGATTCTGTATGATTCAGAGTTAAACATTAGAAAAACAGATTGATTATTATATTTCTATTTGGAATAATGCGCGGCAAATTAGGACTGACAACAAACTATAAAACTGGATAAAGTACGTTTACCCAGTCAAAAACCCAATTAAGATAGTTTAAAAATAACTTTAAAAACGGTCAGAACCTTCCAACATCATTCTTCAACAAAGCCTCAGGGATTAATTATTAGTACAAATGATTTATATCGGGTAACGAAATAAATCTATTAGAAATCATTACATCCAAAATATGAGCAGACAAATTTATTAACCTTTATTGGGACATGGATCCCAAGATTGTTCTGTTCAAAAAAATGAGTCTTAACTATGCAAAACTTAACCCATGTTAAAGCGCTATGTGCTTTAGCAGATCCTTATCGTGCCTGTGCCGATCATGATACGTTATTTAATGATGCCATGCGTGAACTGACGTTATATCACTGTGAGCATACTCCGGGCTATGAACAGTGGCTGGCAAATAATGGTTTGAATAAACAATCTGTAATGGCAATGGATGACTGGTCAGCCCTGCCACCTCTTTTTGCCAATTATTTCAAACGTAATTTGATCGTGAGCAACAGCTCGGTAGATGCTTTGGAGTTAACGTCCTCAGGCACAACCGGACAAAAAAGCCGTATGCACTATGACAACCGAAGTATTACGGCTGCGCAGAATATGGTGGATCGTATTTTTAATTATTATGGCTGGAATACACCTGACCAACCCTGCAATTATCTTCTACTCAGTTATGAACCTGCCGGAGCCATTTCTTTGGGAACCGCTTATACCGATCAGTTTCTGTGTAAGTATGCACCGGTAAACCGCTCCTATTATGCCCTGCGTCATAACGGAAAAAGTAATGAGTTCGACCCTTTCGGCACGATTAAAGCCTTACAGGAATTTGCTGAAGAAGGGCTGCCAGTGCGTATTTTCGGCTTTCCGGCTTTCCTGTGGTTTACCCTGCAAAGAATGGAGCAAATGGGGCTACCCCCACTGAAATTACATCCGGATTCCCTGCTCTCTCTGGGTGGCGGCTGGAAAACACATTCTGATAAAGCAATTTCTAAACAAGAACTGTACCAACGATTGGAAAAACAATTAGGTATCCCGAATGTCCGCTGTCGCGATGGATACGGTTCCGTTGAACATCCTGTGCCTTATATGGAGTGTTCTCATCATCGTTTCCATGTTCCGGTCTACTCACAGGTCTATATCCGTCATACCGCTAATATGTCACGACAGCCTTATGGCGAACCGGGTTTTCTGCACTTCGTCTCTCCTTTTATCACTTCCAGCCCGGCGCATAGCATCGTAATGAGTGATCTGGCGGTACTGCATCCCGGAAGTCAGTGTGGCTGTGAGCTGGATACTGATTGGTTTGAGTTGCTTGGTCGTGCTGGTACCAGCAAAAGTCGTAGTTGTGCTATTGCCGCTTCAGAATTGATAAAAGAGGCCTGAGATGTCTTCCATAGAAAATATTAATGAGCCGCTTTCTGTAGAACAGCTGGCAAAACAAAAAATTGCAAAATTAAGTGCCCGTTTACCAGAGCTTCTGGCACGGCCTCATACTGCGGAACAGGTGCTTGAGTGTGCACAACGCTTTGCCGATCATCTTGCCGATATGGATGATCACCCTCTTTTTGATGCTAAAACACGTGAAGCATTAATTGCTTTCTGTCAGCGTGAAGCGCTACAGGCTAAGCTGGAGCGAGAACTGGGAAAAGACGCATTCTCCCTGCGCCGGTTCGATTATAACCAAAACCGCTATGAGTCATGGAAGCCACTGGGATTGGTCGTCCATATCACACCTTCCAATGCTGCACTGCTTCCTTTTATGGCTGTGCTGGAAAGTTTACTGGTCGGCAATATTAACTGGCTACGTCCGAGCAGCAGTGATAAAGGCTTTAGTGAACAACTTCTGCATGCGTTCCTTGCTCATGACATTTCCGGTGATTTAGCTGATCGCGTCGCTGTTCTGTCGTTACCAGCCACACAGCTGGGAGCATTGTTAAGTCAGGCTGATGCGGTTTCTGCCTGGGGCGGAGATTCTGCCTTATCTTCCATTCGTAGCCAGTTGCCAGCCGGCTGCCGCTGGATAGACTGGGGACACCGTATCAGTTTTGCCTGGCTGAACCCTGATGTAGTCGATGATGCTCAACTGGATGCGCTGGCAGATGATATTTGTTGTTATGACCAGCAAGCCTGTTCCAGTCCGCAATGCCTGCTGGTTGATAGTGATGATCCGGCCGTTTTGCAGAATATCGGGCAACGTATGGCCGCTGCTCTTGAACGTCGTTCTGGATTGCACCCTGCATTGCAGGCAGATGTACAGGAATCCGCTGAAATTACCACTCAGATGGCATTTCAGCACCTCGATTTCGCCTTCGCTCCGGTAAATGGCAAACTCTGGCAAAACGATGGATGGCGGGTAGTATGGCGACATGAGCAGGAGCTGGCTGCTTCTCCCCTGTTCCGTTCATTACAGTTACGCCCGGCACCCCGTCAACAATTATGTTCTATTCTGCGCCCGTGGCGTAATCATCTCCAAAGCTGTGCTTTGATTACCCGTCAGGAAGATATCGCTGAAATGAGCCATGCTCTGTTCGCTGCGGGAGTCAGCCGCATAGCCTCTGCCGGTCAGATGCACAATGGCTATAGCGGTGAGCCGCACGATGGCGTTTATGCATTGTCACGCCTTGCTAAGCGGGTTTCTGTCAGCCTGCCTGCGGGTACGCTGGATGGCTGTGCGCATCTGAATACTCCTCCCTCCCGTCCATACGGGCTGGATAACCTGCCAGTCATGAATAAGGCAGATTTTCAGGCACTGACTCCAAACGAAAAAAGCCGTTTGTACTTCCGTAGCGGAGGCAGCAGCGGAGCACCAAAACTGGCGGCTTACAGCTATTCCGATTATCACACACAAATGCAGTCCGCCGCTGACGGGATATTCGCTTGCGGGCTTGAGCCTGCTACAGACCGGGTCATGAACCTGCTGTACGGCGGAAAGCTATATGGCGGCATGATGAGTTTCTTCACGATTCTGGATAAGCTGGATGTCGCTCAATATCCGATGGGCGGCCCCACTGACAGTGATTTCAGCGAAATAGCGGACTTAATCATACAGGAACGCATTAATACACTGGTCGGGATGCCAAGCACGATACACCGATTATTCCTGAGTGAAGCCGACAAGCTGCGCCAATATGGCGGAGTTCGTAAACTGTTTTTGGGAGGCGAGCACCTGAATGTTGGTCAGCGGAATTTTCTGAATGAATTCGGCATCACCCTGATACGTTCAGCAGCCTACGGTTCAGTAGATGCAGGCCCATTAGGCCACGGATGTACCGCCAGCGAAGATGGTGTTTTCCATTTAATGGCTGATACCCAATGGCTGGAGATCCTTAACATTCATGATGATAAACCCGTAGCAGAAGGGGAAACCGGTCGCCTGATATTTACCTCTCGCCACCGCGAGGCGCAATCCGTCCAGCGCTATGATTTAGGCGATCTCGGGCACTGGATCACTGAACCTTGTTCCTGTGGCCTAATTACGCCTCGTTTCCGACTTGTTGGACGTAATGGTGCTTTACTGCGTGTCGGCAGTATTTTTATCAATCTGGCTGAATTGTCAGAACAGCTGGAAACGCCTGTGCAATGGATAATCGATCACAACGAAGAAGGTATCGGTGGTATCCAGTTATTGATTGAAAATCCTGATGTTGCCACAGTCCGCCAATATTTATTGGATCTGGAGCAGAATTCAAAAATTAAGGAAGTTATCGACGGTGGAATGTTGAATCTGGATGTTACATTTTGCCCAGTATCAGAATTTCGCCGAAATGCTCATAGCGGAAAAGCACCATTGTTCATTGACTTACGTAAATCCTGATTAAGTGAAGCGAATATCATGAAAAGCATAGCGTTAATTGATCTGTTCAATCATGTACGTAAGCATTCTGTTTATTATCGGGAACTCTACAAGTCCGTTCCTGATAACTGGACGCTACAAGATTTACCCTTAGTCGAACCCGGCAATTACTGGGTCGGCTCAGAAAATTTACAAACGTGGCCGGTGCTTACCGCCCCACTGGAAGGGGGGCATGTGTTTAAAACGGGTGGCTCAACCAGTGATGGTCGGCTGTCAGTTTTCAGCCAGCAAGAGTGGAAAGCATTTATCCAGTCTTTTGGCAAAGCTGTTGCCCGTCAACTCCAGCCGGGAGATCGCGTCGCCAATTTGTTTTTTGCGGGCGATCTTTATACCAGTTTACTGTTTATTCATGGTGCTTTGTCTAACTCATCATTACCTATTGTGGAGTTTCCCTTCACTTGTAAGGTCGATGACAATTTGCTGGCTCACAACATTCAGCATCACAATATCAATGTGCTGGCGGGCGTTCCCGTCCAGCTCATCCGCTTTGCTCAATATCTGAAAGAAAACGGGCAGACTCTGCCAATGGTAGAAACCATTCTGTTTGGTGGCGAGAGCCTGTTTGAAGGGCAAATCGCAGCAATGCGGCAGGTTTTCCCGCAGGCTCGCTTTGGCTCCGTAGGCTGTGCCAGTGTTGACGGCGGGTTAATCGGCTTTGCTGATCCCGCATGTGGGCCGGGAGAACATCGGGTTTTCAGTGAAGAGACTATTATTGAGATTATTGATGAGATTACTCATGAACCCATCACGGAACCGGGGCATCGGGGAATGCTGGTGGTTACCAACCTACAACGGCAACTAATGCCGGTACTCCGCTATCCGACCGGCGATCTGGCCTGCTGGTGTGAACCTGAGCAGACTCATCGTAAGTTTGCACTTCAGGGGCGCGCCAATCAGGGTTACCGGATCAGAGTGGGTGATCTTTCCTTATTTCCTGACGACTTAGCAACCCAGTTGGCACCGCAAACCGAACTACTCGCCTGGCAATTGGTACTATCTCAGGAAGAGTCAGAAGACAAAATCAAATTATTGGTGGCCAGCCCTGAACCCGTTAATATCGAGAAAATACGCCATAATATGCTACTGGCATTTCCGGGTCTGAACACAGCACATTTCCGGCAAAATATGCTGGAGATTGTTCAAACCAATATCGATGCAATGTATACCCACCCGCGTTCAGGCAAATTGCAGCGGGTTGTGGATCTGCGTAGTTATAATTGAAGGATCAAATTTATGACTACTTTTCCTTCAGCTATTTTGGATTCTGCTATTCAGATCCGCAGCTACCAATCAGGTGACAGTAAACATATCAGCAAATTATTCCGTGATATTTACGGTGATTCGTATGTCTACCCTGATATCTATCTACCCAAATTGATAGAGGATTATCAGACTACAGGAAAATGGTATTCCGCTCTGGCTTTTTCTCAGGGGCGGCTGATTGGCCATGCATCACTTGTGAAGGATTCGGTTCAGCAGGCTCAGGCAGAGCTGGCGCTGGTTGCGGTATACCCAGAATTTCAGGGCAAAGGTATTGCCACCTCTTTGGGGAATTATTTATGCCACTATGCGAAAGAGCAGCAATATTGTTTGTTGACGATAAAGCAAGTTTGTTCGCATATGAAAAGTCAGTATTTAGCCCAGAATCTGGGCTTTTATTCAACTGCGTTGATGCTGGATTATGTCGATTCTCCCTTTGGGTTACCGGAACCAGAAAGCATTGTTCAGGGTATTTTGCCACTGAAATCGTTTCCATTGCCTAAACTGAATTGGCCGCAATCCTGGCAGAACTGGGCTAACCAGATAAGCCAATATGTTGGTGAATCATCATCTGATCAACAACAAAAAGGCTGTAACCCTTTTACTTCCAGTGCATACGCAACTTCCCAGATAAAAGGGCGACGTCTGGAGATCACATTATATGAAGCTGATCCGGACTTCTTATCTGAGATCATAGATTACCCGGCTAATCAGTTAATCTATCTGAAACTTCCGGCTAATGAAGAAGCACTACAGTTCTACCCACAATTGCAAAAAGGCGGATTCCGCTTTGCCGGACTCTGCCCTGACCCCCAAGAAGGGTGGTTTTTGCTCTGGCTACGGGGTTACCAACCAACGCTCTATAAGTTTTCCGATATCAGCATACAGCATCTCTACCAAATGGAATTGGGAGAAACGGCAGGGCATTCACGACAACCCCGCGTAAGTGAACTGATTCCGGGTTAAAACAGCTCGTCTAACTGTTCGAAGAATTCACGCTTGGCTACGTTATCAAAGTCGCCAAGCGTAGTAAGAAACTCTGCGGCTTTATTCACTGAAATCTCTTCACGCAAGTTACGATGCACAAATGCAATATCCAGCCAGCGATCAGCCACACCATCAGGGACCAAAGCTGAGTTGCCGATAAAACAGTCAATAGATGGAGGCAGTTTAGGCAGCATTTATCTTCCTTTTGTCATTTGAATGACCTAAACACAATTTAATTTACAGGCTCGCCATCAAGCTACTCTATGTTCACTTATTCCTGCCATTTTCTTAACTGAATTCGTCAAGGTTCTGACCAGAAAGCCGATCAGGATCTAATTTTGGTCAAAAAAACACTTTACAAATGATATTGAGAACGATTATCATTATTAACACTTTCAGTGCACCACCTTCAGGGTCATGTGAAAGTACGACATTGCTCACATTGCTTCCAGTGTTTACTTTATAGCCAGCAACTTAATGTTGGCTTTTTTTTATCCTTAATATCCTCTTTTTATTATTCAAATTTTTTGATTGTTAATATTAAATTTCTAATATTTCATATTTAATTCCATCAACTAGACTATGAAAAAATGTTGAGGGATTTTGAAGATGATTTACCTACGTAAGGCTTCAGAACGAGGCCACGCTAATCATGGCTGGCTGGATAGCTGGCACACTTTTTCATTTGCACATTATTATGATGCCAACTTCATGGGCTTCTCTGCCCTAAGAGTCATCAATGAAGACCTGATTGATGGTGGTCAAGGATTTGGCATGCATCCTCATCATGATATGGAAATTCTGACTTATGTTCTGTCCGGTACAGTAGAGCATCAGGATAATATGGGAAATCTGGGCCAAATATCAGCAGGCGAGTTTCAGATAATGAGCGCGGGTACTGGTATTCGCCACTCAGAATA
Source organism: Xenorhabdus sp. KJ12.1 (assembly GCF_963876495.1). NCBI lineage: Bacteria > Pseudomonadati > Pseudomonadota > Gammaproteobacteria > Enterobacterales > Morganellaceae > Xenorhabdus > Xenorhabdus sp. KJ12.1. The sequence goes on from NZ_CAWNQH010000066.1 coordinate 45,202, forward strand.
TAATCCACATCATGATAATCCTCTTCACTTATACCAAATCTGGATTATGCCAGCAGAAAATAGTCTGACACCCCGCTATGAACAACGCCGCTTTGAGTCGGAAAAAAAACACCAGCTCATACTTTCACCTGATGCCCGTGATGGCTCATTAAAGATATTTCAAGATATGACGTTATGGCGTCATACATTGAAACGTAGTGAAAGGTACGAATATCATATAGAAAAACCGCGAAAAATCTGGCTTCAAGTGGTTCGCGGCGAAATCGATGTCAACGGTGTAAAAGCAGGGATTAGCGACGGTATCGCTATCAGGGATGAATCCGACATTCAGATAACCGCAAATCAACAGAGTGAAATCTTATTGTTTGATCTGCCGCCTAATTGATCACTCTTCCAAAAAGTAAGAAACGTCATAGTGATAAACCCCGCTAGTTTTTCAACGGGGTTTGTTAACAACTTGAAGTGGGATCGTTCTCCCACTTTATTTAATGCAGATAGTCTGAAACTCTTACAACTTCGGCCCAGCTTTTACCAATGCAGCGCCAGCGGCGGTATCGGTATATTTGTCGAAGTTATTAATGAAACGCTCAGCCAGATCTTTGGCTTTAACATCCCATTCCGCTTTATCCGCATAAGTATTACGTGGATCAAGAATACCGCTATCAACGCCCGGCAATGTCGTTGGGACAGTCAGGTCAAAAATCGGCAATTCGACGGTATCTGCATCTTCAATATCGCCACTTAGGATTGCATCAATAATCGCGCGGGTATCTTTGATAGAAATTCGTTTGCCTGTGCCGTTCCAGCCAGTGTTAACCAAATAGGCTTTTGCACCGGATGCCTGCATGCGCTTCACCAGCACTTCAGCATACTGTGTCGGATGTAACGACAGGAATGCCGCACCAAAACACGCGGAGAAAGTCGGCGTTGGTTCAGTTACACCACGCTCAGTTCCGGCAAGTTTAGCGGTAAAACCTGACAGGAAATGGTACTGAGTCTGTTCTGGCGTCAGGCGGGAAACAGGAGGTAATACACCGAAAGCATCAGCCGTCAGGAAAATAACTTTAGTTGCGTGTCCGGCTTTTGATGCCGGCTTAACGATATTTTCAATATGGTAGATAGGATAGGAAACGCGGGTATTTTCTGTTTTAGAACCGTCGTTGAAATCAACCGAGCCATCTGCCAGCACAGTGACGTTTTCCAGCAGGGCATCACGGCGAATAGCGTGATAAATATCCGGTTCGGCTTCTTTCGACAGGTTGATGGTTTTTGCATAACAACCACCTTCAAAGTTAAATACGCCGTCGTCATCCCAGCCATGTTCATCATCACCGATCAGTTTACGTTTCGGATCAGTGGAAAGCGTGGTTTTACCTGTACCGGAAAGACCAAAGAAAACAGCGACATCACCCTGCTCACCCACGTTAGCAGAGCAATGCATGGAAGCAATACCTTTCAGTGGCAGCAGGTAGTTCATCATTGAGAACATGCCCTTTTTCATCTCACCGCCATACCAAGTACCACCGATCAGTTGCATTCTTTCTGTCAGGTTAAAAGCAACAAAGTTTTCAGAGTTCAGGCCCTGCTCTTTCCATTGTGGATTCGTGCATTTAGCACCGTTCATCACAATAAAGTCCGGCGTGAAGTCGATCAGCTCTTCATCCGAAGGGCGAATAAACATGTTTTTGACAAAATGAGCCTGCCATGCCACTTCCGTAATGAAACGCACTTTCAGGCGGGTATCCGCATTCGCACCACAGAACGCATCAACTACAAACAAACGTTTGCCTGAAAGCTGCTGAGTAACTAACCCCTTAAGATGAGACCAGGTTTCCTGACTGAGAGGTTTATTATCGTTCTTACCTTTTCCCTGATCTGCCCACCACACTGTGTCGCGAGTCACTTCATCACGTACAATGTATTTATCTTTAGGAGAACGCCCTGTAAAAATCCCAGTATCTACTGCGACAGCGCCAAGGTTGGTCAATGTTCCTTTCTCATATCCCTGTAAAGAGGATTTAGTTTCTTCAGAAAATAACAATTCATAGCTTGGGTTATAGATAACTTCGCTGATATCACGAATACCATAAACCGCAAGCTCCTGCGCAGTAACGCCTGTAACGCTCATTTATTGCTCCTGATCAGTTAGATTTAATCTCTGTCTCAGCCGGAAATAATAAATAATTATGACTAATTAACCGCGATTGTTATCAAAAAATTGAAATCTTATTATTTTTTTTAGTGTTATATGAGACACAGAACACGAAACAAAAAATTTTTAATAATAAAAAGGGCGTATTTATACGCCCTCCAAAATCAATACATAAATACAATCAATATAATTATTATTACTTCACTTCTTTTATTTTATTAATCGCTTTTTCATCGAAAATATAATGCATTCCACAGAATTCACATTCCATGTCAATTTTGCCATCTTTATGCAGAATATCTCGCAGATCCTCTTCTGGTAAAGTTGCCAGAGTATCGGCACAACGTTGATGAGAACAGCCACAACGGAATTCAACCTGCTGAGGTTCATACAGAGTGACATCTTCTTCATGGTAAAGACGATACAGAATTTCTTTGATATCCAGTGTAAACAGCTCTTCACCTTTGATGGTTGTCGTGAGCTGAACCAGATGGTCAAGCATATCAACATCACCGGTTTGCGCGCTCGGCAAGCTCTGCAATAACATGCCACCCGCCGCCATTTTGCCATCCTGCACACCTGTGCGGATAAACAATCTGGTTGGTAACTGTTCTGACTGCCTGAAGTAAGCATCCAGACATTCCGCCAGCGTCTCTCCTTCCAGCGCTACAACCCCCTGATAGCGCTCACCTTCTGTTGGCGTAACTGTAATGACCATATAACCATTACCAACCATATCACGCAGGCTGCTTTCAGCATTGATATCACCATCAATACGGGCAGTACCACGCATTTGTTGCTGGTTATTACCATTGATAACTGCCAGCTTAACCGGCCCGTCGCCCTGAATTTGTACGGTAATATCTCCGTTGAATTTCAGGGTAGCGGTCAACAGGCTGGTTGCGACCAACAATTCACCCAGCAACTGCTGTACAGGTTGAGGAAAATCGTGATTTTCCAACATCCGCTGGTAAGTCTCACTGACGGTAACAAGTTCACCCCTGACAGAATGACTTTCAAATAAAAAGCGGTGTAATTGGTCATGCTTGATCATAAATCTCTCTCATTTCACTGAGGCGGTTATTCCCTTTATCTTTCAAGCTGCCGCTTTGCTGGCAGCGCGAAGCAACTCGAAATTTGTTAGGAATGTCCCGACTCATTTAATTTTGTATTCTTGAACTTAATCAGTGTACGCCGCTCTTTCTTATCCGGGCGACGATCAGGATGTGGCATCGTTAGTGCATTCATTTTACGGGCTAACGCCATTTTTTCCCGTTTAATAATGCTTTCTTCCGTTTCCTGATAAAGCTGCTGGGCTTCTGTAGCACCACGCCTTTGACTGCTGAGGGCCAGAACGGTGACTGTTCTCTCATCACTACCCTGACGCAGTTTAATGACAGCATTCAACTCAACCAGTTTACTCGGCTTTCCACGCTGACCATTATAGTGGACTTTTCCTCCATCAATCATGTCACGCGCAGTGGAACGGGTTTTGTAAAAACGGGCTGCCCACAGCCACTTATCAAGGCGAACAGCTTGATCGTTGTCTGAATTAGGCATGATTGTTCTCTCTGATTGCTCTGTTTCAATATTAACGGGTAAATATTAACGGGTAATGTGTAATAACAATACCTGATCGGAGATGACAAAAAACAGGTTCAGGGTAGCATAGCCCACCGGATTATCGCTAATTCATTGGTGGTTGTTTCACATTGAAGCAACTATCGTAGTGCTGTTTTATCCGCAGCAAACGCTGCCTGTTTTTTTGTTTTTTCTTGATAGTCAGTATCCCATTGACTATCAGCGTCGCCATAATTACCGCCAGAAAAAGGCAGCTACCCAGATAACGAATCAGTGTTATAGAATCAGGCTCACTGTGCAGCGTTATATGGCGGGTGCCATTTGCATCTTCCGATAACTCCGTTACGATGCCTTTCGTTTCAAATGGTACATGCGTCAGCATTCCCGCTTGCCGCAATAAATCATGCCATTGCTGCAATGCATTGGAATCATAAGTAAAAAACGATGAAATAGGATATTCAACTAATGGACGCTTTTCATCACTAATCAATAAAACGCCCCCCGGTGGAGGACTGTTCAGAAGAATACTGTATCTATCCGTTTCCCGCTGGACAAATGAAGCTGCAGTGGAATCAACTAACTTTCCTAATGCATCCGCACTGACAGAACGTAGTAGAACCCTAGTTCCATTCAGTTTCCCTTTTTCAGCCTGATTCAGGAGATCATCCCAACTTTTGGCATTACTTAAATTGACAAGTGCATTTTTTAGCCGGTTACAATCGCCTTCCTTGAAGCAAAGCGCATTCGTCTTCAAAATAATCTGAGGAAAATTGTCGAGTAATATCATTCCCGACTTAGTAATCACTTCATTCAGGGCGGGGTTATATTTCCGAGCATGCTCCATAGGACGCAATTGCTCATTCACTGTTGTCAGTAACGCCGAAGCTTTATTGATAATCTCCGATTCAGGAATGGGTAATGAGCTGCCATTGTTCCAATAGATACCAAGGCAATCAAACGGTAAAAAAGAAAAATCATCCGGGGAAGACAGTGTCCCTGATTTTGGTGGCATGTAACACATTCCCGTACCTTTCACCCTCAACACATCCCCTTCCCGCAGTGGCATATTCGATAACTCACCGGCATCAGTAATGACTGTGGTGTTATTACCATGCAGCCACGCGAAACTTAATCGCATCGATAGACTAACCGGCGGATAAAGATACAGTACAAGCATGGCTAAGATAGAAAATACCACCAGCATCTGATTCTTCTGGTAACGTTGATAAGGGTAAAGCCTTTCTTCCTCATTCAATGAAAGATGCTGCCCCTGACGGACAACATGGCCATTGGAGTACATTTCTACATCAGTATTTTTATCAAGTTCATGCGCAACATACGGCTCCCAATGAACAGGATAAATGAGATCAACGCCTCCAAGAGAGATGTTCTTTTTGTTTTCCTGCTCAAATTCACTAAATACCCCCCAGCGTTTCAGAATGCCGCTGAAACAGCTTATATTCAAATAATTACGTGTGGAGGGTAACCTGAAAAACGGCCAGAAACTGGCAAGAATAAACAGCACAGAAACCAGCATCAGCCACGGCAATAATGGTGAAGGAACAAAAAGCGCCAGAAACCACAACGATAAGCCAGCACACATCAGCACACCTTCCTGAATACCTGTTGAGTGACGCAGGCGATACTCTTCCGGAGTTTCTTTACGCAGGTACAGCAGGTTGGCATTCGAATTACCGTTTTTCTGAATTGAAGCGTGCTCTGCCTTTTTGATACTCGGTGTAACCAGCAGGTCTTGCTGATAGTCTGTCAGACTGTGACCATTTACCGCAATGACTAGCGGCATTGAAGAAGTTTCAACAATATCGATTGTATTTCGCTGATTAACAAAAGGTTCAAGCAAGGCTGGAAAATAGATTTCTGTTTCATCGAGATAGTAACGCCAGTGCTGCGTTTCCCCAGAAACAGCAGAAAAACGGGTGATAGTATGACTGATGGTATAAACGTTATTATCCCTGATGGGAAATACCGGATAGCCGGATACGTAGCTTCTGTCTAATTTCGTATGAGGTAGGATATTTTTCAAATAAGATTCAATAACTTGAAATTCGACTGCATTCAACTTACGACTGACTGTGTTAGTCTTCAATGACATATAACGCGCGTTATCAGACCGCCTCCATCTGAAAGTCAGAAAGGAAGCCATTATAGTCAGGCTAATAATAAAAATAGCCAATATAATGACCAGTGAGCTCATTTGTTCTCCATGCCCATGACAGCAGTAAGAAACTGACAAAATAACAATCGAAAGAAACCCGCAGAATCAGGTTATTCCTATTCTCGCCTTCTATTTTTAATTTTATTTACAACATGTTATATAAATTTTCTCACACCAATTCACAAAAAACAGCATTTTCTGCAAAGTAGAACCATAACAAAAATACATACAAGCGATAATCGCTATCATTTACTAACATAATCAGCCATATTAAAGCAAAGTTTAAATACGCAACAACCATCAGGGGCAAGCATGATTGAACTGAAAAAGCCTAAAATATTGAATATAAGTAATATTGCCCATTCTCGTTTATTCAACATCCAGTCCGTCGATCTTGAATTCAGTAATGGTGCCAGACGTATTTATGAACGAATGAAACCTACCAATCATGAAGCGGTTCTCATTATTCCGGTAATTGGTGATGACTTACTTCTGATACGTGAGTACGCCGTAGGTATTGAACAATATGAATTGGGTTTTCCTAAAGGCGCGATTGATGCAGGAGAAAGTATTCTTGAAGCGGCTAATCGTGAATTAAAGGAAGAGGTAGGATTAGGTGCCAGCAAACTGGAATTGTTGACAAAATTGACGATGGCGCCTTCTTATTTTTCCAGCAAAATGAACATCGTGATTGCACAGGATTTATACCCCGAAGCTCTGGAAGGAGATGAGCCGGAACCACTGGTACAGATCCGCTGGCCTATAGCAGACATGATGTCACTACTGGAACACCCCGATTTCAACGAAGCCAGAAATGTCAGTGCGTTATTTTTTGCACAACGATACCTGAATGAAACGTGTTAAGACTCCGTTTACAGCAGCGCTGATTGCTTATCTGAATAATAGAAATTAATAATATAAATTTATGAAAAAGGGGGTATTGGAGACAACCATCTTTAATACCCATTTTTTCACTATACTGAGCATACACAAAAGCATTCACTTTATTAAAAATAACAAATAAACATATTTATTATTATTTAAAAATTAATACCCACAATCGCGATATTCCCCTGATAACCCCTTTATGATTTATTCAATAAACTCAATTTTTAAAACTCCCATTGAAATAAAATAACTTTTTAATAAACGATCAGATCCGGAATATATTTTAGGCTGGATAGCTCACAATAACAGGCCATAGTGTAGCCGTTTCAATAGCACCAGAAACATAAATTAATGTTATGAGAAAGGTGTTATGAAAAATAGAAGTGCCGTTTTCTTTTAATCGAATTTCTATTTCAAAGGTAATCATGTATGGCAAATAATATAAATTCACAGATTAGTTATAAGACACTCTTTAACGATAATCCGGATCTTTATTGTTTTCCGGGTTTACCCGAAGCCAATGACGGGCCGTTAGCCTATCTGGTTGAGCTATATCAACAGATTCAGATGTTTGAAAAAGACGCAGACAAAGAGAGTGCCCGTTTTCTCAGCCAACGGCGGACTGATATCGAAAAATTATTGCTTGATAGTACTAACCTCAATCAGACTAGCAGCCTGTTACCACTCGTCATTGAAGCTCTGGCCGAAAAAGTCAAAAATCATATCAATAATAATCAGCCTTTGACGCATTCTCTGGCTGATATTCATTACCCGCTTTCGTTGCCATTCCACTTTCCGCTAAAGCAAACTACAACCGTACTGGCAAAAAAAGAGATCCCATTACTAGATTTGATCCAACGGGCTGACAGCAAGTATCCCAATTTTATCGATGACAATCTGAGTGCTGACTCGCTGCAAACAGCAATGATGATAAGCAGCACACTGGCACCGAAACTTCAGGCATTATTGCTGGAAAAATCACAAAGCAGCCAAAAAGATTTCTTCGAAAAATATTACGGCCTAAAAGGAGATACAATCAAAGCCGCAGGATCTCTGGAGCGTCTCACCATATTCACTCAACAAACCGGCCTGACTTCTCAGGAAGCAGAATCATTGTTTGCGGTTAACGGAATCGCCGAAGAAACCAAGACTCACAGTATCGTCACCTACTCCAGTAACGTCACTAAACCGGATAATGCGGATAAACAATTTCCCTCCGGGGCCAACTATGCCGCTTCCTATATCAACGCAGGTAAAGCCCCTGCTCTCTTGAGAACAAACTCTCTTTCTTTGATCAGCTTTTCAATGCTCCGGGATTGTCACAACAGACATCTTCTTCATTTGTGCTGGTTCTGGATAATAAAGAATTTGATCCCGCCGTGACCGAAGGCATCGATGCACTGACTATCAACCAGTTATGCCGGGGGTTGAATATTGATGATGCAACCTGCCAGATATTACTTTCTTTCGTTATGCAGGCACAGAACCTGAGCAAGCCCAAACGTTCGCTGGATGTTGTTTCTGCCCTGTATCGTCTGGTTGCCATACCCCGCATATTGCGCATGTCAGTGAAAGAAAGTTTAGGGTTATTGTTGCTATTGAACCGCGATAATCCGAGCTATCTGCAACAACTGGCAGGTATTCCGGTATTAGCTAAGGACGCTAAAGCCATTGATATTCTCGATGTACTTATCGCTGTCATGAATGCCACGCAATGGATTAAGCAGCATAATCTATCCCCCTTGTCCCTTAACCTATTACTGATGCCTTATCAGTCCGGCAGCAATACCTCTGCTGATATTGAAAATATTGATTGGATTAAAAAAATCAGATCCGTTATTCCCAGTGCAAATGATGCCATGCTGAGTGAAGATAAAATCGCTTCTGCCATGCAGGGCTTTCAGGCAAAAAACACATCCGTCATTTGGGTCATGTTCCTGTGTGGCGGTTAAAAGATATCAATATTCATATTCACTACACCGCTGTAGATGGCGGTAAACCATTCGCAAAAGCTGTGAAAGATAAAATGAATAAATAGCCCTTATGCTATAAAAATTGATAAATAACCTATAACAAAAGGCTCCGTCAGGAAACTGACAGAGCCTTTTTATCTCAGTTTAATACCTGCGCAGGCACCTAAAACTGATCAGAACAGTTCTTGGCTTTCACCATTCTCAATGACAGTCGTACCCGCCTCTGGTACAGAATATTCTGTCGGTTGAGTGCCCTCAATAAAATATTCTGCACGGGTATTTTTTCCACCGCTAGAGAGCTTACCCGTAGCCCGATCAATCGTGACAGACACAATGCCTTGAGGAGCCTCCATCAGTTTTTCAGGCACTCCTTCTAATGCCATTTTCATGAAGTCATCCCAGATTGGCTGAGCCGTTTTCGCTCCACCTTCTCCTTTCAGAACCGGAGTACGTCCCAGACTTCTGCTGTGCTCATCAAAACCAATCCAGACTGTTGCCACCATATCCGGCCCGTAACCAGAGAACCATGCATCTTTCGAACTATTGGTTGTCCCGGTTTTACCGCCAATATCACGACGCTTTAAATCTCGGGCGGCGCGCCAACCCGTTCCCATCCAGCCCGGTTCACCAAAGATGTTGGTTTTCAGGGCATCATGGATCAAAAATGCCAGCGGTGTGCTGATAACATGCGGTGCATATTGCTGATCATCAACGTACAGATTAGGCGCGACACTTTCCAGATCCGGCTGTGGTAGTAACACGGGGTTTTGGGAAACATCGGAATGAGCTACGTTCTCAATCGAATCTTCGGACAGCTCAATAGAGCGTGTTGTATCCCCGTAGATCACCGGAATATCAGTACATTGTGGGCAGGCAACCTTAGGTTTAGCTTCATACAGAATTTTCCCTGCATCATCCTCAATTTTGTTAATGAAGTAAGGATCAACCAGATAGCCACCATTCGCCATCACTGCATAGCCGCGTACTAACTGCATTGGTGTGAAAGAAGGTGAGCCCAGCGCCAGTGATTCTGTGCGGACAACATTCTCTCCCGGTAAGCCAAAGCGTTTCAGATAGTCAGCCGCATAATCGACACCCATCGCCCGCATAGCTCGCACCATCACTACGTTTTTGGACTGCCCCAGTCCCTGACGCAAACGAACCGGGCCATCATAGGTCGGAGGCGAGTTTTTCGGACGCCAGTCCGTACCTGCACCGGCATCCCAACGGCTGATAGGTGCATCATTCAGCAATGATGCCAGCGTCAGCCCTTTATCCATCGCAGCGGTATACAGGAATGGCTTGATATTGGAGCCAACCTGACGCAATGATTGAGTCACGCGATTAAATTGACTTAATTCAAAATTGAAACCACCAACCAACGCTTCTACCGCACCATTTATTGGGTTAATGGAGATCAACGCCGCATTCACTTCCGGTAATTGAGCCAGCCACCAGACGTTATTGACCTTTCTGACCCAAATCTGCTCACCAGCCCGAATGACGCTATCCACACTCTGTGGTGCCGGCCCTTGCAGGCTGTCAGTTTTGAACTGACGTGCCCAGCGGACTCCTGCCATTGTCAGTTCAACTTTGCTGCCATCTGTCAGTATCACTTCAGCCTGAGTAGCATTAGATTTCATGACAACCGCAGGCAACAAGGGGCCATATTTTGGTAAGGTTTTCAGCTTATCGGTAATCTTAGACTGACTCCATGCAAGCTGGCCTCCCTTCCATAACACTTCCTGAGCACCGCGATAACCATGACGCATATCATAGTCAATCACATTAGTACGAACGGCATCGACAGCAGCCAGCTGGATTTTGCGCGTCACCGTGGTATAGACCTTATAACCATCCGTATACGCATTTTCGCCATAACGGTTAATCAGATCCTGTCTGACCATTTCAGTCAGATAAGGTGCAGAAAACGCAATCTGCGGAGTGTGGTAACTGGCAACTAATTTCTCACTTCTAGCCTGATAATACTGCTGCTGAGTAATGTAGCCCTCTTCCAGCATGCGCCCCAGCACCACATTACGGCGGTTGGTCGCACGCTCATAAGAATACAGCGGGTTTAAGGTTGAAGGCGCTTTCGGCAATCCGGCAATCATCGCCATTTCACTTAGTGTCAATTCATTCACGTTTTTGCCGAAATAAACGTGTGCTGCAGCGCCGACACCATACGCACGATAACCAAGATGGATCTTGTTGAGATACAGCTCAAGAATTTCATCCTTGGTTAACATCTGCTCAATTCTAATCGCCAGAAATACTTCTTTCGCCTTACGAATCAAAGTCCTTTCCGGAGTAAGAAAAAAGTTTCTCGCAAGCTGCTGCGTGATGGTACTCGCTCCCTGAGACGCATGCCCCGAAGTCATCATAATGGAGGCAGCACGAATAATACCTATCGGATCAACACCGTGGTGTTCATAAAAACGGCTATCCTCTGTGGCAATAAAGGCTTTTACCAACAACGGAGGCATTTCGGATAGGGTAAGCGGTATGCGGCGTTTTTCGCCATATTGAGCGATGAGTTCGCCATCAGCACTGAACACCTGCATCGGTGTCTGTAATCGGACATCCTTTAACGTCGCGACATCCGGTAACTGTGGCTCGATATATTTGTACAAACCAAAAATCGAGGCAGTTCCCAAGAAAATGCAAAAAACGACAAGGATCAAAAAATACTTTATGAACTTCACCTGAAATTTCTCACGCCATGTTAATGAGGCAGTTTATAAACGATTAGTACGTAGTATAAAGGCTATACAACACGATGAATATGACCTTTCATTAATTACTAATCACTGATAAGGAAATCACTATATGTACCCAGCTACATGGTATATCGGCCTGGATATCCATAATCATTACATTCGTGCGCTTGCCGCCACTAAACGCCGTCACGGCTGGCAATTCCGGCACTGCTGGCACTATTCTTTATTTAACGAAACATCTTTATTTAATGAAACATCGTCATTTAGTGAAACTCCCTTATTAAATAAGGTACCAAACACCCCTATCTCAGGGGGATGGTTACAGTATCCAGAAAAATTACGCAAAATTTTAACGCAGTGGCGGCAAATATTACCTAACAAGGTTAAATTAAGGCTGGCACTACCTGTTCAACAAACATTACAGAAACAAATTCCTCTGCCTCAGCACATCTCATTACAGGAGCCGGAACTCGGTTGGTTTGTCCGTGCTAATGCCGAAAAGCAATTCCCCACCACTGATCTGGCTCTCGATTATCGGGTACATGGGCAACAAATCTGTATAAGTGCAACCCGCCAAAAAGACCTCAATTTCTGGCTCAGCCTGCTCACAGAAATCGGTTTATCACCCGATGCCATCGATATTGCCCCCTGCGCATTACGCTATGTAGCCGAACTTGCCGGAATTCCCGGTAACAGCTGGCTGGTTCATCAACGAAAAACTGACTGGTTATGGCTGGCCCCGTCGAGCCTGCCTTTCAGTTATGGGCTGATATCAACTCAGTCTCATGCCAGTCTGACACAGGTCATTAACCAGCTCCCCATTACTCCGGGCAGGGAAAATTACCCGATTTATTACAGTGATGAACAATCCACCAGCCCTACTCCCATAAAGCAGCAGGCCGCGCCAGCAGAATCCGTTCAGGTTTGGCACCTACTGTCAGCATTTTGCCATTACCAGCCCCCAATACCGGAAAACATGGGTGCTTTCATGATAGCGGCAGGATTAGCACTAAGACCGGATGACCAATGATGCATCAGGTGAATTTTCTACCTTGGCGACAGGCAAGGCTTAAACGTCGGTGTCATAAATGGGGAGTATTCCTCGGGTTACAACTGTTCCTGTGGGTTGCCGCTCTGGTAATCATTTCAATAGAGCAAAAACAACAAATTGAACAATATCAAAACCAATTTACTGAAAATAGCCACCAACTTGCGCAATTAAAACAAACTATCAGTGAAACAGAGCAGGCTGTCCAACAGCAACAACAACTGTCTCAACAATTAGGGAAAAAACAGTTATTCATGGAGCAGAATCAGCGATATTTACAACTATTTCGTCAGCTTCCTCACTTATTACCGGAAAAAAGCTGGCTAACCACATTCAGTGATGATTCCGGCCAATTAGTTTTTGCTGCTAATAGTCAAAGCTATGAAGATGTTTCTGATTTATTGGATAACCTGACAGGCAATATTTCACTTATTAATGTCCAATTGAAAAAAATGACAACGACACCTGAAGACTACCTCCGAGTATTTACCATTGATGCTGAGTGGTTAATGGGGAACAGTAATGAAAAATAATTATCTGGTGTGGTTATTTCGCCCTGCATGGCAATTATTTTTATTACAGCAATTGGTGATCGTTCCTCTTATTTTGGGATTCTATTTTTTTATCTGGCAGGGCAATAAAGACGCCATTCATTCTTTTCGCTCCAAAATAGCAGAACAGGAAAATGATATTGCATTATCTCAAACCCGTTTTTCCGAACTACCGGATTTAACCGAACTTCACCAGCAGATCCAACAGATAACCGCTAATCTCGACTCAAATAGTCACATAACATCATCCCCGAAAACGACGGTACTTAAACGGCTCCACCAGCCTTTAACCCGTTCCGGCAGCCAACTGATGGAATGGAAAAGTCACAAAGAAGGTCATCAGGTTTTATGGCATATCATATTGTCACTGACCTATGAGCAATTACTCCGCTTTCTGAGTGAAATTCAGCAGTTACGGCCCTTATTGCTGATTAAACACCTCACAATCACCCCCGCCGATAATGGCCTGACCGTCCGCATGGTACTGGCAGATATGAGTCATGAGGAAAATATAAATCATGAGGAAAAGCAACAATGAAGAATTGTGTTTACACCTTACTGGCACTCCTGTTTTTATCCTTTTTCAGTTGTGCGGAAGATACTGAACCGGAAGAAGCGGCTTTTTCCATAAATGTAAGAGATCCTTTCCAGCCGCCACACAATCCTATCAATGAAAATACGGCAGATGAAGCAACGGAGTTCCATCAGTCAGAACAGGATGATCAGGAAATCGAATATCAGGTTATTACCCTGCAATACGCTGATGCAGGAAAAATAACAGAACAATTGCAAAAAAATACCCCAGCGTTGCTGACAAAATGGGGAAAAGTAGAACATGATGCTTTAACAAACAGCCTGATATTAGAAGATAAATTTGATGCTATTACTCGCATCAAAAACTGGCTGAAAGAAGTGGATACACCACAACAACAAGTACAAATTACAGCGCATATTGTCACCAGCAGTAGAGAAGCACTGCATGAATTAGGTATTCACTGGGGCATTACCGCCGATCCACTAAATCGGGCACTAGGGTTTAACCGCCTGAATCTGCATCAACCTGCGGGTAGCCAAAGCCATCGTTTAGTGCTGAATGCAGCCCGTATCCATGCCACTCTGCTGGAAATGGAACTCAGTGCATTAGAACAAGAAAATCAACTGGATATCATTGCCAGTCCACGACTGACAGCCTCACATCAGCAACCTGCCAGTATCAAACAGGGTTCTGATATTCCTTATATTGTACAGAATAAGGATAAAACAACGATTCAGTTTAAAGAGGCCGTATTGGGGATGGAAGTCACTCCACACATTTTAAAGAACGGAAAAATCCGGTTAATACTCAAGATCAGCCAGAATGCGCCCGGCCTTCCCATTAATCAGGGAGGAAATGAAAATCTGGCGATTGATAAACAAGAAATAATGACACAAGTTACCGTTAGAAACGGTGAAACACTTATTTTGGGCGGTATTTTTCAACAGAAAAAAGGCGCCAGTCTGCAAAAAGTGCCCTACTTGTCAGAAATTCCTATATTGGGTGCATTATTTAACCAACAGGGAGAACGACATAGCCGAAGGGAGCTCGTAATTTTTATTACACCTCAACTGACTGATATTTAACCACCTTAAAATATAGACATATTTATCAGTTAGTTAAATGCAACATATGTGATTTTATCGCCCGATTATCAGCCATTTTCCTTGGTCTGACCTGTTTATGGATTTGACGCTGAGGGCAATTTAGCATACAAGGATTATCTAATTGAGTGAGCAGGTCTCTCATTACCAGCAAAAGCCTACCAAAATATCCATGGGTAGGGTTACAGTCAGCCAGAAAAAAAGCATGAACCTGATTCAATCGGTTCGTGCTGATTTATATAGTTGCAATATAGGCTGATGTGCTGAGATAATTTTTCCATCTGATCTCACATTTCACTCATGAGGTTTCAGTTTAGGTCCCGCGGCTAATCTGATTGGCGGGGCGGGTTATCATTAACAAATAGTCTTAGTAATACCAAAAACATGGCAGAGAAACGCAATATCTTTCTGGTTGGGCCTATGGGTGCCGGCAAAAGCACTATTGGTCGTCAGTTAGCTCAGCAACTCAATATGGAGTTTTACGACTCCGATCAAGAAATTGAGCGACGTACCGGAGCTGACGTGGGCTGGGTATTCGATGTGGAAGGCGAAGAAGGCTTCCGTGAACGCGAAGAAAAAATAATTAACGAACTGACTGAGAAACAAGGCATTGTATTGGCAACTGGGGGGGGGTCTGTTAAGTCAAAAGAAACCCGCAATCGTCTGTCTGCCCGTGGTGTTGTCGTCTATTTAGAAACAACTATCGAAAAACAGTTAGCTCGTACCCAGCGCGACAAAAAACGCCCTTTACTTCAAGTTGATGCACCAGCACGTGAAGTTTTAGAAAATCTGGCTGATGAGCGCAATCCTCTGTATGAGGAGATTGCTGACCTGACTATACGTACAGATGAGCAAAGCGCCAAAGTTGTAGCTAATCAAATTATTGAATTATTGGAAAAAAATTAATTTCCGCGGATTCAATCCGTTGCAAAAAATAAGGCGAAAGCTGATATGGAACAAGTGATTGTTACGTTAGGTGAAAGAAGCTATCCAATTACCATCGCCCAAGGGCTGTTTTCGAGCAGTGAAGCATTCAGGCCCCTGCAATCTGGTCAGCAGGTCATGATAGTGACCAATGAAACACTGGCTCCCCTGTATCTTGAACAGGTGAAATCCACATTGCTGAATATGGGCCTTCGGGTGAATGAAGTTATCTTGCCTGACGGTGAACAATACAAATCACTTTTTGTGCTCAATGATATATTTTCGGCCTTACTGGAAAATAATCATGCTCGGGACACAACGCTTATCGCTCTCGGTGGTGGTGTCATCGGTGATATGACGGGTTTTGCTGCTGCCAGCTATCAGCGCGGCACCCGTTTCATTCAGGTGCCCACCACTCTACTTTCTCAGGTTGACTCTTCTGTTGGTGGAAAAACCGGAGTCAACCACCCCCTCGGTAAAAACATGATTGGGGCGTTTTACCAGCCCGCCTCTGTGGTCATTGATCTCAACTGCTTAAATACCCTGCCAGCCCAAGAGCTGTATGCAGGGCTGGCTGAAGTGATCAAATATGGCGTGATCCTGGACGGTGAATTTTTCAACTGGCTTGAAAACAATATCGAAAAATTATTGGATCTCAACCATCAGGCTATGGCTTACTGCATTCGTCGTTGCTGTGAGCTGAAAGCCCTTGTTGTTGCAGCGGATGAGCATGAACGCTCAGGTATGCGGGCTTTATTAAATCTCGGCCATACTTTCGGGCATGCGATTGAAGCTGAAATGGGATACGGAGTCTGGCTGCACGGGCAAGCAGTCGCAGCAGGGATGGTTATGGCTGCACGGGCTTCTGAGCTTGTTGGCTCATTCCCCGGTCAGGATACACAGCGCATCATCAGTCTGCTGGAAAGAGCAAAACTGCCTGTACATGGCCCGTCAGAAATGCCTCCTGAAAATTATTTACCTCATATGATGCGCGATAAAAAAGTCACTGCGGGCAAACTTCGGCTGGTATTACCCACAGCTATCGGGAAAGCAGAACTTCGTTCTGATATCAGCACCGATGTCATATTAGAAGCCATCCGACGTTGTAGTGAATGACCCCTAATTTTCTGGCTGTTTGCTATAAAATAGCTACATTGATAGATATATCCGATAGATTTTTCAAATAATGGGTATAATGTGAACAGCTTCAGTTAGGTCTGGCCACCAAACTTATCACTCCGTTATCAGTCACATAGCAATTGGCAGTATTATCTCAGCTGGGAGGGCATATGGACGAATTAAAATCAGAAAATAAACAAAAAACAGAAAACGAGTTTAAACCCGATACATCTGATCGTCCCACTCAGCGATCACGCCCCCAGAAGCAGAATCCAAAACTGGCAATATCCCGTCAACAAATGATGATTGGGGCCGGTATCCTTGTGCTTCTACTGCTCATTATCGCTATCAGTTCTGCCCTGAAATCACCAACAGAACATGAAAAGCAGCAGTCATCAAATTCAGTCGAGAAAAGTATTAACCTATCCGGCACTTCATCATCTTCCGACAATGAGCAAAATAGCGCACAGGAAGCACCATCCACATCTGCCACTGACCATCCGCATGAAATAGGCATGCCGCCAATCAGCAGTACCCCTAGTCAGAACCTTTCCCCGACCAGCGGAACGGGTAGCTATAACCAACGTATCGAATTACCCGGTGATATTTCTGATGCTTTAAATCAGCAACAAAGCAATATCAACAATGCGGTACAAAAAAATACGGAACAGGAAAACCAGCCATCCTCACAACCGACACCACAACAGAGCCGTGTAAAGCAGACGGCAGTAACGCCGGTTGAACAGCAAAAAACCGAAAAACAACATAAGGTAGCCACGAAACCCGCAACCACTGACCATCAGACAAATAAGCAAAGTACTGCAAGTATCGGTGAAGACCTACTGAAAGTACCGGCAAATCGGTTTACACTCCAGTTAAGCAGCGCCAGTCGCCCGGATACCTTGATTGCTTTTGCGAAAAAGAATAACCTTTCCCATTACAAAGTTTATGAAACTAAACGTAATGATAAGACATGGTTTATTTTGATCTACGGTAGCTACAATTCCGCTTCAGACGCCAAAAAAGCGATTGCCTCACTCCCTGTAGACGTTCGGACACAAAAACCCTGGGTAAGAAAACTACAACAGGTTCATCAAGATCTGAAAAAATAAAACTATTTTGATTAGGCGCTGATATGCTGTCCTAAACAGAGTACAATCTGCGACTCTGAAATTATTGAATACTTTATTGACGGCATGAAAAAAAAACGCGCTTTCTTAAAATGGGCCGGTGGAAAATACCCCTTGGTGGATGATATTAAACGTCATCTGCCAGAGGGCGATCGCTTAGTTGAGCCATTTGTTGGCGCAGGCTCGGTATTCCTGAATACCGATTATGATTCTTATCTCTTATCAGATATCAATAGTGATCTGATTAATCTGTACGATACGGTAAAATTTCGTGCGGATGAGTTTATTGATCATGTCCGTCCCTTATTTTCACCAGCATACAATACGTCTGAAACCTTCTATCGCCTGAGAGAAGAGTTCAACAAAAGCAAAGATCCATTCCATCGCAGCGTGTTGTTTCTGTATCTTAACCGTCACTGCTATAACGGTCTGTGTCGCTATAATTTACGCGGCGAGTTTAATGTTCCTTTCGGACGCTATAAAAAACCTTATTTTCCGGAAGATGAGCTGTATTGGTTCGCTGAAAAATCTAAGAAGGCTACTTTTATCTGTCAGCATTATGAAGTCGCATTAACTAATGTCCCAAAAGGCTCAGTGGTTTACTGCGACCCGCCCTATGCTCCTCTTTCAGCAACCGCAAATTTTACAGCCTACCATACAAATAGTTTTAACCTGACAGACCAAGAAAATCTGGCGTGGCTTGCCTATAATCTTTCGTCTCAACATGGTATTCCGGTGCTCATATCCAACCATGACACGCCAATGACACGTGAATGGTATCATCATGCTTCCCTTTACATTGTTAAAGCCCGCCGGACAATAAGTAGAAATATTCTTGCCCGCTGTAAAGTTGATGAACTTTTGGCGTTATACTGCCAGAAGTGATTGAGGTTTCCTGCCCCTGAAATAACGGGGATAAACAATGAATTGGAGAAGAGAATAATGAAGAAAGATTTTCTGATTGCCCCATCCATTCTATCTGCAGATTTCGCCCGTCTGGGTGAAGATACCGCAAAGGTGCTGGCTGCCGGTGCTGATGTTGTGCATTTTGACGTTATGGATAACCATTACGTACCAAACCTGACAATTGGCCCGATGGTCTGCCAGGCACTGCGCGATTATGGTATTACCGCTCCCATTGATGTTCATCTGATGGTGAAGCCTGTAGATCGCATTATCCCCGATTTTGCTAAGGCCGGTGCAACCTATATCACTTTCCATCCCGAAGCGAGTGAACATATTCACCGGACACTACAGCTGATTAAAGATCATGGCTGTAAAGCTGGTCTGGTATTCAATCCGGCAACACCTCTCAGCTATCTGGATTATGTACTGGATAAACTCGACGTTATTTTATTGATGTCAGTTAACCCCGGTTTCGGCGGCCAGTCGTTCATTCCGGAAACCCTACATAAATTGCGTCATGTCCGTAAAATTATCGATGAAAGCGGCTATGATATCCGTCTCGAAATTGATGGTGGTATCAAAGCCAACAACATCGCTGCGGCAGCTCAGGCTGGTGCAGATATGTTCGTTGCAGGCTCTGCTATTTTCAGTCAGCCTGACTATAAAGCAGTCATTGATGAAATGCGCAGTGAGTTATCAACAGTGGCATAACGACAGGCAACATGATGAAAAAAAATGTAGCACAAGCAATTCAGGCCATTGCATTCGATCTGGATGGAACGCTGGTAGACAGCGCCAGTGGGCTGGCAGATGCTCTGGATCAGGCCTTACTCACCAAAGCTCTGCCCGCAGCAGGCAAAGAACGCGTTGCTGTGTGGGTGGGTAATGGCGCGGACATCATGGTTGAACGTGCCCTGAAATGGGCTGTCGGAGAGTTTTCCCCTGAACTGTTCAGTGAAGTCCGCAGTCTGTTCGATAAATTCTATGAAACTACCGTCACGACGGGTAGCAAACTGTTTCCTCATGTCAAAGAAACACTGGCTGAGCTGGCAAAACATAACCTGCCGATGGCGATTATTACTAATAAGCCGACACCTTTTATTGCACCATTGCTGGAATCTCTTGGTATCAGTCAATACTTTTCACTGGTACTGGGAGGAGACGATGTTAAACAGAAAAAACCGCACCCTGCACCACTGTTTCTGACAATGGGCATGTTTGGTTTAAATAAAGATGAATTGCTTTTTGTTGGTGATTCCCGTAATGATATTTTGGCTGCACAGGCGGCAGGCTGCCCTTGTGTTGGCTTAACCTATGGATATAACTATGGGGAATCAATAGCATTAAACCACCCGGATTATGTACTAGACAATTTTCCGGATTTACTACCAACAATTGGATTACCAACTTTGAACTTACAGGAAGCGTAATAAAATGAACGAACCCACAGCAACGAAACAGAAACCTATTGTATTCAGCGGCGCACAACCCTCCGGTGAATTGACCATCGGTAACTACATGGGAGCGTTACGTCAGTGGGTTCAGATGCAGGATGAATATGATTGCATCTATTGTATTGTTAACCAGCACACCATTACCGTACGTCAGGATCCTGAAGAACTGAAAAAACGTACGCTGGATACGCTGGCACTTTACCTTGCCTGTGGTATCGATCCAAAGAAAAGCACTATTTTCGTCCAATCACACGTACCTCAGCATAACCAGCTAGCCTGGGCACTGAATTGTTATACCTATTTCGGCGAACTCAGCCGCATGACACAGTTTAAGGATAAGTCCGCCCGTTTCCCGGAAAATATTAACGCGGGTCTGTTTAACTATCCTGTCCTGATGGCTGCTGACATTTTGCTTTATCAGGCTAATCAGATCCCTGTAGGTATTGATCAGAAACAGCACCTTGAATTGACTCGTGATTTGGCACAACGTTTTAATGCTCTTTACGGTGAGATTTTCACGATCCCGGAACCTTTCATTCCGAAAGAAGGCGCTCGTGTCATGTCATTACAAGAGCCGAGCAAAAAAATGTCTAAGTCTGATGATAACCGCAATAATGTCATTGCTCTATTGGAAGACCCGAAATCTGTTGCCAAGAAAATCAAACGTGCAGTCACCGATTCTGAAGAGCCACCTCGTGTCCGCTATGATTTGGAAAACAAACCGGGTGTTTCCAACTTACTGGACATTCTGTCAGGTGTAACAGGCAAAACCATCCCTGAATTGGAAGCAGAGTTCGAAGGAAAAATGTACGGCCACCTGAAAGGTGCGGTTGCAGACGCAGTGTGTGAAATGCTGGCTGACTTGCAGGAACGTTATCACCATTTCCGTAATGATGAAGCTCTGCTTAACCAAGTCATGGCAGAAGGTGCAGCAAAAGCACAGGCTCGTGCTCAGGAAACCCTGAATAAGGTTTATGAAGCAATTGGGTTTATTACCCATCCGTAATAGCAGTTACATGCCAAAGGGTTATTAACGCTGACCCTTTGGCATATATACATGGCTTAAGTAACAAGCGATTGAATACCTGTTTAAAAATAGAAAATTTACTTATTTTCCAAATAAGCGGTGACTAAAACTCTCTATTTTTCCAAGTAATATCCGCTTCTGCATCGTGAGATTCCAGCTGGCAGATAGCCCGGCAGCTCCCATTAAACGACGATATTGTTCTTCATCAAATGGGCTATGAAAAGCAATGGAAATGGCTTCTTTCACAGAAACATCACTATTCCGACTGAGAAGCTTTATTGGTTCACCCGCACAGGTTACACCTGAAGAGATCACACGGTATAACCAGCCGCAATAGCCTCTGTCTTGCATGATGGCAGCAAAATTCTCAATACCGGTAATGATATTAAGTTTATAACAAGGCGAACGAGGCTGAGTTACCTGAATAATTGTCTCTCCCCACTGGAAAATGTCTCCGATATAAACGCTCTCTTCTGTCATCCCTTCCGTTGATATATTTTCACCAAAGAGCGGGGGTACAAATAACTCCATTAATTCAGGGAATTGCCTTTTCCAAAATAGATAATGTTCCATCGGATAATGGCAAAGTGCACGATCTGGCCCGCCATGAAAGCGGGCTTCTGCCTGTTCATCACCTTCCAGTCCCAGAGAAGTAAGCTGTAAACTGCCATTTACCAGCAGTTTATTGATTGCAGAGGAACCCAATTTCTCGGAGGAGATTATTTTTCCTCTATATATCTGTGGGTAATACATTTCCATTTCTCCTCAATAAACACATAATGAACAGACAGTCAGTAAAACAATCGGTTAGTTCCGACCTTCATAACCATCCATATAAGTAGCAGATATAGCTTCGGACATTGCCTTACGCCATTTTATTGAAGGGCCTTCGCTGCTCTCATAAACTTTACCCTCAAAATGCGATGTTCTCCGAATTGAATTCATGAATTCATCACCTTTTAAATAAATTACTCGTTGCTGCGCCTCTTCGGGGGATACACCTGCTTCTCTGTCTTTTTTACCAAACTGCCAGAATTGCTCAAAAAACGGTATTGAAAGCTCGATACTATCGTAGATTTTAGTTCTGAAATTGGGGTCAAAATCATCATTAGAAGCATAAACAAAATGCTTGGCATTACGTTCGGCACTTGTTTTGGGCTGCGCACAGCCAGACATTAGTAAGGAGGATACTATAAGGGTTGTAATCGTTATGACAGCGTTCTTTTTCATTATGTGCCTTTAATCGCGAAACAAGAAAAAATCGAATGATAGCGAAAATTATGGCCAATAAAAATGCTGACCACGGTTATGATCAGCACTTTTTGAAAGATGAAGATAATAGCTGTTATTTAATTTTTTCTTCGTAACGCCTTGCTGCTTCATCCCAATTTACGACATGCCAAAATGCCTTAATATAATCAGGGCGGCGATTTTGATATTTAAGGTAGTAAGCATGTTCCCATACATCTAACCCTAAAATGGGATAACCGGAAGTACCGGAAATTTCTTCTCCCATCAACGGGCTATCCTGATTTGCAGTAGAAACAACATCAAGTTTTCCGTCTTCTTTCAGTACCAGCCAAGCCCAGCCAGAACCAAAACGGGTAGCTGCTGCCTGTTCGAATTTTGTTTTGAAAGCATCAATGCTGCCAAAATCCCGTTCTATTGCTGCTTTTAAAGCACCGGATAACGTCGTATCTAATTTTAGCCCTTTCCAGAACATGCTGTGATTTGAATGACCTCCTGCGTTATTACGCATAAAAGTACGTTTATCAGCCGGGATTCTGTCAAGCTGCTGAACCAGATCATCAATGTCCAGACCAGCGAGTTCAGGGAAATTTTCCAGTGCGGTATTGGTATTTGCAACGTAGGTTTGATGGTGTTTAGTATGATGAATAAGCATCGTTTGTTCATCAAAATGAGGTTCCAGTGCATCATAAGAATAAGGCAAGGAAGGTAATGAATGACTCATATTAAATCTCCAGTTGTTTAAAATACATACACCCTTTATTTATTGGGGGATGAAGATCACACCTTGTAAGCAACAGGATTATTATAGTGAATCAAACGGTAATGAAAATGATTATCAATTCCATATTGTCACTGTGGTTTCCTTTCCTTTTGTATTTAATCTATAAATAAGAATAAATAACCAAATAGAATCCAACAGTTAGTTAATTTTTCCAAAAATGAGATTATGAATAACGGTATATTTTATATAAATACACCGCATTAAATGTTCCCTTCATAACATTCATTATCTCTATTGCGTGATCTTCCGCGCAAAAAAGAAACAAAAATTCTTCTTACACTTTAGTTAACCTTGTTTTGACATAGTATTAACAATTGCAAGGAGATAAAAATATGACTCAAATAATTAAGCACCCTATTCCTGCTGACATCGCAGAAACAGCCCTGATAAACAAACAACAATATCTGCAAGAATACCAACGCTCACTACAGGATCCTGAGGGGTTCTGGGGAGAAAAAGGTAAAATTGTCGATTGGATAAAACCTTATACAAAAGTGAAAAATACCTCTTTCGACCCCGGGCATATCAGTATCCGCTGGTTTGAAGATGGCACACTTAACCTAAGTGCTAACTGCCTTGACCGCCATTTACAGGAGCGAGGCCATCAGACTGCCATTATCTGGGAAGGAGACAAACCGGCTGAATCCAGACATGTTACATATCAGGAGCTATACCACGATGTCTGCCAGTTCGCCAATGTCTTGAAAAAACTCGGAGTCAAAAAAGGCGATGTTGTCGCTATTTATATGCCAATGGTGCCAGAAGCCGCTGTCGCCATGCTGGCTTGTGCCCGGGTTGGCGCGATTCACTCCGTAATTTTCGGCGGCTTTTCTCCTGATGCAATTTCCGGTCGAATTATCGATTCAAATGCGAAGTTAATCATCACAGCCAATGAAGGTTTACGAGCTGGCCGAGTTGTTCCGCTGAAAAAAAATGTCGATGAAGCACTAAGCAATCCTGCTGTGACAAATGTGACTAATGTTGTCGTCTTCAAACGTACTGATAATGCAACAAACTGGCATACCGGACGCGATCTCTGGTGGCATGAATTAACCAAAGAGGCTAGTTCAGATTGCCCTGCTGAAGAAATGAATGCCGAAGATCCGTTGTTTATTCTTTATACATCCGGTTCAACAGGTAAGCCTAAAGGTGTTCTACATACCTCCGGTGGTTATCTGGTCTATGCATCTTTGACATTCAAATATACGTTTGATTACCGTCCCGGCGAAGTTTACTGGTGCACAGCTGATGTAGGCTGGGTAACCGGCCATAGTTACTTGCTTTATGGTCCGCTCTCCTGTGGTGCAACAACCTTAATGTTTGAAGGAGTACCAAACTATCCCGATGTGAATCGTCTCTGTCAGGTTGTAGATAAACATCAGGTCAATATCCTCTATACCGCACCAACCGCCATTCGAGCGTTAATGGCAGAAGGGGATAAAGCTATTGAAGGCACCAAACGCACATCATTACGCATCATGGGTTCAGTGGGGGAACCCATCAACCCAGAAGCCTGGGAATGGTACTACAAGAAAATAGGCAACAGTAAATGCCCTATCGTCGATACATGGTGGCAAACAGAAACAGGTGGATTCATGATCACGCCGTTGCCCGGAGCAACCGACCTCAAAGCTGGATCAGCCACACTGCCATTCTTCGGCGTAAGCCCGGCAATAGTCGATAATACCGGAGAAACCTTAAGCGGCGAGAGTGAAGGTAATCTTGTCATTACCGATTCATGGCCGGGGCAAGCTCGTACATTGTTTGGTGATCATGACCGTTTTGAGCAAACCTATTTTTCTACCTTCAAAGGCGTTTATTTCAGTGGCGATGGTGCCAGACGAGATGAAGATGGTTATTACTGGATTACTGGTCGTGTTGATGATGTGCTGAATATTTCAGGCCACCGATTGGGAACTGCAGAAATTGAATCTGCGTTGGTTGCTCATCCCAAAATTGCGGAAGCGGCTGTTGTCGGGATACCACACCGTATTAAAGGGCAGGCAATTTATGCTTATGTCACATTAATTCATGGTGAAGAACCTTCTCCTGATTTGTATGCAGAAGTCAGAAGCTGGGTTCGCAAAGAAATCGGCCCAATTGCGACTCCGGACATCCTGCACTGGACTGATTCTCTGCCAAAAACACGTTCAGGAAAAATTATGCGGCGTATTTTACGCAAAATTGCTTCCGGTGATACTGGCAACTTAGGTGATACTTCCACTTTGGCTGATCCCGGCGTTGTGGAAAAATTATTGGAAGAAAAGCAATCCATAATGATGCCTTAATGTATATGCCATAAGGCACATATAGTTCATATGCACGCCGCCGCAAGGCGGCTTGGTAAGCATAATCAAAAAATACAGAACTGTTCAGGGACGTGACAGATAGTCATGCATTCTCTCGAATGTTGCTGTCCGTATCTGGCAACCCTCAATGTTGTTTAAGGTTCGTCCTTTAATACCTAAAAGGAGATAGCCTGATGAGTACCGATATTTATCAAGAAATCGAAAACAACCCTCACTTTAAAGAGTTAATTGAAAAGCGTGGGCGTTTTGCCTGGTTGTTATCTGCCATTATGTTAATACTTTATGTTGGTTTTATTTTCCTCATCGCTTTTGCTCCTGGATGGCTTGGCACTCCTCTTTATGAGGGCTCCAGCATGACTCGTGGTATTCCTGTGGGTGTCGGTATTATTTTTATTTCTTTTATATTAACGGGGATTTACGTAATCAGAGCGAACGGTGAATTTGATCGTTTAACCTCAGCTATTCTCAATGAGGTGAGAAAATGAGAAAACTTGTCCTATCAACAATCGCGTTATTTTCTTCCCTCTACCCCATCCTCACTCAAGCAGATGCCATTTCAGGTAATGTAGAAAAACAACCTTTAAATATTCAGGCAATCATCATGTTCCTGTTATTTGTCGGGTTCACACTCTACATCACTTATTGGGCATCAAAACGGACAATTTCACGTTCTGATTACTATACCGCAGGCGGGCGGATCACTGGCTTCCAAAACGGTATGGCAATTGCAGGCGATTATATGTCTGCAGCATCATTTTTGGGGATTTCAGCGCTGGTTTATACCTCCGGTTATGATGGCCTTATTTATTCCATTGGTTTTCTTGTCGGCTGGCCGATTATTTTGTTCCTAATCGCAGAACGATTAAGAAATCTGGGCCGCTACACATTCGCTGATGTTGCTTCTTACCGACTAAAACAGCGCCCAATCCGTACATTATCAGCGGTAGGCTCACTAGTTGTTGTTGCTTTATACCTGATTGCACAGATGGTTGGAGCAGGAAAACTCATCGAGTTGTTATTTGGGCTGAATTACTACATCGCTGTGGTTTTAGTTGGTATTTTAATGGTTCTATATGTGCTGTTTGGCGGAATGCTGGCAACAACATGGGTGCAGATTATTAAAGCAATCCTGTTATTGGCCGGTGCCACATTTATGGCGTTGATGGTCATGAAAGCCGTAAATTTCAATTTCAATACTCTGTTTAAAGAAGCTATTGCCGTTCACTCAAATGGCCAAAAAATTATGAGTCCCGGGGGATTAGTTTCTGACCCAATATCTGCGCTTTCTTTAGGATTAGCGTTAATGTTTGGTACCGCAGGTTTACCACATATCATTATGCGATTCTTTACCGTTAATGATGCCAAAGAAGCTCGTAAAAGTGTTTTCTATGCCACCGGATTTATCGGTTATTTCTATATTCTGAC
Source organism: Xenorhabdus sp. KJ12.1 (assembly GCF_963876495.1). Lineage (NCBI taxonomy): Bacteria > Pseudomonadati > Pseudomonadota > Gammaproteobacteria > Enterobacterales > Morganellaceae > Xenorhabdus > Xenorhabdus sp. KJ12.1. The sequence goes on from NZ_CAWNQH010000066.1 coordinate 72,255, forward strand.
ATTTATTATCGGGTTTGGCGCAATACTGTTAGTCAGCCCTAATGCTGCATTTAAAGATGGTACTGGCGCATTGCTCGGTGGAACTAATATGGCTGCTGTTCACCTTGCGACTGCCGTGGGTGGTGATTTCTTCCTCGGATTCATCTCTGCTGTCGCCTTTGCCACCATTTTAGCTGTAGTTGCGGGATTAACACTTGCAGGTGCCTCAGCAGTTTCTCATGACCTCTATGCAAATGTGATTAAACAAGGTCAGGCTAATGAACGGGATGAATTAAGAATTTCGAAAATTACGGTTGTTTTTCTGGGGATTATCGCTATTGGGTTAGGTATTTTATTCGAAAAACAAAATATTGCCTTTATGGTCGGTCTGGCTTTCTCTATTGCAGCAAGCTGTAATTTCCCGATTATTTTGCTGTCAATGTACTGGAACAAACTGACAACACGAGGTGCACTCATAGGCGGGTGGTTGGGATTAATAATAGCTGTTGTGCTCATGATCCTAGGCCCAACAATCTGGGTTAGTATTCTTGGACATGAAAAACCCATTTATCCCTACGAATATCCAGCTTTATTTTCCATGATTGTGGCATTTGCCGGTGCGTGGTTCTTTTCTATCACTGATACATCAGAACAAGGCCAGCAGGAACGCGAAATGTTTCGCAGACAATTCTTGCGTTCACAGACAGGAATTGGAATTGAACAAGGAAAAGCACATTAATTTCTTCAGGTTTAAAATACAAAAAAGCCATCCGGTGAAGGATGGCTTCTCTGTCAAAGTGATGTCTGGCAGTGTCCTACTCTCACATGGGGAGACCCCACACTACCATCGGCGCTACGGCGTTTCACTGCTGAGTTCGGCATGGGGTCAGGTGGGACCACCGCGCTATTGCCG
>NZ_CAWNQH010000066.1:73246-76481 GCF_963876495.1 Xenorhabdus sp. KJ12.1
CCTACTCTCACATGGGGAGACCCCACACTACCATCGGCGCTACGGCGTTTCACTGCTGAGTTCGGCATGGGGTCAGGTGGGACCACCGCGCTATTGCCGCCAGACAAATCCTGTTTTCAATCCCGAACAAGCTGTCTGACCGTCTTCTTTCGGTCATGTTTTTTCTCTGAAACGCTGTCTTTGCTCTCAATCCCCGCAAAACACCTTCGGTGTTGTCAGGTTAAGCCGCACGGTTCATTAGTACTGGTTAGCTCAACGTCTCGCAACGCTTACACACCCAGCCTATCTACGTCCTCGTCTCGAACGTTCCTTCAGGACTCTCTAGGAGTCAGGGAAGACTCATCTCAAGGCAAGTTTCCCGCTTAGATGCTTTCAGCGGTTATCTCTTCCGCACTTAGCTACCGGGCAGTGCCATTGGCATGACAACCCGAACACCAGTGGTGCGTCCACTCCGGTCCTCTCGTACTAGGAGCAGCCCCTTTCAATCTTCCAACGCCCACGGCAGATAGGGACCGAACTGTCTCACGACGTTCTAAACCCAGCTCGCGTACCACTTTAAACGGCGAACAGCCGTACCCTTGGGACCTACTTCAGCCCCAGGATGTGATGAGCCGACATCGAGGTGCCAAACACCGCCGTCGATATGAACTCTTGGGCGGTATCAGCCTGTTATCCCCGGAGTACCTTTTATCCGTTGAGCGATGGCCCTTCCATTCAGAACCACCGGATCACTAAGACCTACTTTCGTACCTGCTCGCGCCGTCACGCTCGCAGTCAAGCTAGCTTATGCCTTTGCACTAACCTCACGATGTCCGACCGTGATTAGCTAACCTTCGTGCTCCTCCGTTACGCTTTGGGAGGAGACCGCCCCAGTCAAACTACCCACCAGACACTGTCCGCAACCCGGATAACGGGCCTACGTTAGAACACCAGCCATTAAAGGGTGGTATTTCAAGGATGGCTCCATGCAGACTGGCGTCCACACTTCTTAGCCTCCCACCTATCCTACACATCAAGGACCAGTGTTCAGTGTCAAGCTATAGTAAAGGTTCACGGGGTCTTTCCGTCTTGCCGCGGGTACACTGCATCTTCACAGCGAGTTCAATTTCACTGAGTCTCGGGTGGAGACAGCCTGGCCATCATTACGCCATTCGTGCAGGTCGGAACTTACCCGACAAGGAATTTCGCTACCTTAGGACCGTTATAGTTACGGCCGCCGTTTACTGGGGCTTCGATCAAGAGCTTCTCCTTACGGATAACCCCATCAATTAACCTTCCAGCACCGGGCAGGCGTCACACCGTATACGTCCACTTTCGTGTTTGCACAGTGCTGTGTTTTTATTAAACAGTTGCAGCCAGCTGGTATCTGCGACTGGCTTCAGCTCCGGGAGCAAGTCCCTTCACCTAACGCCAGCGTGCCTTCTCCCGAAGTTACGGCACCATTTTGCCTAGTTCCTTCACCCGAGTTCTCTCAAGCGCCTGAGTATTCTCTACCTGACCACCTGTGTCGGTTTGGGGTACGATTCAATGTTACCTGGAGCTTAGAGGCTTTTCCTGGAAGCCGGGCATCTGTCACTTCAGCACCGTAGTGCCTCGTCATCACGCCTCAGTGTTATACAGCGGTCCGGATTTACCAAGACTGCCCACCTACACGCTTAAACCGGGACGACCGTCGCCCGGATGACATAGCCTTCTCCGTCCCCCCTTCGCAGTAACACCAAGTACAGGAATATTAACCTGTTTCCCATCGACTACGCTTTTCAGCCTCGCCTTAGGGGTCGACTCACCCTGCCCCGATTAACGTTGGACAGGAACCCTTGGTCTTCCGGCGTGCGGGTTTTTCACCCGCATTATCGTTACTTATGTCAGCATTCGCACTTCTGATACCTCCAGCAGCCCTCACAGGCCACCTTCAACGGCTTACAGAACGCTCCCCTACCCAACAACACTTACGTGTCGCTGCCGCAGCTTCGGTGCATGGTTTAGCCCCGTTACATCTTCCGCGCAGGCCGACTCGACCAGTGAGCTATTACGCTTTCTTTAAATGATGGCTGCTTCTAAGCCAACATCCTGGCTGTCTGAGCCTTCCCACTTCGTTTCCCACTTAACCATGACTTGGGGACCTTAGCTGGCGGTCTGGGTTGTTTCCCTCTTCACGACGGACGTTAGCACCCGCCGTGTGTCTCCCGTGATAACATTCTTCGGTATTCGCAGTTTGCATCGGGTTGGTAAGTCGGGATGACCCCCTAGCCGAAACAGTGCTCTACCCCCGAAGATGAATTCACGAGGCGCTACCTAAATAGCTTTCGGGGAGAACCAGCTATCTCCCGGTTTGATTGGCCTTTCACCCCCAGCCACAAGTCATCCGCTAATTTTTCAACATTAGTCGGTTCGGTCCTCCAGTTAGTGTTACCCAACCTTCAACCTGCCCATGGCTAGATCACCGGGTTTCGGGTCTATACCCTGCAACTTAACGCCCAGTTAAGACTCGGTTTCCCTGCGGCTCCCCTATACGGTTAACCTTGCTACAGAATATAAGTCGCTGACCCATTATACAAAAGGTACGCAGTCACACCCCAAAGGGTGCTCCCACTGCTTGTACGTACACGGTTTCAGGTTCTCTTTCACTCCCCTCGCCGGGGTTCTTTTCGCCTTTCCCTCACGGTACTGGTTCACTATCGGTCAGTCAGGAGTATTTAGCCTTGGAGGATGGTCCCCCCATATTCAGACAGGATACCACGTGTCCCGCCCTACTCATCGAACTCCCACTGCCAGCGTTTTCAGATACGGGGCTATCACCCTTTACTGCCGGCCTTTCCAGACCGTTCTCCTGACGCTGACACTGATGTTAGTTCTGGGCTCCTCCCCGTTCGCTCGCCGCTACTGGGGGAATCTCGGTTGATTTCTTTTCCTCGGGGTACTGAGATGTTTCAGTTCCCCCGGTTCGCCTCCTGACCCTATGAATTCAGGTCAGGATAGTGCAACGGATTGCACTGGGTTTCCCCATTCGGGTATCGCCGGGTCTTGCGGGTCATATCCCCTTCCCGGCGCTTATCGCAGATTAGCACGCCCTTCATCGCCTCTGACTGCCTAGGCATCCACCGTGTACGCTTAGTCGCTTAACCTCACAACCCGAAGGTGTCTTCGGATGCGAGTTTTTGAGAGACTCATCAGTCACTGTTACACAGTGCTGATTGTTTCAAATTTTCAGCTTGTTCCAGATTGTTAAAGAGCA
>NZ_CAWNQH010000067.1:0-69893 GCF_963876495.1 Xenorhabdus sp. KJ12.1
CGGCAATAGCGCGGTGGTCCCACCTGACCCCATGCCGAACTCAGCAGTGAAACGCCGTAGCGCCGATGGTAGTGTGGGGTCTCCCCATGTGAGAGTAGGGAACTGCCAGACAACAATTTATCAGTGTTGCCAGCCCAAAAGGCAGCATGAAACAGTATTCGGTGGTGCGGTAGTTCAGTTGGTTAGAATACCGGCCTGTCACGCCGGGGGTCGCGGGTTCGAGTCCCGTCCGCACCGCCACCGATTTAGAGAAACCCCTGAGAGAAATCTCAGGGGTTTTTTCTATTTCAGCCATTTTTATCAGTATCTTGATTCGATTCTCAATCAGCCCTTCTATATACTCGAGTATTGGAATACCGCCTCATCAATAACTTGCTACCAGATGCGTTACTTTTTTAATAAATGGAAAAGATTTCCTGTATAAAATCTATTCTGGCATTTACTCTTACAATTCATACTTTGTTTTTAGTACGTTTTTAGTACTAAGGATTGCAATCAATTATAGAGGTGTCATATTAATGAAGGCCGATGCATTAAGGTAGGTTGGGGTGCAATTTGATAAGAAATAGGTATGTAAGAAGAGCCCGTGAGAGAAAAAATCTGGCTCATAAAAATTATGCAGTAAGGTATATCGCAGGGCAGCCTGTAGAGAGGGTTTTTCCTACTTCCACGCGATTACTTGAAGAAGCACTCTTGCCATGTGGAGAGCCATTTTTTGCGGATAATAATGTGTTTTCTGTTGCTATTTGGAATATCCATAAACAGCAACGCCCACAGTGGCAAAGTGTTTTATCTTCCTTAATTGAAAAAAGTGATCTTATTTTACTGCAAGAAGCGCAAACAACACCTGACTTACTGAAATTCATCACAGCCAGTGGTTTGGTTGCAGATCAAGTACCTGCATTTGCTATTCCTCAGCATCCATCGGGTGTGATGACATTAGCCTCTTCTTCTCCTATCTATTGTTGTCCGTTAAGGGAAAAAGAACCTATATTAAGGCTTTCTAAATCATCTCTTATTACTATGTACCCTTTAGTCGATGAACAGCAGCTGATGGTGGTTAATGTACACGCTATTAATTTCAGCCTTGGCGTTGACGTTTATAGTCGGCAGTTGGATAACATTGGTATCTATATTAAGTTACATGATGGGCCAGTGATATTTGCCGGTGATTTTAATGCTTGGAGTCGTCGGCGATTCAGAGTGCTGGAGCGTTTTGCTCAACGTATGGGGTTAAAAGAAGTTTACTTTAACGACGATCATAGAACAATTGTATTTGGTAAACCCCTAGACTTTGTTTTTTATCGTGAACTAACTGTCCAGAGTGCAACCGTTTTAACAACGATTGCTTCTGATCACAATCCACTTCTTGTCCGATTTTCGCTATAAGTTACGAAGATCTTCAATTAAGTCAGCGTGGTGAAAGGTAAAAAAGAGCAAAACGCCGGAAATTGCTCCGGCGTTTTCAGAGACCAATTTTATTGGCTAGCACGGTGAGATGTGGCAAGCTTTTTCTTTATGCTGAAAAAATAGGCAATGGTCAGGATAATCACCCAGCCAGCGCCAATGTATAAAGCATCTCTCGTTTGCTCAAAATACCCGAGTAGCAGGATAATTACACTCATAAAAATAATCGTAATTATGGGAGCAATGGGCCACATTGGAACCGGAAATTTCAAGGTTCTGACCTCTTCTGCACTCATTTTGCGACGCATAGCCACATGAGAAAGCAGAATCATCAACCACACCCAGACAGTGGCAAATGTAGCGACGGATGCAATAAGAATAAAAATATTGCCGGGAAGCAGCCAATTTAGCATGACTCCGAGCAGCAGAACCACAATCATGACCAAAACAGTCATCCATGGAACCCCATTTCGGGTCAGCTTTTTAAATGCCTCAGGTGCTTGTCCTTCCTGAGCCATGCCATACATCATTCGTCCGGCACCAAAAATATCGCTATTGATGGCTGAAATGGCAGCAGTAATAACAACAACATTCAGAACATGCGCAGCCGCACTGATTTTCAGATCAGAAAAAATCTGTACAAATGGGCTTCCATTCTGACCAATCTGATCCCACGGATAGATACACATCAGGATACATAAAGTCAGGACATAGAAGATTAAGATACGGAAGGGAACAGCATTAATCGCTTTAGGAATTGTTTTTGCCGGATCTTTTGCTTCACTGGCAGTGATACCAATGACTTCTATTCCACCGAAAGCAAACATCACAATAGCCAATGAAGCAACCACTCCACTGATGCCATTCGGCATAAAACCGCCATGTTCCCATAAATTAGCGATCCCGGTGGCATGCTCTGTTGTCTGGCCAAAACCAAAGATCATAATTGCAAGGCCACCAATGATCATGGCAATAATGGCAGTGACCTTAACGATAGAAAGCCAGAACTCCATTTCACCGAAAATCTTCACATGACATAGATTCAGCGCACCAATAAAACAGATGATACTCAGAACCCAAATCCATTGATCAACATCGGGGAACCAAAATTTCATGTACAAGCCGAATGCAGTGATATCAGCGAGGCAAACAAACAGCATTTCAAGAACATAGAGCCAACCCGTCAGGAAACCGGCTAATGGGCCCAGATAATGGCTGGCATACTGCGAAAAAGAACCGGAAACAGGATGGTGAACGGCCATTTCGCCGAGTGCTCTCATCACCATAAATACGGCAGCACCGCCAATCAAATATGCCAGCAATACAGCCGGTCCTGCTTGTTGTATTGCCGCTGCTGAGCCATAAAACAGCCCTGTGCCTATTGCAGAGCCTAAAGCCATGAAGCGGATATGCCTCACACTCAGACCCTGTTTAAGCTGATTTTCATTGTCTTGCATTCATTAATCCCATCTATCTTTCATGCCAGAGAGTATTTTCAGGCATACAATGCTATTTCAGGCATATGCTATTTCAGGTATACAATGCCCTGTCTGGTGTCAGATACCAGCAAAAGCAACCTCGTACGATACCATAAAGATGGATGTCCGCGGGATAGATATCTGTAATAATAACGGGCAGTTTATTAAAACCAGAGTTTTTTTATGATTTACCCAATAAATGAGATGTTTCAGACTTTGCAGGGAGAAGGTGTGTTTACCGGTGTTCCTGCTGTTTTCATACGATTACAGGGATGTCCGGTAGGGTGTAGCTGGTGTGATACCAAGCATACTTGGGAAAAAGAAGCTGATAAGCAGCAGTCGATGGAGAACATACTGGTAAAATCGCAGGATAGCGATACTTGGGGCGCTGCCACACCAGAGCAAATCATTAATTTGTTCACTCGCCAGGGATATACCGCTCGTCATATCGTAATTACGGGTGGAGAGCCGTGTTTGTATGATTTACGTCCCCTGACGGAATCACTGGAAAATGCAGGCTATCAGTGTCAGATAGAAACGAGTGGTACACACGCGATCCACTGCACTGACAAAACTTGGGTAACCGTTTCACCGAAAGTGAAAATGCGTGGCGGATACAAAGTATTGCCTGAAGCGATGAATCGCGCAAATGAGATTAAGCACCCTGTCGGGCGTGAGCGCGATATTGAATCATTGGATGATCTATTGACTATGCTTGATGAAAATAACAGACCGGTTATTGCCTTACAGCCTATCAGTCAGAAAGAAGAAGCAACCCGCTTGTGTATTGAAACCTGCATTGCCCGTAACTGGCGTTTCTCGATGCAGACGCACAAATACTTAAATATCGCTTGATGTGCGTTTGGCGCTTATTTATTGTGCATTCAGCACCAAAATTTGGTGCTGAATGTCTTACTTTCCACGATAGATACAACCGGCACTACAGGTTTCTTTAACCATAACGGCGCTGAGCTGTGGCAAAGCAGGTTGTAACTCTCTCCAAATCCATTGAGCCAGCACTTCGCTGGTTGGGTTTTCCAGACCGGGGATCTCATTGAGATAATGGTGGTCCAGCCGCTCCCAAATTGGCTTGAAGATGGCTTTCACATCGGCAAAGTCCATGAGCCATCCGCTATGAGGATCAATCTCACCGGTGATTTCCAGACGAACCATAAATGAATGCCCATGCAAGCGACCACATTTATGTCCTTCAGGAACATGTGGCAGGCGATGCGCCGCTTCAAATTGAAAATCTTTAAAGATGGTAGTGCTCATAATACTTTTTCCTGAATTCAAAAGGCCGGCTATTCTACCTGAACTTTCGCGCCTAACGTGATTTTTCTGTAGAAATAAAATCCAGCGTTTAACAACTTTATCGATATATTAAATCTGTAAATAAAGTTAGGTAATTTAGTTATTAGATATTGCTAACCTTTCTTTAAGCCCGACGCCTGTTCTGGGATAACCTTATGATTACTCCATGTTTGTGACTGTTAATCATGGGTATTGGCTATAGCAAAGGGCACTGGATAATGACTGCAAAACCACCTTCAACTGCATTACTACCTGTATCTCAGGAACAATTGTCACGCCTGCAATCAGAGGTTAGTGATTTTTCTCCACATCAACTGGCTTGGTTATCAGGCTATTTTTGGGGAATGTTGAATTCTCAACCGCAAACCAACACGGTAGCGTCAGTGTCAGGAGTACCTGAACCTGAACAGGAAACCGTGACACTGATTTCGGCTTCTCAGACGGGTAATGCAAGGCGTCTGGCAGAACAGCTCAGAGACGCTTTATTGGCGCAGAATTTGAGTGTGAATTTAGTTAATGCTGGTGATTATAAATTCAAACAGATCGCAAAAGAGCGCGTATTGATCATTATTGCTTCAACGCAGGGTGAAGGTGAACCTGCTGAAGAAGCTGTAGCACTACATAAATATCTGCATTCCAAAAAAGCAGCTTCGATGAAAGAGACGGCTTACGCTGTATTTGGCTTAGGAGATACTTCCTATGAACATTTTTGCCAGTCCGGTAAAGATTTTGACCGCCGCCTGAGTGAATTAGGTGCTCAGCGATTACTGGATCGCGTTGATGCAGATGTGGAATATCAGGATATTTCTACACAATGGTGTCAACAACTAACCGATATTCTGAAGCAACGCTTACCATCTCCGGCAAATACAGCAATAGCCACAACAAAGACAGCAGTGGCCGCTGGTACTGTTCTTTCCAGCCCTTATACCAGCCCTTATAGCAAAGAAGCGCCATTGACTGCTTCTCTGCTGGTTAACCAGAAAATTACCGGACGCACATCGGATAAAGATGTCCGCCATATTGAAATTGATCTGGGGGATTCTGGTTTGCGTTATCAGCCCGGTGATTCATTGGGGGTTTGGTTTGAAAACGATCCGGGATTGGTTGATGAATTGATTGGCTTGCTTCATCTGGAAGGAACTGAAACTGTCACAGTACATGGAAAGTCACTTGCTTTGCGTGAGGCTTTGACCAGCCATCTTGAACTGACACAAAACACGGGTGTTATTGTCGAAAAATATGCTGCCCTGACGAAAGATGAAAATTTGCTTGCTTTGCTCTCCGAAAAATCAACGTTGCAACAATATGCGCAAAAAACGCCTATCGTGGATATGGTCAGGCAGGCAGCTCAGCAACCTGAAGCTCAGCAATTTATCGATATATTACGTCCATTAACTCCACGCCTATACTCCATTTCCTCTTCTCAGGATGAAGTCGAAAATGAAGTGCATATTACCGTTGGTGTTGTTCGTTATGACATAGACGGTCGCGCCCGTACCGGAGGAGCATCAGGTTATCTGGCTGATCGGTTACAGGAAGATGACAACATCCGTGTCTTTATTGAGCATAACGATAACTTCCGCTTACCCGCTGACCCACAAACCCCGGTGATCATGATTGGCCCCGGCACCGGAGTGGCTCCATTCCGGGCATTCCTGCAACAACGGGATAATCAGGGCGCTGAAGGTAAAAACTGGCTGTTCTTTGGTAACCCTCATTTTGTAGAAGATTTTCTGTATCAGGTGGAATTTCAGCGTTATGTCAAAGAGGGGTTACTTACCCGTATTGATTTGGCATGGTCGCGGGATCAACAGCATAAAGTGTATGTGCAGGATAAGCTGCGTGAGCAGGGCGAGGAAATCTGGCGCTGGATTAGTGAGGGAGCACATTTATACATCTGTGGAGATGCCAATCGTATGGCAAAAGATGTCGAGCAGGCATTGCTGGATATCATTTCACAACAGGGTGGTATGGATGTAGAGCAGGCGGATGAATTCCTAAGTGAACTGCGCCTTGAACGTCGTTATCAGAGAGATGTTTACTAGCAAAAATAACGAAAAACTATAAGCAATAAAAACCAACGGGCAATGAAAACGATCATGAAAACAATGAGCAATGAAAAACAAGGTCCTTTGATTGTTGAAGGTAAACTCGCTGACAGTGAACGTATGAAGTCAGAAAGCAACTACTTACGTGGGACGATCAGCGAAGATTTAAAAAATGGGCTGACAGGCGGGTTTGAGGGGGATAATTTTCTCCTCATCCGTTTTCACGGTATGTATCAACAGGATGATCGTGACATTAGAGCTGAGCGTGCGGAACAAAAACTGGAACCCCGCCATGCTATGATGCTGCGCTGTCGTCTGCCGGGAGGAATTATTACTCCGCGCCAATGGCTGGGCATTGATCAGTTTGCGACAGAGAGCACGCTGTATGGCAGCATCCGGCTGACTAACCGCCAGACATTCCAGTTTCACGGCATCCTGAAAAACAACGTCAAACCGGCGCATCAATTACTGGCTCAAATGGGATTGGATTCATTGGCAACTGCCAACGATGTTAACCGCAATGTACTGTGTACTTCTAATCCGGTACAGTCGGCTTTACATCAGCAGGCTTATGAGTGGGCGAAGAAAATATCCGAGCACCTCCTGCCTCGTACCAACGCTTATGCTGAGATTTGGCTGGATAAAGAAAAGATCGCTACAACTGACGAAGAACCGATCCTCGGTAAAACGTATTTACCGCGTAAATTCAAAACATCAGTTGTGATCCCTCCACAAAATGATGTTGATCTGCATGCCAATGATATGAACTTTGTTGCTATTGCAGAGAATGATCAGTTGATCGGCTTTAACGTGCTGGTGGGTGGCGGATTAGCCATGACTCATGGTGATAAAAACACCTTCCCACGTCTGGCGAGTGAATTTGGCTATATCCCACTGGAGCATACACTGGCAATTGCTGAGTCCATCGTGACAACACAGCGTGACTGGGGTAACCGAACTGAACGCAAAAACGCTAAAACCAAATATACCCTTGAGCGTGTTGGCGTTGAAACTTTCAGGCAGGAAGTTGAAAAACGTGCAGGTGTGAAATTTGAGCCAGTCCGTCCTTATGAATTTACCGGACGAGGCGATCAGATTGGCTGGTTGAAAGGTATTGATGATCAATGGCATTTGACCCTGTTTATTGAAAACGGCCGCTTGTTGGATTATCCAGATAAACCACTAAAAACCGGCGTGGCAGAAATTGCTCGAATTCACAAAGGTGATTTTCGTCTTACCGCCAATCAGAACCTGATAGTAGCGGGAGTGGCGGAAAGTGAAAAAGCGCGTATTGAATCTATTGCCCGTGCGCATGGTCTTATTGATGACGGCGTGACCTCACTGCGTCACCATTCTATGGCGTGTGTTTCGTTTCCGACTTGCCCTTTAGCGATGGCAGAAGCGGAACGTTTCCTGCCAACTTTTGTGGATCATGTCGATGCGTTAATGGAAAAACATGGCGTTAGCCATGAACATATTGTGTTGCGTGTTACAGGTTGCCCCAATGGATGTGGTCGGGCGATGTTGGCCGAAATCGGGCTGGTGGGCAAAGCGCCTGATCGCTATAACCTGCATCTTGGTGGAAATCGCAATGGTAGCCGAATTCCGCGTATGTATCAGGAAAATATCACCTCCGCTGAAATCCTGACTATTTTGGATGAACTTATCGGTCGTTGGGCTACAGAGCGTAATGAAAATGAAGATTTCGGAGATTTCCTGATCCGAACTGACATTATTAAACCTGTATTGAACTCAGCCATCGATTTTTACGACTGGCAGGAAGCAGTATGAGCCAGCCACATTTAGCTGAGTTACTGGTTTTGTCTCCTGAGCAGCGCACAGAAGCGCTCGCTGAGACAAACCAACAACTAGAGTTACTGGATGCCCGTCAACGCGTCCTATGGGCACTGGAACATCTGCCCGGTGAGTTCATCCTTTCATCCAGTTTTGGTATTCAGGCGGCAGTCTGCCTGCATCTGGTCACGCAGGAATACCCTGATATTCCGGTTATCCTGACGGATACTGGCTACTTGTTCCCAGAAACTTATCAGTTTATCGACAAACTGGCTGATAAACTAAACCTGAACCTGAAAATATTTCGTGCAGAACAAAGCCCGACTTGGCAGGAAGCGCGTTATGGCAAACTGTGGGAACAGGGCGTTGATGGGATTGAACGTTATAACCAGATTAATAAAGTTGAGCCGATGAACCGTGCGTTGAAAACATTGGATGCGCAGACATGGTTCGCAGGATTACGTCGCCAGCAATCGGAAAGCCGAGCTAGTTTACCAGTGTTGGCAGTGCAACGCGGTGTTTACAAGATACTGCCGATTATCGACTGGGACAATCGCAAGGTACATCAATACCTGACAGAGCATGGACTTGAATATCATCCTCTATGGGAGCAAGGCTACCTTTCTGTAGGGGATACCCATACGACGCAAAAATGGGAACCGGGTATGAGTGAAGAACAAACCCGCTTTTTTGGCCTGAAGCGGGAATGTGGCTTGCATGAAGGCTGAGTTCCTTTTGAACTTTTGGAATGGCCGTATTATTCGGCCATTCTCAAATTCAAATATTCAGTTATAGCTAAAATCAGTTATCACAATGCCCTTCTTTAGCCAGGCGCATACTCGTCTTGGATATCACTCTTTTACCTTCATCCTCTGTTGACACACTTAAACCAGCACCGCCAACAAAAACACCCATTTTTATGTACTGTCTTACGAAGTAATTTTTTCCGGATTCAGTAAAAAGATTTAAGTCGTTAGGGGAGGATTCTGATTCTGTTGAAATTTTATGGTTTTGATTACCAGCTACCTGTGTGTAGAAAAACGTCTTATCAACGGTTTCACCCAGACATTTATCATCAATATAAATGTCTTTTTTTAACGCTTTACCGGCAAAGCTATCACGATAGATATATAAACCAGCTTTATCTTTTTCTGGAACAGAGAAGCTCTTAGCTGTTGATGATTCTTGTTCAGTGGCAAGAGGTATGCTGGCACAACCACTGAGAACTAAAGTACCTAATAGAGAGATCGATAAAAGTAATTTTTTGGTATTCATAATAAAAATAAAACCTTTTGTGTAAAAGTAAAAATGTTTAACTACCTCAAGCTGAGGCATTATTATTTTATATTAGCTTTAATGCAGACAAGGTTACCAATATTCATGAATAAGAATAGCTGCTTATCTTCTATATTGCTAATTTTTATAATGATTTTGTGATGCGAAAAAATGCCCCATCTTTTACTATGATATAAATATTGAGACAAATTTAATATTAATATAATTTCCGTCTAAATAATATGCGGTAGAAATATTTCAGTCTATATGTAAATAGCAGCATATTTAATACGTGAGTTTTTATTATGGAGAAGTGGTAAATTTTTTAAAATAGCTACAATAATGTATTTTTTAATTATTATTTGTTTAAAATAAGATGTTCGGGAATAATTCAGATAAAGTATCTTTGTGAATTTTTTCTTTCCGTCGGTTTTTAATTTTAGGAATTGATTTGTAAAAGTAAAAGCTTAGCCAATAAGCACTGATGTAAGAAAAATATTCATGTTTGTTCTTTATTGAAAAGTGAATAATCGAATCAAGGGTTTTTATTATTTCTCCATTGTTTTGTGATTTATTGTGATTTTCTTTGATTAATCTCTTAAGATGTATATAAATTTTTTCAAACCGTTGAGATTTTAATTTATTTTCAGGTTCTTCATAATTAATAAAAAGAGCAGACTCAATATCAAAGATAAGAGTATCATCAATAATAGATGGTTTTTTATTTTTAATGGATTTTATATAATCCACTAATTTAGTGCTTTGTGTAGACTCTATTATAGGGAGAATAACAAAATTTTCAGTTAATATATTCAGATGATTATCTGAAACAGTGCTATAAACTTCAACGAGAAAGTCTTCATTATCAATATCCATAAGATGGATTACTGGCCAAAAAATACTATTAGGATAATTATACCACATATGAAACTCAAGAATTTTATCGCACTCATCTGCGATTTTTGAAATTATATTTTTTCTACTCATTGAGAGGTTTTTTCTAAAAAGTTATTTTTGTTATTATAATAGCAGTATATATAGTTATTTTATACATCATTTTTAAATATGATAAATTAGGGTTAATCATCTGAATAAACAGATATGGAGTGTGATAATAAACTGATTTTCGATTATTTTATTTTTAAAGTTAAAAGCTTCTTTCAAAGATCTTAAAACCTCAAAAAAGCTAAAAAATGTGATTTTTATCACAAAAATAACTTTGCCATAAACAAGTGGGTGAACAATAAAAGAGCAGCTATTTTTCCTGAGTACTTTGCATGTTGTGGTTTTATAACCCATTAAAAAACCGACCTTATACGATTCAGGAACTAATAATTACTTTTTGACATTTCATAACATTATCACAGCCACATATATTCATCCCTTATACACTTCGTCTTTCAAGTTGCCTCTTTGTTGGCTGCGCTCGCTCACCCCGGTCACCGCTCACCCCGGTCACATAGTTAGCTATGCTCACGGGGATTCACTCTCTTGCCGCCGCGACGCATCTTGAAATCCATTGTGTATCGATAATTATTAATAAATTAAATTCTGGATGGCCTGTCATTGTGGATTACTTACCCTTATTTGTTGAGCTGAAGTCGAGAGCTGTTTTGCTGGTGGGAGGTGGCGAAGTGGCTTCCCGCAAGGCCAGCCTGTTATTGCGGGCCGGTGCGGCATTAACAGTCGTTGCTCCTGAATTACACCCTGAATTGCAACAACGCCATCAAAAAGGGGAGATTGAGTGGCGACAGGGTACATTCCGTACGGATTATCTTGATGGTGTATTTCTGGTGCTTGCAGCGACTGACGATCATGATTTAAACCAGGCTATTTTTAGCGAAGCTAATCGCCGCGCCATTTTGGTTAATGTGGTAGATGATCAGTCACTATGCTCAGCTATTTTCCCCTCAATTATTGATCGTTCTCCGGTTATGGTGGCGATCTCATCTGCCGGAAAATCCCCGGTATTAACACGGTTACTGCGGGAAAAGCTGGAATCGTTGTTGCCTTTTCATCTTGGTGCGATGGCAGAAATTGCCGGTCGTTGGCGTGGGAAGGTAAAACAGAGCCTGAATTCTCTGCGCCAGCGTCGCTATTTCTGGGAAAAAGCCTTTAGCGGGCGCTTTACCACGCTAGTTGCTAATGGGCAGTTACAACAGGCTGAGGAGCAACTGGCTCAACAGATTGCCGATGAACAACAAAATCAAACCAGTAAACAAGGTGAGTTGGTATTAGTCGGAGCAGGTCCCGGTGATCCGGGTTTGTTGACGTTAAAAGGGTTACAGGTGATCCAGCAGGCTGATGTGGTGCTTTATGATCATCTGGTCAGCGATGAAATACTCGAATTAGTGCGCCGTGATGCTGACAAAATCTGTGTAGGCAAGAGAGCAGGCAGCCATTCTGTTGCGCAGGAAGAAACAAACGCTCTGATAGTCAAACTGGCACATCAGGGGAAAAAAGTGGTTCGCCTGAAAGGTGGTGATCCCTTTATTTTTGGTCGCGGCGGAGAGGAATTACAGGTTGCCGAATCCGCGGGTATTCCTTTTCAGGTTGTGCCCGGTATAACTGCCGCCGTTGGTGCTTCGGCTTATGCGGGTATTCCTCTGACACACAGGGAACACTCCCAAAGTGTCACGTTTATTACCGGGCATTGTCGCGAAAATGGCAATGAACTGGACTGGCCCGCACTGGCACGAGGTAACCAGACACTGGCAATTTATATGGGGATCATCAAGTCAGCCCTGATTAGCCAGAAACTCATTTCACATGGGCGGGATGCCAGTACACCGGTTGCTGTTATTGGCTGTGGAACCCGCGCTGAGCAACAGGTATTGACCGGAACCCTGTCCGAACTGGAGCAGTTGGCACAGGAAGCGCCATCACCAGCGTTGCTGGTAGTGGGAGAAGTTGCTCAGCTTCACCATCAATTAGCTTGGTTTGGGTTGAAATCGGTTGATCATCAAAATCCGGCAGAACATACAGAATCTACTGAGCCGGCAAATCGCCCTGCTGTTGTTGATTTAGCCTAATGAACTATTTATGGAAGAACTATTAATGGGGGAGCATTAATGGACAACAAAAGACTGACTCATTTGCAACAACTTGAAGCAGAAAGTATTCATATTATTCGTGAAGTTGCTGCCGAATTTACTAATCCGGTAATGCTTTATTCCATTGGTAAAGATTCTTCTGTGATGCTGCATCTTGCACGTAAAGCATTTTATCCGGGAAAGTTGCCTTTCCCGCTGCTGCATGTCGATACCGGTTGGAAATTCCGGGAAATGTATGAATTTCGCGATAAAACCGCAGAGAAATATGGTTTTGAATTGCTGGTCTATCGTAATCCGCAGGGTGAAGAATTGGGCATTAACCCCTTTATTCACGGTAGTACCAAACATACCGATGTCATGAAAACGGAAGGCCTGAAGCAGGCACTGGATAAATACGGATTCGATGCCGCATTTGGCGGTGCCCGGCGTGACGAGGAAAAATCCCGCGCTAAAGAGCGTATTTATTCTTTCCGTGATCGCTCTCATCGCTGGGATCCGAAAAATCAGCGTCCGGAACTCTGGCGTAACTATAACGGCCAGATTAATAAGGGGGAAAGTATCCGAGTATTCCCGTTATCTAACTGGACTGAGCTGGATATCTGGCAGTACATCTATTTAGAGCAGATAGATATTGTTCCCCTCTACTTTGCGAAACCCCGCCCGATCGTTCAGCGCGATAGCACGTTGATTATGGTTGATGACAATCGTATCGATTTGAAAGCGGGAGAAGTTATCAGCCAGCGTAAAGTTCGTTTCCGGACGCTCGGTTGTTGGCCTTTGACTGGTGCCGTGGAATCGGAAGCGGAAACCCTGCCGGAAATTATCGAAGAAATGCTGATATCGACAACCAGCGAGCGGCAGGGGAGGCTGATTGATAGTGATCAGTCCGGCTCAATGGAGCTGAAAAAACGTCAGGGTTATTTTTGAGGCACAGCGTTATTTTTTTGAGGGGAGCATAAAAATGCCGGCACTCGCACATAATGAAGTCATCGCCAATCAAATCAGAGAGCAGGGCGGTGTTGAATCCTATCTGAGAGCACAACAGGAAAAGGGGTTACTGCGTTTTCTGACCTGTGGCAGCGTTGACGATGGCAAAAGCACGTTGATCGGTCGCTTGTTACACGATACCCGTCAGATCTACGAAGATCAGCTGGCGACTTTGCAAAATGACAGTAAACGGTTGGGAACTCAGGGAGAAAAGCTGGATCTTGCGCTTTTGGTTGATGGCCTTGCGGCTGAGCGGGAGCAGGGTATCACTATAGATGTTGCCTATCGTTACTTCTCCACGGAAAAACGCAAATTTATCATCGCGGATACGCCGGGGCATGAGCAATATACCCGTAATATGGCAACAGGTGCATCAACCAGTGATCTCTCTATTCTTCTGATCGATGCACGTAAAGGTGTACAGGAACAAACTCGCCGCCATAGTTTTATCAGTACGTTATTGGGGATCCGCTATTTGGTGGTGGCGGTAAATAAAATGGATCTGGTGGAGTACCGGCAGGGTATTTTCGATCAGATCAAACAGGATTATCTGGATTTTGCCAGCCAGTTGCCCACTGATCTGCAAATTTATTTTGTTCCTATCTCGGCGCTGGAAGGGGACAATATCGTCAGTCACAGTGAGAAAATGCCGTGGCACAGTGGAGCAACTTTGCTGGATCTCCTTGAAACAGTAGATGTACAGAAAAATGTTTCAGAGCAGCCTCTGCGCTTTCCGGTGCAATACGTCAATCGCCCTGATCTTGATTTTCGTGGTTATAGCGGCACATTATCATCGGGAATTTTACGTCAGGGGCAAAAAATTAAAGTGATGCCATCAGGCCGGGTTTCTACGGTAGAGCGGATCGTAACTTTTGATGGTGATTTGCCTTTTGCTGTACCGGGGCAGGCGATCACTATCGTTTTGAAAGATGAAATTGATATCAGCCGTGGTGATCTGTTGGTTGCAGTTGAAAACCAAATGACTGTAGCGCGCCATGCTCTGGTAGACGTTGTCTGGATGTCAGAAAAACCGCTGATTCAGGGGCAAAGTCTGGATATCAAGGTAGCAGGTAAAAAGAGCCGGGCAAAAATTGATAATGTCCGGTATCAGGTTGATATCAACAATCTGACCCAGAAAGTCGCGGTTGAACTGCCGTTAAATGCTATTGGGCTGGTGGAGTTTTCATTTGATGAGCCGCTGTTGATTGATAGTTATCAGCAAAGTGCGGATACCGGTGGCATCATTTTGATCGACCGCCTGACTAACGTTACCGTTGGTGCGGGGCTGGTGCGGGAAATTCAGACTGATGTCTATCAGGAGCCGCATGAATACAGTGAGTTTGAACTGGAGTTCAACCGGTTGGTGCGCCGCCATTTCCCACACTGGGGAGCACGTGATTTATTGGGAGGGAAGTAATTGGTTCAGGTCAGGGATAATTCTCCCAATACTAATACTATTTCCCGCAATACGGTTTCCCACAACACGCTTTCACCTAATGTAGTCTGGCACTCACACTCTGTGGGCAGACAACAGCGGGAAGCAGTGAACGGGCATCCGGCTTTGGTTATCTGGTTTACCGGGTTATCCGGTTCAGGCAAATCAACACTTGCTGGGGTATTAGAACAGGCGCTGTTTTCGCAGGGGATCAAAACTTACTTATTGGATGGGGATAATCTGCGTCATGGGTTGTGCAGTGATTTAGGTTTTTCTGAAGCAGATAGGCAGGAGAATATCCGCCGTGTGGGAGAAGTTGCAAAACTGATGCTTGATGCAGGGCTGGTGGTATTAACGGCTTTTATTTCTCCTAATCGTGCTGAGCGACAAAAAATACGGCAATCCATGGAGCCAGAGCAATTCATTGAGGTATTTGTTGATACACCTCTGGAAATTTGCGAATCCCGTGATCCGAAAGGCCTATATAAGAAAGCACGAGCCGGAGAAATCCTGAATTTTACCGGCATTGATTCAGATTATGAGGCACCAGAACACCCCGATATTCATTTAGATGGTTCACAACCCATTGAGTTATTGATGGAAGAATTACTTATTTCGCTCAACGAAAGAAATATTCTGACTACCTGATATCCCATTTTTGTTTTCCATTCTCTGAACACATTTCCCGGACAAAGTAAAAACACATTATTGCGAGTCAGGTAATGTGTTCCTACACTCATGTCACTGCGTATTCTTTTGTGATCCATTTGTGATTCGTTTGTGATAGTGGCGTCATCCCCTGAGTTATGGGATGATTAGCGGGTTTTTCAGGGGGCGGAAATGGGTAAACTAACGCTACTATTACTGGTTTTACTTGGCTGGTTACAGTATTCGCTGTGGATCGGCAAAAATGGTATTCACGATTATATGCGGGTTAAGGATGAGGTTGCAAAACAAGAGAAAGACAACCTTTTTCTTAAGTCGCGTAATGACCAGCTATTTGCGGAAATTAAGGATTTGAAAGGCGGTCAGCAAGCAATTGAAGAACGTGCCCGTAATGAATTAGGTATGATTAAACCCGGTGAATCTTTTTATCGCATGGTACCGGATACAACGAAACAAAATGCACAACAGGCTTCAGGACAAAATAACGAGAAATAAAACAGTGAACAATAATTCAAATGAACTGCTCAACTCTTCACTCTCCTGCTGATATTTTTATAACTGAATTTTATGACTGAAATAGTTGCTTTAATCCCTGCTGCGGGTATCGGTAGCCGGATGAAATCGGAGTGTCCGAAACAATATCTCAGCATTGCCGAAAAAACGATTATTGAACATACACTCTCCGCACTGCTTGAACATCCCCGCATACAGCAGGCCATCGTTGTGTTACACCCTGCTGACAGACAATTTCACCAATTGCCTATCGCTTCTGATCCGCGTATTACAACAGTTATCGGTGGTGATGAACGCGCTGATTCAGTATTAGCCGGGCTGAATTATCTGGCCGGGTTGTCGCCGGAATGCCCGGATTGGGTTTTGGTTCATGATGCAGCTCGTCCCTGCTTGCATCGGAAGGACCTTAATAACTTACTGCAATTGCTGGATGAGAAATCGTTCTCTTCTGTGCTGAGTGGTGGGCCGTTTCATGACGAACGGTTTTGTGGGGGATTACTGGCCGCACCGGTCAGGGATACAATGAAACGCATGATGGTAGTTCCTTCGGGAAGAGTAGCTGAAACAGTACCACAGGCGGTCGATCACACCGTTGATCGCAGTGGTCTTTGGCATGCGTTGACTCCACAGCTATTTCCGTTGCAGTTATTACGCGATTGTCTGATGAAAGCCCTTGCCGAACAGGCCTGCATTACAGATGAATCTTCTGCGCTGGAATATTGTGGCTATCATCCAGCACTGGTCAGCGGTCGGGCGGACAATATAAAAGTAACTCAGCCGGAAGATCTGGCACTGGCTGAGTTTTACCTATCCCGAAAATCAAAGGAACGTATCTTATGAGAATTGGTCACGGTTTTGATGTACATAAATTTGGCGGAGAAGGGCCACTGATCATTGGTGGTGTCCGCATTCCTTATGAACAGGGGCTGATTGCACACTCAGATGGTGATGTTGCCTTACATGCTGCAACAGATGCTTTGTTAGGAGCGGCAGCATTGGGTGATATCGGCAAACTATTCCCGGATACTGACCCGGCTTTTAAGGGCGCAGATAGTCGTGAGCTGCTGAAAGAGGCTTATCGCCGCATTCGTGAAAAAGGTTATCGGATAGGTAATCTTGATATCACCATTATTGCTCAGGCACCTAAAATGTTACCTCATATTCCCCAGATGCGCGTCAATCTGGCAGAAGATCTTGAGTGCCATATGGATGATATTAACGTTAAAGCGACAACGACTGAAAAATTGGGATTTGTAGGCCGTAAAGAAGGTATTGCCTGTGAAGCGGTAGCTTTACTGGTGAAGGAATAAGCATGATATTGAGTGAATTACACTGGCTTTATGGGCGTCCGGAAGCCACTGGCGTTGTTAAATCGATCCCGGAAGATTTTATTGTACGGGAAGACTTAGGTTTTTCTCCTGATGGAGAAGGTGAGCACTTAATGGTGCATATCCGCAAGACAGGATGTAACACGCAGTTTGTTGCTGATAACCTTGCCCGTTTTGCCAAAATACCGGCACGTTCTGTCAGTTATGCGGGCTTAAAAGATCGTAATGCGGTGACAGAGCAGTGGTTCTGTTTACATCTGCCGGGAAAACAGGACCCTGATCTGTCTGCATTTCAGCTTGAAGGATGTGAAATACTGGCTACTGCTCGCCAGAAACGCAAACTGCGCATTGGTACGCTGAAAGGCAATGATTTTACACTGGTGTTGAGAGAAATTTCTGATCGTCAGGTAGTCGAAAAACGTTTAGAGCAGATAGCTCAGACAGGCGTCCCTAATTATTTTGGTGAACAGCGTTTTGGGCGTGATGGGCAGAATCTGGTTCAGGCGCAACGCTGGGCAACAAATGAAATACAGGTTAAGGAGCGTAATCGCCGTAGCTTTTACCTTTCTGCCAGCCGTAGCGCTATGTTTAACGCAATTACCAGTATACGTATCGGACGAGGCGAACATCGGCAAGTACAAAATGGCGACGCATTGCAGTTAACGGGGCGTGGCAGCTGGTTTGTGGCGGATGAATCTGAACTGGCTGTGTTACAGCAGCGGATTATGGACGGTGAATTACAGATTACGGCGTCATTACCGGGTGATAAGGCATTGGGAACGCTACATCAGGCTTTGGATTTCGAACAGCAATGTTTACAGGATTACGAATCTCTTTGGGGATTGGTGAAACGTGAACGTGTCGACAGTGCTCGCAGAGCGATGTTAGTAAAACCACTTAATCTGCACTGGGAATGGCTGGATGACCAAACGGTTACCCTTCATTTTTCTTTGCCATCGGGCAGCTTTGCCACCAGTGTTATCAGAGAGCTGATTAATCAGAAGCAAAACAATACGGCTGATATTTCTGAGTAATGGTTTTCGCCTGAGCATTACTCTAAATATTTCAAGTTGCAGCTTACTGACAAAGCTGCAACTTGAAAGTCGATGGAAGAGTACTACTGTGCGGTATATCCACCATCGACAAGTAATGTCGTGCCGGTAATAAATGAGGCATCATCACTTGCTAAGAATAATACGGCTTTCGCCACCTCTTCTGGTTTTCCTAAACGTCCCAGTGGATGAAGAGAAATAAGCTGCTCTTTTAGTTCTTCGGGGATCTTACTTAATAGCGGAGTGTTGATATAGCCGGGGCAAACTGTATTTACCCTGATATGGTTTTTGGCATAGTCAATCGCTAAAGTCTGGCTTAATAACTTTACGCCGCCTTTAGAGGCTGTATAAGCTGTAATGGCTTCGCGGCTGACAAAGCTGTGGATTGAACCACAGTTGACGATCACCCCGCCTGATTCTTGTTTAAGCATTTCATGGATAACAAACTTATCGCACAGAAAAACCCCGGTCAGATTTACATCGATAGTTTTCTGCCAGTTAGCAACCGTTAGTTTATCTGCACTGTTATCGGCGGCTATCCCTGCATTGGCAAATAAAACATCGATACGTTTAAATTTTTCAACTGTTTTCGAGACCATATACTTAATGCTCTCTTCGCTTGTGACGTCAGTTTTAATAAAGATACTTTCATTGCCTTTTGTATTAAGTTCCTCGGCAACTTTTTTCCCATGATCTGAGAAATCGGCAATCACAACATGAGCACCTTCGGCAGAAAATGCTTTTGCTGTTGCTTCACCAATTCCACTTGCTCCGCCCGTAATAATCACCACGCTATTTTGGAATCTCATATAAGCCTCTGTTATTACTATTGAATGCAGATAATAACTCTAAAGTGGTATTAACTATTCTAGGACAATATAATTACGTTAGTGAAAATTATTTTCGGAGATAATATAGATATTATTTTTACGAGAGGATTGTTTAAATTATCTGAAAAACTGATCTGGTTATTGCAGTTGAAGTTTTCTATATTAATTTTTGGAGTGTATTTTACATAATTAATTGGAATTTATGGGCTGTATTATTATTTCACACTCAACGGAATAAAGAAGATTGTGTCTAATTTAGTTAGTGTTGGCCTCAAATGAAAATGCTCTTGTGAGTTAATAACCTTTACACAATGGAAGGTAATTTAATGTATTCATCAAAAATATCCTCATCGGAAAATACTCTTTGCCAAGATAAATCTATTTCTCAGGAAAAAACGACGCAGCAGCAAAAAGCGGTTTTTCACATATTATGTGGAAAAATTGCTTCGGGAAAATCGACCCTCTCTGCAAAGTTATCTCAGCAACCAATGACAATTGTGATGAATGAAGATTATTGGCTATCAACACTTTATGGTAGTGAAATAAAAACAGTGGCCGATTATGTGTGTTATTCAGAAAAACTCAGAAATGCGATGGAGCCTCATTTAATCTCTTTATTGAATGCCGGGATTTCTGTCATTCTTGATTTTCCTGCTAACACGATTGAAAACCGGAAATGGATGAAAAAAATCATTGAGGCAACAGAGGTCGAGAGCTACCTTCATTTTCTTGATGTGCCTGATAGTGTTTGTCTGGCTCGCCTACATCTGCGAAATCAGTCTGGTGAGCACCAATTTTCGGTCACAGAAGAGCAATTTGCGGCCATCACCCGCGCTTTTGTCGCTCCTCAGGAAGAAGAAGGGTTTAATATTGTTCTACATGGTAATAAAGAGATAAATCTCTGAACAAAAGTGAGTGCAACCAACAAAGGTACAACTTAAAAGATGCAGAGTATAAGTATGCTCTTATTTAAGTAAACGGGATGCAAAGCGCTCTACAAAACTGCTTGCGTCATGCTAAGATCAAACGATTTTCTGGCAAACCCTGATGTTGTTTAAGCAGAGATCTTTAAGACGCGAGCAGATATAGCACATAGGGAAAGTTACTGTATTAATCTATGTTTTAACAAATACCATGTTTCAACATTTGCCATTTTTTAAGTAAATTTAATGAGATATTTTAATGCTTCGGATATTGCTGAGTAATGATGATGGTGTTACCGCCCCGGGTATTCAAACGTTAGCGGCCAAATTGCGGGAACAGTATCACGTGCAGGTTGTAGCACCTGATCGTAATCGTAGTGGTGCATCGAATGCTTTAACTCTGGATCGTCCTTTGCGTATCAGCAGGCTGAATAATGGTGATGTTGCAGTTCAGGAAGGTACTCCGACAGATTGTGTTTATCTGGGCGTCAATAAATTAGTCCGTCCACGGCCTGATATCGTCGTTTCAGGCATCAATTGTGGCCCTAATCTGGGGGATGATGTGATTTACTCCGGAACCGTGGCTGCTGCGATGGAAGGGCGTCATCTGGGGTTACCCGCTCTGGCTGTGTCACTGGATGGTGACAAACATTATGAAACAGCGGCGGAAGTCACTGTTCGCTTATTGAATATGTTACAGAAATCGCCATTGAGAGCCGGTAATATTCTGAATATTAATGTCCCTGATGTGCCTATCGAACAAATCAAAGGATTCAAGGTGACACGGTGTGGCTGTCGAAGTGCAGCGGAAGAAGTTTATTCTCTGGAAGACCCTAAAGGCAATATGCTCTACTGGATAGGGCCACCGGGAGAAAAACACGATGCTGGCCCGGAAACCGATTTTGCTGCGGTAGAAGAAGGGTTTGTTTCCATTACTCCTTTGCAGGTAGATTTGACAGCCTATAAAGCACAGGAACTGGTAACTGATTGGCTGTTGAAAGCCGGGGATGTCGGAGAATGTTAAGTCGGTTAATGAAAAACTTGCTGACACAGCTACACCAACAGGGGATTCATAATGAACACCTGCTGGACGTGATATCCAAAGTACCCAGAGAATGCTTTGTCGATGAAGCTCTGGCACATAAGGCATATGAGAATACAGCATTGCCCATCGGACACGGGCAGACTATATCTCAGCCATATATTGTTGCCCGCATGACTGAATTACTGGATTTAACGCCTGAATCTAATGTACTGGAGATTGGGACGGGGTCTGGTTATCAGACTGCGATACTTGCTCATTTAGCCGGACATGTTTTTTCTGTAGAACGGATTAAGGGATTACAGTGGCAGGCTAAACGCAGGTTAAAGCAACTCGATTTACATAATATCTCAACCCGCCATGGAGATGGCTGGAATGGGTGGCCGTCAAAGGGGCCATTTCATGCCATCATCGTCACAGCAGCACCTCCAGAAATACCACAGGCATTGTTACATCAGCTGGCAGATGGCGGCGTGATGGTATTGCCTGTTGGTGAAAGCTCTCAGTCGCTGAAAGTGGTACATCGCTATGGGAACGATTTTCATAGTGAAGTGATCGAATCTGTTCGTTTCGTGCCTCTTATCCAAGGCGAACTGGCATAATCTGCTGATTTATTTTTTTACCGCTATTTTTAAATTAGCAGCCATTTTTTTGAGATAAAAAAAAGTATTTTGCCTTAAATATTTTTATGAATCTTAATTTCTTTATAAATCATAATGCTTGTTGCTTATATTTGCCTTTATGGGGGAATAAGGTATGAAAGTAGGAAACTTAATGAAAAAAATACAGTGGATAATAATCTATACAATTGCAGGCACAATACTGGCTGGTTGTAGTAATACACCAAATCGTCCTGCCCCAATAGTGAGTGTGGATAATCAGGAAAAAAATAGAATAATATCCTCCCGCCCCTCATCGATTTCGACTCCAATGCCATCGTCTCCTCCGGTAATCTCCAAAAATAGCGAAATAGATAAATATTCCACAAATGGTAAATATTCGGCAAATAATGCTGGAAATAATAATTTACAGCATGGAAAAATCGTCTATAACCGAAATTATGGGAGCATTCCGAAAGGGAGCTATAACGGTAAAACTTACACAGTTAAACATGGAGATACTTTATTTTACATTGCCTGGATTACAGGTAAGGATTTTCGTGAACTATCTCACATAAATGGCATTTCAGAACCTTATGGCTTAAATGTCGGCCAAGTCCTGAGAATTGGCAATGTAAACTCCAGGAACGGTGTATTAATAGCATCAAATAGCACACAATCTAAAATTGAGCAGGTTGATTTTCAAAAAGGTAATGCGTATCCTGCAAATAATGACAGGAATAATTCGCAAAAAATGTTGCCAAGGGAAACGATTTCTGATAGTGACGGTGCCCCTTCGAAAGTATCGTCTGCAACAGATTTAAATGCGAGTAAGGCTAGCACGAGTAAGACTATCAATAGTTGGAGATGGCCTGCTGAAGGAAAAGTTCTTGAAGGTTTTTCAGATTCTCAGGGTGGGAATAAGGGCATTGACATTGCGGGTAATCGTGGCCAACCCGTCTTTGCAACCGCCAGTGGGAAAGTTGTTTACGCCGGAAATGCATTACGTGGATATGGAAATCTAATAATAATAAAACATGATGATGACTATCTGAGTGCTTATGCTCATAACGATACTATGCTGGTGCGAGAGCAGCAGGATGTACAGGCAGGGCAGAAAATAGCAACTATGGGTAGCACCGGAACCAGTTCAGTAAGATTGCATTTTGAGATTCGTTACAAGGGAAAATCCGTAAACCCGCTGCGTTATCTTCCGCAGCGATAAACCAGGGCAGGAATCTGAACTCCTGTCCGCATTATCATGGGTAGGAGCAGCTGATGAGCCAAAGTACGCTTAAAGTTAATGAGTTGTATGAAGAGGCGGATTTAGACGAAAATGGCACGGAAGCCGATGACTTTGATGAAGCGTTGCTGAAAGACGAGGATGATTTAACCAGTTTTGATGAAGACTTGGAATTGTTGCAAGGAGTTAACCAACGGGTTCTTGATGCAACCCAACTTTATCTCGGAGAAATTGGTTTTTCTCCTTTGCTGACAGCAGAGGAAGAAGTTCTTTTCGCTAGACGGGCATTGCGGGGAGATATTGCTGCGCGCCAACGCATGATTGAAAGCAACTTGCGGCTGGTAGTCAAAATATCCCGAAGATATAGCAACCGAGGATTGGCGCTTTTGGATTTAATTGAAGAAGGCAACCTTGGTCTTATTCGAGCAGTAGAAAAATTCGATCCTGAAAGAGGTTTTAGATTTTCTACTTATGCCACCTGGTGGATCCGTCAGACAATTGAACGGGCGATTATGAATCAAACTCGTACGATCCGTTTGCCCATTCATATCGTTAAAGAGCTGAATGTTTATTTACGTACTGCAAGAGAGTTAGCTCATAAATTAGATCATGAGCCAAGTGTCGAAGAAATTGCTGAAAAACTGGATAAGCCAGTTGATGATGTAAGCCGTATGATGCGGCTTAATGAACGCATTACTTCAGTCGACACTCCGATTAGCGGGGATTCAGATAAAGCGCTGTTAGATATTTTATCTGATGAAAACGATTCTGGGCCAGAAACAACCATCCAAGATGATGATATGAAGCAAAGTATTGTCAAATGGTTGTTTGAACTCAACGCAAAACAACGTGAAGTTCTGGCTCGTCGTTTTGGCTTGCTTGGTTATGAAGCGGAAACTTTAGAGGATGTAGGACGAGAAATTGGATTAACTAGGGAAAGAGTTCGCCAGATTCAAGTTGAAGGGTTGCGCCGTCTCAGAGACATTCTGCATACCCAAGGATTGAATATCGAATCCTTATTCCGTACTTAGAATTTTACACCTGAGATAAAGGGATAATTAAATTAAAAGGTGGGATAATAAAGCCCACCTTTCTTAATTTATCGGCATACTTTTAATTTACAGGTATACCACTATGGAATTTAAAATCAGAATCGGGTGACTGAATAAGTTCAGCTTCTATTTGACCAAAGTATTTCACTCTTTCTGTAATATCATTTTTAGATATAGATTGAGCCAGTGTTAAATAATCCTGATAATGGCGAGCTTCTGAACGCAGCAGGGAAATATAAAATTTACCCAATTCCTCGTCCAGATGAGGCGCTAATTTAGCAAAACGTTCACAAGAACGCGCCTCAATATATGCCCCAATAATTAATTTATCCACCAGAGTATAAGGCTCATGATTCGTAATATGCTGAAATAGCGATCGAGCATAACGGCTCGCACTGATGCTGTCATAGCTTATTCCTCTGGATTCCATAATCTCCAGCACCTGATAAAAATGATGTAGTTCTTCTTTTATCAGCAACACCATTTTATCAATTAACGACTGGCTGTAAGGGGACTTTTCCCGTGCAGTAATTTGTTTCGTAATTTGGCTTTTGCCCTTTAACGAATGGATGCTGCCGATTTTTTTATAGGCAAAATCCTCATAGGGCTGAAACCATGCCAGCAGCGCATCCGCGCTCGCCGGATCAACAGCATATTTACGGATCAGAAACATTGCGCTCTGCGCTGCTTTTAGTTCACATAAAAGATGATCACGTAGCAAAACCGGAAGGTTCTCCGGCTGCCGTGCTTTCTCAACCCA
Source organism: Xenorhabdus sp. KJ12.1 (assembly GCF_963876495.1). Taxonomy (NCBI): domain Bacteria; kingdom Pseudomonadati; phylum Pseudomonadota; class Gammaproteobacteria; order Enterobacterales; family Morganellaceae; genus Xenorhabdus; species Xenorhabdus sp. KJ12.1. Next base: position 24,803 of record NZ_CAWNQH010000067.1, read on the forward strand.
TTGATTCGGGGTTTCACACTGTAAAAATTGATAAATGGGTTCTAACAAGCTGGTATCACCTTTTATGGACAAACCTGCTGTTTTACGCCCTGTCATTTGTAAATCCGTCATGCTTTACACCATGTCTTTTAAACGGTAAATCCATTCCAGTGCCTGACGTGGCGTCAGGGAGTCCGGATTCAGGTTTTCCAGTGCTTCTACTGCCGGGGAGGTTTCTTCCGCCAGTAGTGTCAGCTGTGGTGTATCGACATGACCTGCTGTTGCATTGTTGGAGAGTGACTCCAGCTCTTTTAGTTTCTGGCGTGCCCGTTTGATGACATCACGGGGAACACCGGCCAGTGAGGCAACAGCTAGCCCGTAGCTCTTGCTGGCTGCTCCATCCTGCACATTATGCATAAAGGCGATGGTATCGCCGTGTTCAACCGCATCCAGATGGATATTGACCACTCCTTCCAATTTTTCAGGCAATGTCGTCAATTCAAAATAGTGGGTGGCGAATAACGTCATCGCTTTAATGCGGTTAGCCAGATTTTCAGCACAGGCCCACGCGAGAGAAAGGCCATCGTAAGTTGATGTGCCACGACCGATTTCGTCCATCAACACCAGACTGTGTTCTGTCGCATTATGCAGAATATTAGCCGTTTCAGTCATTTCTACCATGAAGGTCGAACGCCCGGATGCCAAATCATCGGATGCACCCACGCGGGTAAAAATACGGTCTACAGGCCCAATCACCGCTTTTTCTGCCGGGACAAAACTACCAATATATGCCAGCAAAGTAATTAAAGCGGCCTGACGCATATAAGTACTTTTCCCGCCCATATTCGGCCCAGTAATAATTAACAGGCGACGTTGTGAAGAGAGGGTTAACGGGTTAGAGATAAAAGGTTCGCTGAGAACCTGTTCAACAACCGGATGACGGCCTCCCGTGATTTGGATGCCGGTTCTGTCTGTTAATGTCGGACAGGTATAGTTCAGTGTTTCAGCTCGTTCGGCCAGATTTGCCAGCACATCCAGTTCTGAAAGTGCTTCAGCGCTGGTTTGTAGAGCTGCCAGATGAGGGAGTAACAAGTCGAACAGCTCTTCATACAGAGCTTTCTCAATGGCGAGAGCCTTGCCTTTGGAAGTCAGAACCTTATCTTCATACTCTTTTAATTCAGGAATAATATAGCGCTCTGCATTTTTCAGAGTCTGGCGGCGGACATAGTGAATTGGCACAAGGTGACTTTGTCCACGACTGACCTGAATATAGTAACCATGCACTGCATTGAAGCCGACTTTCAGGGTATCAATACCGAGTTTTTCACGTTCACGGATTTCCAGTTTGTCGAGATAATCACTGGCACCATCAGCCAATGCCCGCCATTCATCCAGTTCAGCATTATAACCGGGTGCTATGACACCGCCATCACGCACCAGAACAGGCGGGGTTTCGACTACCGCGTTTTCCAGCAGTTGCTGTAACTCGTCAAAACGACCAATACGTTGTTGTAATGCCTGAATATACGGAGAGTCAGAAGAATCCATGATCTGATGGATATCTGGCAATTGCTGGAAAGCGTGGCGCATTCTTGCCAAATCACGAGGGCGGGCAGAGCGGAGAGCAAGACGGGCCAGCACACGTTCTAAATCGCCAACCTGACGCAAGAACGGTTGTAGCTCAAAGCCTATCTCCTGAAGCGCAGAAATAGCCTGCTGGCGATTTTCCAGTATATCACGATTGCGGATTGGAGTATGGAGCCAGCGTTTCAACATACGGCTGCCCATAGGCGTCACACACTGATCGAGCACAGAGGCAAGGGTGTTTTCAGTGCTTCCAGACAGGTTCTGAGTCAATTCAAGATTACGGCGGGTAGCGGCATCCATGATGACCGTCTCTTGCTGGCTTTCCATTGTGATATTGCGGATATGAGGCAGAGCCGTGCGCTGAGTGTCTTTGACATATTGCAGCAGACAGCCTGCCGCCCGCAGTGCCTGTGGAGCCTTTTCGACCCCAAAGCCGATAAGATCACGGGTACCAAATTGCAGATTTAGCTGCTGCTTTGCCGTATCCAGTTCAAATTCCCACATAGGGCGACGACGCAGGCCGTGATAGCGTTCGATCAACCCCATGTGCTCAAAGGCTTCAGGATAGAGTAATTCAGCCGGACGGGTGCGCTGGAGTTCAGCAGCAATTGTATCTTCATCAGCCATTTCAGAAACACGGAAACGACCGGAAGTGATATCCAGAGTAGCGTAGCCAAACCCCTGACTGTCATGCCAGATAGCCGCCAGAAGGTTATCCTGACGTTCTTGCAGCAATGCTTCATCAGTGACCGTCCCCGGAGTCACAATACGTACAACTTTACGCTCAACAGGGCCTTTGCTGGTGGCAGGATCGCCAACCTGTTCACAGATTGCCGCAGATTCACCCAGTTGAACCAGTTTTGCCAGATAGTTTTCAATTGCATGATAAGGAACTCCAGCCATTGGGATTGGCTGGCCTGCGGACTGCCCACGTTTGGTCAGAGAAATATCCAGTAACTTTGCTGCCTTTTTCGCATCGTCATAGAACAACTCATAAAAATCTCCCATGCGATAAAGCAGCAAAATATCAGGGTGTTGCGCTTTCAGGCGCAGATACTGCTGCATCATGGGAGTGTGGGTGCTTACATCCTTTGCTGGAGATTCTTTCATGTTGATTTGATTCAATTTTATTGTTCCTGTTGACTCGGTTGGGCTATCGACACTCAGTCAACCCATCTAAATGACAAAACCTAAATATAATCAGCTAAGGATAGAACGCTAGTGAACCTCTGCTGGGCGAAAACACTATCTTATCACTGATAATCTGTGCGATTCATCTGTGGATTCGATGGCTGATATTAAGAGGAAGAGTCATACGGTAGGTTATCAGGATTGCAATCGGGAATGTATCGGATTTTTTGACTATTAAATGGGATTGCGAAGCGGCTCGATTTAAATATTTTCCCTGATGTATCGATGTTGGTCATTTTTGATTCAGTGGTGCTGGAAAGATAAATTATCCAGTAATGATAATTGTTATTGTTTGCATTTGTTTTTGGTATTAATTATCATTACTGTCCTTATAAGAACGATACAAATATACCAGCAGCACACAACAAATGAGTATACCTATTATTTTTCGACCTAATCCTCCGCGTTTGGGCGGCTTTTCATTATTATTTTTGGTTGGATCGTTTTTACTCATTGGTTGTCTATATTTCGCTGATTCTGGTGCTCATCAGTTACTTCCTACCCCAATTAAATTCAAATTGAATTAATTATCACACTGAACTAATAGCCATAACATGGAAGCATTAAAAGTGGAATCATCAACAAACTCGTTCAGCTCCCCACTGAACCTGAGAACAGGGATTTTATTAGCACTACTGGGAAACACAGTTTTTCCATCTTACGCAGCAGACACTGATAAAACATCGAAAACCGCGCCAGAAAATCCTCATAAGCCAGAAACCGTGGTACTTAAAGAGCTTAAAGTTTCCGGATTCAGTGAAGCACAGCTAAACGCTGATTTACCTTATATGACCCCCGGTTCCAGTACTCATATTTCAGCGGAGCAGGTAGAACAGCGCCGTGGTACATCCGTGGGTGATTTTCTGAAGGGAACGCCGGGTGTACTGAATAGTGAGAACCGTAACTCTGGTGCGCTGGATGTCAATATCCGTGGGATGCAGGGACAGGGAAGAACACCGGTTATTGTTGATGGAGCCATGCAGGAGACAACGATTTACCGTGGTTATTCAGGAGTTGCCGGACGCACATATATAGATCCGGATTTGATTAGTTCGGTAGATATTGAGAAAGGCCCGAGTACAGGGGCTGACGCTAATGGAGCCATTGGCGGAGTGGTCAGGGTAAGTACGCTTAATGTGAATGATGTTGTTTTACACGGCCAGACATTCGGTGTGAGAATGACTGGTGGGTTTAATAATAACAGTACAAGGCCTCCGGAAGTGGGTACGGTTGGTGGTTATCCGAGAACCCCTAATTATTTTACTAGAAAGCTTTATGAAACCTATGATGAATCTGACGGGATGGATCGGCATGGCGGACTCCGGCCAACGGGGGGAAATGGTAGTATTGCATTAGGGTTTAAAAGTGAATATCTGGATATGGTTGCTGCTTTTGCTCGCCGACAAAATGGTAACTATTATGCGGGTAAAAGAGGTAAAAATGCGCCTCAACCCTATTTTTCCTCATCCGAAAGACTTACTCCTTACAGAATGAGTGAGGAAGTACTGAATACCTCAATGGATAATATTTCTCATCTGTTGAAAGGAAAGCTGAAGTTTGGTGAAGGTCAAGCCCTTGAACTGGCTAGAAACGAATATATCAGCCGCTATGGTGAAATAATGCCATCATCAATAGTGCGTTTCGGTGCGCCTTATGAAGGTTTTATGAATAAAATTAATGTTACTTCATATACGGCACAATATCGTTTTAAGCCAGAAGGTAATTATCTGGTCGATTTAAAAGCTAATGCATTTTATAACCAAGCTGTGAGCCATATTAATAGCTCAAGCCCTTTATCAGGAATAACAGTAGACCGTACTTATAGTCAGACAGATAAATGGGGAGTAGGTATTAATAATACATCAGAGATCCTGTTTCCTTATGGGGATCTTTCGTTTACCTATGGCGCATCTTACACGTATGAAACTACTGGTTATCCGAAGAATGAGACCTATGACGTGCTTAAGAGCGGTTCTTTTAGGGAAGGATGGCGTAATGATTATAATATTTTTGCTAATGCCGAATGGAAGCCTCTCGATTGGCTGACCCTTGATGGTGGTTTGCGTTATTCATATTTCAAATCCCATGATAATAATCCTATATTCCCAAAATTCGATTATGTGGATGGGAAAATGATCCCCCTATCTCACAAGGTTACCTACGGAGAGGGATTAGAACGTACTGCCGGTGGTTGGTCTCCGATTATCAATATGACCCTTGAGCCTTTAGAAGGTCTTCAATTCTATGGCAAGTATGGCTCTGCTATCCGGTTACCAAGCCTGTTTGAAACAACTAAAGGCTGGTCTCAGACTCCGAATACAAACCTCCTGTTATCACCTGAACGTTCCCTGTCATGGGAAGTCGGGATCAATGTATTGAAGAATGATCTGTTGATGGATGGCGATAAATTCCGTACTAAACTGAGCTATTTTGATACACAAGTTAAAGATTATCTGACCAGAATAAACAACGCAAAACGTGGTCAGTATGAGACTCAGCTTACAATGATCAATGTTGATAGAGCGGAGTGGCGTGGTTTAGAGCTTTCATCAAGTTATGATGTGGGTTTTGCTTACGCTGAATTAGGCTGGTCATATTACACACACACGCTATTTTGTTTAACACCAGAACAGGCAAGCATTAATCCTAAAATGCGCTGTAATCCGGGGGGGATTCCGGACAGTTACGTTGTGAACCATATCCAGCCGAAGAATAGTTATACAGTGACATTAGGCGGACGTGCTTTTGATCAGGATTTGGATATGGGAGCTACGCTAAGTTACTTTGGTAGCCGACCTAGTGTAGGGCTGAGTGATGTTAAAGGGCAGCGTTCAAGTGTGTTGGTTCACGTTGAATGGGAACCTTACACAACCGTTGACCTGTTTGTGAAATATAAAGTTAATAAAAACATCCGGATTCAGGCAGGTATTGATAACGTGACTGATGTCTATTACCTCGATCCGTTAGCAATGGGATTAATGCCGGGACCGGGACGTACTTTCAGAACGAATGTGACTGTTAAGTTTTAATTACAATCGTTGTGAACACCTGACTGAAATGCCTATTCTTGGACGGAGTAGGCATTTTCTTTTCTGTATTATTTTCATTTCGGTTGTGAAGGCGGGTAAGAATGTGACAACGGGGTTAATTCTTCTGATTCATGATTATCAAAATTTCCCAGAATTAATCCAATCGTCGGGCCATCATCAATCGCACCTAATGAACTACCACAATGATTACAAAATGCCCGGCTGGAATAATCAGAGGATCGATATAAAGAAGGAAAGCCACCCTTTCCAATCCATCGCACTGAATCTTTCGGAAATTCAACCCAGCAGAGTGTCAATGCTCCGGAATGTTTCTGACACATCGTACATGAACAGGTATGGGGATTATTAGGCGTTCCTGCCGCAATGAATCGAATATTGCCGCATAAACATCCACCACGATATTCAGATATATCCATAATCCTTTCCCATAAAAAATAAATAGCTTCATACACAATTAATAAAAGACGCTTGCTATTTTATTCACCGGGATAAATAGCAAAGGCCCTTTATATACACTTCGTCTTTCAAGCTGCCTCTTTGTTGGCTGCGCTCGCTCACCCCAGTCACATAGTTATCTATGCTCCCGGGGATTCTCTCTCTTGTCGCCGCGATGCATTTTGAAATCCATTGTGTATAAGTAATTCACCCGAACAAAGACAGATAACGATCTCTCGACCAGCGATAATATAAGGCCAGCATATTATTGACTTCCTCGGGATAAAATTTTTCAGGTAAAAATGCTTCACCGGGGGAAATTTCAGTTTCACCATGTATCCATTCAAACATTTCCTGATATTCTTCATGGGCTGGATCTTTAAGAATATTAAGTAGATCCCTATAACCATAGACTCCGCCACAATCTTCCGGAGGGCAGGCTTGTTCTCCTTCGAGGCAGAATATCGGCATGGGTAATTCTTCCGGTGAATAGTTACTGTTTTCCAACAAGATTTCATGTTCCCATGAGTCACCAAAATCATAAAGATAAATGAATTTACTTCCTTTGCGTTTGATGAGTGAATCCAGTTTGAATTTCCCTTCCTCATGACCTTCTTCTGGTGCTTCAGGCCTTTCGGTAAAACGTTTAGAATCCAAAATAAATTCATGTAAATGACTATCTTCCCAGCCCATTACAACTTGAATGACATCATGTAATCTATCCAATGAAATATTGGATGGAACAATGAAGCGACGCCATATAGCGGGTTTTGTTTCTGTAAGTGTAATTTTTAACTGATAGAACTTTTTCATTTATTACCCTTAATGACTTGAATAATTGACAAAGAAATATGTTGAGTTCAATAAGGCTTCATTACAGTATGAATTTCCTATAGTGATAATGCGAACAAATTTTAATAAATAGCTTGAGTTATTCACTTATGCAAGGGCATGATTAATAGAAGCCCCTATTTACTGAAAAAATAAGAGAAAATTAATGGCAGATAGTACTGGCGTATTGATTAAAAATTCAGAAGAAATAAAACGAATGGAAATTGCGGGACATATGACAGGGCAGGTTCTTGAAGCTGTTCGTCAGATTATTGTCCCCGGAGTGACGACATTAGAAATAGATGCGTTTTGTCATAATTATATCGTTAATACACTGAGAGCTATTCCTGGTAGTCTGGGGCAATATGGTTTTCCCCATACAGTTAATACATCAGTTAATCATGTCGTTTGTCATGGCTGGCCATCCGATAAGAAATTAAAAAATGGTGATATTGTTAATGTGGATGTGACAGTAAAAAAAGAGGGATACTATGGCGATAGCAGCGTCACGTTTTGTGTCGGAGAAGTTCCCTCACATGCCAGACGGCTGGTGGATATCACACAAGAGTGTCTGTATAAGGCGATCAGGATTGTAAAGCCGGGTATCACATTAGGTGATATCGGGCAGACAATACAGCAGCATGCTGAGGCGAATAATTATAGTGTTGTCCGTGAATACTGTGGTCATGGTATCGGAAGTAGTATGCATGAAGAACCTCAGGTTCTGCATTACGGGAGAGCGGGTGAAGGAATTGTACTGGAAGAAGGCATGACATTCACGATTGAGCCAATGATCAATCAGGGGAAAAAAGAGGTTAAGCTGCATAAAGATGGCTGGACTGTTACAACGAAAGATCGCCGCTTATCAGCTCAGTTTGAGCATACTATTCTGGTTACGCATGATGGTTTCAGGGTTCTGACCTTACGGGATGAGGAACGGGAGATGTTTGAGCGCAGCTAGCTTCCCGGTTTTGTACTCAATTGATAGATACAGTTCGTCTTTCAAGTTGCTTCTTTGTTGGCTACGCTCGCTCACTTCAGTTATATAGCTATCTCTGCTCCTGGGGGGGAGTTCCCTTGCTGCCGCGATGTATCTTGAAATTCACTGTGTATAGTTATCTTTTTTTGTGATTTTAAGCAGGCTGTTTTTTGTTTTCTAATAGTCTGCTATGACGTAGTATTATCAGAAATTAAAGTCTATTGTTTAGTATAGCCATCATTTTTCTGGGTTTATAAACAATAAAGGAACTGACTTACAGCAATATTTATGGTTATAAGGAATACCGATAATATTATGTCCTCACTTTATAAAAATAAAAATATTTTTTATTTAATCTCTCTTTTTCTACTGGTATTACTGATTCATAATTGCTTGGGATATCAGCTAAAATTAATATATGTTTTTAGTGCTTTCGCATTCTTTTTATTTCTTGCTTCCAGTAATAAATGTTTATATGTCGTACTGATCTCTTTGTTTTCCATTGTCGGAATATTATACGCACCGCTTGGTCTCAACTACGGTTTTCCGGATATTAACGCTGTCGGTTCAGTGCTTTATACCAACCGGAATGAAACACTGGAATATATCAGTGGGTTTCCTGTATCAACTTATTTGACTGTGTTTGCTATTTTTATTCTGATGTTGTGCTCGGTAAAATTAAATGCCGCTTTTTCAGCAAAAGGTAAGAAGTGGTTATTGGCACTGTTTTTTATTTCTGCGTTTTGGTCACCTGTTAAGGGATATGTGAAGTCGGGTTTTGTGGATAGTTATGGACTTCTGAATACCAGTTTACCTGAAATTCGCTTTTTTAAAGACGCCTACCAAAGTTATGTGAAGGTTATGTCTGAAAATAACCGGTTTGCCAGCGTTATCAAATATCAGGATGACTGGCAGCCTACAGTTACAGAAGATAAGTACGATACCTATATTATGGTTATTGGCGAGAGCGTCCGTCGGGATTTTTTAGGGGGATATGGATTCCCTGATAACAATACGCCCTGGTTGGATAAAACGAATGGAACAATATTCACTAACTATATTTCTGCTGCACCATCCACTCAGCTTTCATTGACGAACTCACTGGCAATTCGTCAGGAAAATCAGATCAAGCTGAATAACAGTATCATGACACTGGCAAATAAGGCTGGTTTTGAAACTCACTGGATTTCCAATCAAGGTATGAAAGGCGGGTTTGATTCCCCTTCTGCAATGATAGGCCAGCAGGCCATGCACTCTATTTTTCTGAAAGAGGGAAGTTCAGATGATAGGAGCTACATGCCGGATGAAAATTTATTACCCCATATCCGTAATGCCCTGAAACAGGGTCACAAAAAGAGATTGATTGCCATTCATTTGATGGGCTCACATCCACAGGCTTGTGCCAGAACTAATAATAAATACAGCCACTATCTTCACTCCAAAGATATCTCCTGTTATGTACAAAGCATCCATAATACGGACAGTTTATTGGCTGAAATTGAGAATATCGCCAGACACAACCAGCTGAACTGGACGATGCTCTATTTTGCTGACCATGGTTTGTCTTTTGTGCGCAAAGGAACGGATAAAGAGAATCTGAACCATAGTGATGCCAATAAACAGAATTATCAGGTGCCTTTCGTCATTACTGGCTATGACTACAACGTTAAAACCAGAATCGATGCTTACCGCAGCGGATTTCATCTTTTACCTATGCTATCCACGTGGCTGGGGATTGAAGAACCTCGGTTATCTTCTGAATGTGACTGGTTCTCTGAGCAGCAATGCGGCGATCAACACACTGTCATGTCATTTGATGGTAAGTATGCTGACTTTAACAGCCTGAAAGATGATGCCATTGATTTTGGTTTGTAGACGATAAGTATATTCACGAAGCATTTACTTTAAAGTCACTGTAAAACCACTGATAGAAGGATTCTGACCGCTTAATGTGTTATTTCACCGTTAGCGCAGATCCTTCCCATCCCGGCGGAAGAAGTTTCGTATCATAGTACAGTGTGGCGAGTAGTATCGCTTCCTGCGGTAGTCGGATAACTGGCGTACAGAAGCGGAGAAATGAAAGGGTAACTTGCTGTTCGTCTTACCTTAAAAAGGGTGTTTTATGAACAATAATAAATTTTTAAAACATATCCCCTGGATGATACTGGGGATAATTGGGGCATTTTGCCTCGGAGTTGTTGCACTACGTCGGGGAGAACATGTTAGTGCTTTATGGATAGTTGTTGCTTCGGTGGCAGTTTATCTGGTTGCTTATCGCTATTACAGCCTTTATATCGCCACTAAGGTGATGAAGCTGGATGCAACACGGGCAACACCGGCGGTTGTTAATAATGATGGCCTCAATTATGTGCCAACCAACAAAAATGTCCTGTTTGGTCACCACTTTGCTGCTATTGCGGGAGCCGGGCCGTTAGTCGGGCCAGTGCTGGCGGCACAGGTTGGCTATCTGCCGGGAACTTTGTGGCTGCTGGCGGGGGGCGTTCTTGCCGGTGCCGTACAGGACTTTATGGTTCTGTTCATGTCTTCCCGCCGTAATGGAACATCACTGGGAGAGATCGTTAAAGAAGAGCTGGGGCGGGTTCCGGGAACAATCGCCCTGTTCGGTTGCTTCCTGATTATGATCATTATCCTGGCAGTACTGGCACTGATAGTGGTGAAAGCACTGGCAGAAAGTCCGTGGGGAGTATTTACCGTTTGTTCCACCGTTCCCATTGCTCTGTTCATGGGCATTTATATGCGGTATATCCGCCCGGGACGAGTGGGGGAAGTTTCCGTTATTGGTATTCTGCTGCTGATTGCTGCGATATGGTTTGGTGGTGTTGTCGCTGCTGATCCTTATTGGGGACCGGCTTTAACTTTCAAAGATACCACCATTACTTATGCATTGATTGGCTATGCCTTTATCTCTGCCTTGCTGCCTGTTTGGCTGATTTTGGCACCACGCGATTATCTGGCAACTTTCCTGAAAATCGGTGTGATTGTTGGTCTGGCGGTTGGTATTGTGATCCTCAACCCTGACCTGAAAATGCCGGCTGTAACACAATTTGTTGATGGTACAGGCCCTGTCTGGAAAGGCACGTTATTCCCATTCTTATTTATTACGATCGCCTGTGGTGCTGTATCTGGTTTTCATGCCCTGATTTCTTCTGGTACGACGCCTAAGTTACTGGCAAACGAAAAGGATGCCCGATTCATTGGTTATGGTGCAATGCTGATGGAATCATTTGTTGCGATCATGGCTTTAGTTGCTGCATCCATCATCGAGCCGGGGCTTTATTTCGCCATGAATACGCCGCCGTCTGCACTGGGTATTACCATGCCGGATTTGCATAATCTGGGAACATCTGAAGCGCCTGTGATTATGGCAGCTTTGCAGGATGTCACCACTCAGGCAGCCGCCACGGTAAGTTCATGGGGATTTGTGATTTCACCTGACCAAATCCTGCAAACGGCAAAAGACATAGGTGAACCTTCGGTTCTGAACCGAGCCGGTGGTGCACCGACTCTGGCGGTAGGTATTGCTCATGTATTCCATCAGATCATTCCGGCCGCAGATATGGGCTTCTGGTATCACTTTGGTATTTTGTTTGAAGCGTTGTTCATTCTGACTGCTCTGGACGCAGGGACACGTTCCGGCCGTTTTATGTTGCAGGACTTATTGGGCAATTTCGTTCCATCGCTGAAAAAAACGGATTCCCTGATTGCCAGTATAATTGGTACAGCGGGCTGTGTGGGAATGTGGGGCTACCTGTTGTATCAAGGCGTTGTCGATCCGCTGGGCGGTGTTAAGAGCCTGTGGCCACTCTTTGGCATTTCGAACCAGATGCTGGCAGCTGTTGCACTCGTGTTGGGTACTGTTGTACTGATCAAAATGAAACGTACTAAGTACATTTGGGTAACGGTTGTACCGGCTATTTGGTTGTTGATTTGTACTACATGGGCGTTGGGGCTGAAATTATTCAGTGATAACCCTAAACTGGAAGGCTTCTTATTTCTGGCGAAGGAATATAAGCAACGTATTGCGGAAGGCGGAGCAGATCTGACCGCTCAGCAGATCAATGATATGAGCCATATTGTTGTGAACAACTATACGAATGCTGGCCTGAGCATTTTGTTCCTTATTGTGGTCTATAGCATCATTATTTATGGTATCAAAACTGCGATAAACGCGAATAAAAACCCAGAACGTACAGATAAAGAAACGCCTTATGTTCCTGTTCCGGAAGGTGGAGTAAAAGTTTCTTCTACGCACTGATGCTAATACTTAAGCCATAGAGTGGCTTTGGCAATCACAATACCCCACATGATAGGTTTTGTATTATGTGGGGTATTTCTTTAAGGTATAGTTTTAAGGTATAGCATTAAGGAAATCACTTTTGAGAACAGTTATGGGAGAGTGTTATGTTTGGTAATCTTGGCCGTGCCGGAAAATATTTAGGGCAGGCAGCCCGGATGCTGGTGGGAGTGCCTGACTATGATACTTATGTACAGCATATGAAGGATAACCATCCTGACCAACCTTATATGACTTATGAAGAATTCTTCCGTGAACGCCAGAATGCACGTTATGGTGGTGATGGGAAAGGGGGAATGCGTTGTTGTTAGCGAGTGTAGATGGTACAAACCTGAGGCGCGTCGTCACCTTATTTTTATCAAAAAGTGTTGATTGCGCCTCAGGCTAAGTCAGGTAAACCTGGCAGCTAAGCTGGCTTAATAATATTTTTCCTGTCTATCCTGAATGGATAGATATTAAAAGAAGTACTTCCTTTTAATGCAAGATCGGCGCAGGCTTTGCCAAATAATGGGGCAAATTTAAATGACCAGCCACCTAATGATAAGATAATATTTTTGTATTGGTCATATTGTTGAGGTATAAAATCCAGGACGGCTGTATTATCAGGTAAATCAGCATGCAATGCTCTAGCCATATCAATGGGGGTTGTATCTACTCCTCTCATATATTTGTTGGCAAAATCCCGGGTTATATCAATATCTAATTCCTTTGGTGCAAAACACCTATCTTCCACATGATCATAAGTATACGAAGCCCAATCTACCGCCAGACGGATAAAGCCTTTTCTTGCAAAGTCATAACTAGGAAAGCCATAGAACAGGTTGCTGTAACCATTTTTAGGATTCTCAAATTGAAAAAACATTGGATAGTTTTTTTCTGGAATTTCTCCGGTGAGTTTATAATATGAAAAGCACATATCCCAAATAATATAATTTATTCTTATTCCTACTGAGTCAGGTAATATTTGATTGGTGAAAGCATTAGAAGTCATCACTACTTTATCAGATTTATAGCTGCCATTGTTTGTTATAATCGAAACGCCATCTTGGCGGCTGGTTATTTTACAGACTTTTGTTTCCTCAGTAACGGTAACATTATTTGACTCTTTCAAGTATTGACCAAGTTTTTTGATAATATTTTTGACATCAATGGTTGCATTATCAGGGCTATATAAACCCATATAATTATCTGGCAGATTTTTGAAAGGATACTTACTTTCCAGTTCATCTTTGGTAATTATTTCATATTTTTTATTGAGTTCTTTTAATACTCTTACTGGCCCGAATAGAGTGCCTTGTGGTGTATCACCTGTGGCGATACCAAAATTGAGTAACCCATTCATATACATGAATTTAGAATCCAGCTCTTTTTCTAAATCATGATACATTTCTCCGGCTTTGAAAGATAATTTAGCATGTTCAAGATCATCATACACGGTTCTCCACATTCTGACATGTCCTGCTGAGCTTGAGTCTTGTGTTCCGATAGTATTCCTTTCTATCAGCAGTATATTCTTACCAGACTTAGCGGCATAATAAGCCGTGCACAATCCAATAATTCCTCCACCGACTACACAGATATCATATTTTTTATTATGAATGTATTTATTTTCATGATCTGATAATGGTGATTCCATTTTAATAACGTCATATCGATTCATCTATATTCTCCAATTTTATTTATTGTTAAAATTTAATTTTATTAACTATAAAACCAGACACAGATTGCACGCCAAACACGATTGAGACTAAATAGTGTTCTATATTGAAATTCATTGCATATAGATAATTATCGCCCTAAATAATATTCTTTATCTAACCACTCAGGCCAATTAAGACGAAATATTTCTTGTAATAATTTTTCCGTGACACAAAATGCTCCTTCAGTCCAGCCTTGATCCCCTGAATAAGCTTCTCCGATAATATGCACTGATTCATTTTTTATTGGATGCCTCATAAAAGGCATGACTTCGTCAACTGATACTCCGACTTTCCATGCATGATATCCACCACCATATGGATCCTTAGACCAGTCTTGAATTCGGGCAATATAAGGAGGAGGAATATCAATACCATGTAGCTCTTTAACCTGATTCATTGCTTCTTCGACCAGGTGTTTAGATACAGGCTCTCCGGGTAAAGGCGATTCTTTCAATTTTTCTTTTGATACTATACGAGTTTCACAAGGTTCATAGATAGAGTCTTTATCTTTTATTTGTATCAGTGCTTTCCAAAATGTTACAGCCCGCATATCGTTATAGCTTGATAGGAATAATGAATGTGAATTTTTATCGTCTGTGCCGAAATAGTAGCATTGGCGAATAGCTAAATCAGTAATTGATGCACCGGATTTGGTGTTAAATTGTTTATTCCACCACGGGTATTCAAATCCCATCAATAATTTTAATGATGGTTCAGGAATGACCGTATCAATATTCTTATTTAATTTTGGTTGTGAATGTTTATCAAAGAAAAAATTGTACTGATCCAGAAGATTAAGGGATTGTTTTGGCATTGCCAGAATAATAGTGTCAGTGTGTACTGTCCAATAAGTCTGGCTATTTTCATTTCTGAATTTTAATGAATAACGACGATTTCCGCCATTATTATGTTGAAAAGTTATTAAAGTGTTTTTTAACCATAGCTTAGCACCATTTTGGTCTGTATAGGCTTTTGCTAAAGCATAAGCTAATTGATCATATCCATTTTTAATAGTTCTATATTCTATATCAGTTTGTGTAAAATCACCTACCATATAAGACATTGATTCAGCAGCATTCCAGTTTATGGTGTTTGAGTAATATCCTCCTGCATCAGATAAGAAATTATATCCTTCCTGACCGACTTGATCTTTAATTAAATTCCAGAATCCGATGTCTTTGACTTTCATTTGATCATAGGGGCTTCCTTTTTTAATATAAGTTATATTCTTTTTGATGATATCCCACTGCCGTAGACTGATTTTAAATTTGTAATCATATTTACTTGTTTTTTCAACAAGATTACCATAGTTCTTCTTAAACCAAGGGTCTGCAACTAAAACGTCATATATAATCTTATTAAATAGCTGTGATGCACTATATCCTTGAATATCATCATTAAGAAAGTATCGTATTTTAAATTTTTTATCATTTTTCTGCATCTTAGACCATATATCCGCCCTGAATCGCTGACCTCGTAAATAGAAAAAATTATTTGGTGAGTCACTTTCTGGAAAGGGAGCGTGATCTAATTTAAAAATATTTTCAATCAATGAAGTGGTGATTTTTTGTGATGTTAAATAACGCATTCCTCCTAACTCACCAATAATATCCATTCCGGGTAAGTTAACAGAGAGTAACCTTCCTCCTATCGTATGATTTAAATCAAAAATATGTACATTTGTAGGAGAATAGGTGTTGTCAGAATAATCTCCACTTAACAAACGATATCCTGTATATAAACCAGATACACCCGCACCAACAATAGCAATATCAATTGATAGTTCTTCCTGAGTCCCGGTACTATGAGGAATTTGATCCATCTCAATTCTTTTGTTTATTTTCATGGTCCATCTCCATTAATATAAATAGTATTCTGCTGGAGTTGTTTTTTAATACAAGTCTGGGAAGAGAAGTGATTTTTATCAGTATGGTATTATTTTTCTAGAATTGGAGTAACTGGATTAATCTGATTGTTCAAATCGTGTATTAT
Source organism: Xenorhabdus sp. KJ12.1 (assembly GCF_963876495.1). Classification (NCBI taxonomy): domain Bacteria; kingdom Pseudomonadati; phylum Pseudomonadota; class Gammaproteobacteria; order Enterobacterales; family Morganellaceae; genus Xenorhabdus; species Xenorhabdus sp. KJ12.1. The sequence continues at coordinate 40,862 of NZ_CAWNQH010000067.1, forward strand.
TATTGATCTCAGATTTGAATTTTTTTAAAACAAACAATTTTTATAGTAATGCAGGAAAAAATGAAACCTATATCAGTGACCATCCTTACAGGATTTTTAGGATCAGGGAAAACGACATTATTACAGCATATTCTCAATGCTGAACATGGTTATAAAATTGCTGTCATAGAAAATGAATTTGGTGAAGTACCTATTGATAATGAACTTATCGGAGATAGAGCAACACAAATTAAAACACTAAGCAATGGTTGTATCTGTTGTAGTCGCTCGAATGAGCTGGAAGATACTTTACTTGATTTATTAGATGGTATTGATAACGGGCAGTTTGTTTTTGATCGCCTGATTATTGAGTGTACAGGGATGGCAGATCCCGGCCCAATCACTCAGACTTTCTTTTCTCACGAGGTTTTGTGTCAGCGTTTTTTACTGGATGGCATTATTACACTGGTGGATGCGGTTCATGCAGAGCAGCAGCTTGATGATTTTTCCATTGCACAATCACAAGTAGGATATGCTGATAGGCTTTTGTTGACGAAAACGGATGTTGCTCCTGAGAATGACGCATTAATCGGGCGATTGCAGAAGATCAATGCCAGAGCACCGATCCATAAGATCGTACATGGTGAGGCTGACTTAGGTCTGCTTTTTGATCTGGAAGGCTTTATTCTGAATGATCAACTGACTATTACACAGCCTGTTTTTCGTTTTATCCCTCAGCACCAAAATAGTGTTCAGTCGATAGTTGTTACTCTGAACCATTCAGTGGAATTAACGAAAGTTTCAAATTTGATGGAAGAATTGTTACTGAGTTTTGCTGATAATTTACTGCGTTATAAAGGTATTCTTGCCATTCAGGAAGAATCGCGCAGGTTATTGTTTCAGGGAGTACAGCGTTTGTACAGTGCAGACTGGGATCGTGAATGGCGTGATGATGAACAGCGTCAAAGTGTGTTGGTTTTTATTGGAGTAGATCTGCCAGAGCAGAAAATCAGGGAAAAATTTGCACAACTATAGTTAGTCATTTTTTAATAACAAGATATCTGTTTCACTGAACTTGAAAAATGAAGGGAATATTCCCTTCATTTTTTAAGCTGCCTCTTTACTGATGAAATCACTTCATTGCAGTAAGATGCTGGGTAATGCATTTTTCTATATCTACCTTTCAGTTGCTGTATTACTGGCTGCAACCTGAAATTCATAATGTATATTATTAAGAATAGGTAGAAATTTTTTGCCACATATTTAAATAGAAATTTATATTATAAATTCTAACCTGGAGTTTAAGTTTTATAAAAACAGTAAGTACTGATTTAACAAATAAAAAACAATAAAGACAAATATTATACATAAATCAGATTTATCATACGTTAAGGTTCATATTTGTATTATGATGAATTCACCTGTTTTTTTATCTGCAATCTCCACAGAAGAAGTAGTGGAGATCGTCGCAATAACAGATCATGTTATACACTTCGTCTTTCAAGTTGCCTCTTTGTTGGCCGCGCTCGCTCACCCCTGTCACATAGTTATCTATGCTCCTAGGGGTGAACTCCCTTGCCGCTGCGATGCATCTTGAATTCCATTGTGTATAGTGAATACAGGGAAAATAGATGGAAATTCACTTAGAGTGTGTTTCCCAAATGTTAGAAAAGCGTTTTACATTACTGGCTGTGTAAATCACTGTATGTGAAATATTACGGTGCCCCAGATAATCCTGAATTAAACGTGTATCACGGCCGAGATCGGCAAGTGCGTAACCACAGGCATGTCTTAGCATATGAGGGTGTGGAGAAACACTGACCGCAGCCTGCTTGCCATAACGCTTCAGTAACCCATAAACTTGTTGCCGTGAAACCGCTCCCGATTTTTGGGAGAGGAAAACCCATGGAGAATCCGCTTCTCGCCATTTTTGGCGTACATCCAACCATTTTTTTAGTGCTTCAATTTCTTCCGGGATTAGTGGATGTGTTGTTGACAGACCACCTTTTAATCGTCTGATATGAATAATAGCTGAATTTAAATCGAGATCGGATAAACATAAATTACACAGCTCACTGACCCTGAAGCCATGAATAAAACACATCAATAACATGCAATAATCTCGTTCTGCATGACGTCCTTGTTTTGTTTCTGCCAAAATTGCATCTATTTCGTATCGGGTTAAAAATTTACGTTGCTTCATGAAATTATCATTCCTATTACATCAGTTCGATCAGCTATAAATAACGGGGATATTTAAACTAATCGAATACAACAAGCTATTGGAGCTTTTCCACATGATTGGATAAATACCAGGTTAATATAATTAGAAAACAGACAATGAAGAAATTTGCTGCTTCTATTTATCTTTTTTTAATGAAAATATTTATTGAGAAAGTGTAAATATTTGTTATGTAACCCTCGTGAATAGAATGGGCTAATTATAAAGATAATTCTACTAAGAATGTTGTTTGGCTAAATTTTGCAACTAAACATTTTACTGAGTTTTATTTTTAGTTTTTTATTCTTATATTGTTCCTTTAGGGTGTAGTGGTTTCGTCTTTTTACTGCATTTAGTGGAAAAAGTAAATGATTTATCTAATTAGATCAAAATATACACTTATTTTGTGTGCTAATTATCTACAAAAAGACTCCATATGATATTTTATGGATTAATATTTTATGTTTTTTGAATATACGATATTTTGTTTTGATGTTTAATATTTAATGATGATAGTAGGCATTTTAATGCCAATAATGGAAGGATTGTCGAGTGTTAAATGATCAATGGATATGTATTGGAGAACTATTATTTATAGTTACTATTTTTGTAAGTGATTATTTCATTAATAACTAAATGGCTTTATTTTTCCTATTAAGGCAGGATAAATTATTAAATAAATATAAATTATAATTAATTAAAAATGACGATTATCATTGCAATAATAGTTTATTAGAGGTATTTGATAACACAAATGACTTATAGATTTCAAGATACATTGTGGTAGTTAAGGAATGAATTTATCCGGCATAAAATATGCATTCCAGATGAGAGATTGTGATCTTTATAAAAAGGGTAATAGAGGTAGATGCGTAAAGATAATAGAAAAGCTAATTGAAATATGTCTGATAAAGACCTTCCGTAGCGGAAGGCCGTTATTTGTAAATAAACTTTAATCATAAAACAGTCAGTGACTGTTTTTATCACATCAAGAAAAGGCCAGGAAAGGAGAGATACACAGTAAGAGCCCTGTGAAGATAATTAAAACCAGTGAGACTCCTTTGTAGTGATGAAGGCTGGGGACTTTATAAACCAGATAGGCTGGAATTAGGCAGCCGACAATCCCAAATATCGGGCTACAGATAGAGGTGAAACTTAAAACAGGGGCATTAAGAATGATAGCTCCCCACGCCAATAAAATAGCAAATACCATAATGCCTTTTTGGACCCACTTTTCATTGATTTTTGCAGCAGGCATTAACCGTCCTAGCAGGTTCATGGCTATTCCCTGACTGGCTTCGCGGAATCCGAGGTAAACACCAAAAAAAGCGGTCATGACAGCGAAGACATTAAGCATGACACTGACAAAAATGACCCAGCCACCAGGGAAAAATTGGGCGGCAATCGCAAGTGCAGAAATATTCTGCTCATAAGCTTTGATTGCTTCATCGTGCCCTAGTGCCAGCGTGAAAGAGACGGCATAGAAAAATACGGTACAAAACAGGATAGCAAAGGCAATATTCATCGCTCGTAGTGCCTTATAGCGGGCAACTTCGCGGTTGCTTTCATGACTTCGATAAGAGATAACCATTGGGCTGAGTGTCTGAATAAACAAAATGGAAGTCAGTGTGAAAGGTAGCGTGATAATGGCTTTTTTGATTAACATGGAAAAAGGAGGAAGCGCACCGATATTGTATAAGTGCCACATACCAATCATGGAAAGCCCCAGTGCTGCAACAACAACTAATTTTACCGTTACCATCAGGCTGGAAACTTTAAATAGTAATTGCTCACTACGGGAAGAAATCATCACTAAAATACAGATTAAGGCCAGACCATAAAAAGGATTTTCGGAGAGTAAGTTATCGGTCACTCCGAAGGTTTGTAGGTATGAGGCGCTATCATTGGTAATTGCAGTGGAGTAAACAAACATCCAAATTACCAGCATAATAAAGTAGAGCACACCTAATAAAATCCCCCAGTTTTTACCAAGATAACCCCCGATTATGCTGGGATAGTCTTTACATTCGGGGGATTCGGCAAGTGTATTAATGAACAACCGCTGAAAAAGATACATAGCCGGATAGCCGATAACTGAAGAGAGCAGGAAAACCCATAGTCCCATCAGACCAACCTGAACAGGAAGGAAAACAATACCTGCTCCTATGGCCATGCCAATACTCATGATCACCCAACCCATGTCAGTACCATTGAACTTTATGGCTTGTTTCCATTCAGCTTCTGTCATATTGGCTCGTTTTGCTGCCGAAGAAACATGAGACATGGGCTGATTACCTTTTATTGCTGTTTTCATAATAGTTCTCGCTTACATTTTTGGTGTTGGAGTCGGGTTTAGCTAAGTGCAGGGAGACATACCATATAAACACCAAAGAATTGTTTGCTCAGAAAATGAATTGTTGTGTGTTGATATTAAAGAATTTTATGAAGAAAATGTTTTCCGGATGACTCTGGCTTAATACGTTTTTGGGAAGAGTCATTTTTATGCCTAAATGGGTGCGGTTTATCATTTTCTTTTTATATCAGGAGGTTGTAATTGTTTGTAATATTGAAAATTTAAACAACCAGAGAGAAAACGATGTGTTTTATCACATCCGAACTTGCTCAAAACATCCTGTTAGTATTAAATCCTTTTTATTATTTTAATTATGATATAATTTAGAATATTAATCTAGTTTTTTCTTATTAGCGATAAAAAATGGATAAAAATCCATCTGTCCTGATGTGGGTAATTTTATTTATTTATTTTTATATTTTATTTAATCTGAATCAATTTATGGTCAGAATATTGTATTAATTTATCGCTTTAAATAAAAATAACGGAACGGAATAGATGCTTATCAAATATTATTTAATGATTAATTAAACCATCTGATATTTATATGATTTTAAAATGGCATGTATGTGTTTTTGTTTTGTTTATTTTTTAAAATTATATTTGTTTTGTTTTTCCGTTTTTTTAGCAAGTTATTTCTATTTTTAGATAGGAATTAGTGATTTTATCGTAGTTGTGATATTCAAAACTCATCAGGTATAGTGACACAGGCGAGGCCTAGTGTGAGAAGCTTTGGAAGAGATGTTAATTATCATTTAAGTCAGGGTTTATATAATTATTCCTATTTTTAGCGGGTTGTTTGGAAATAATATTCCGCAATAGATGATATTTCTATAATGATATTTTAAGGTTTAATATCTTCAGTTTTGTTTAACTATAGTGACCGAGCATTGTTGATTATATCATGTTTTATTTCATGGACTTTTCCTATGATAAAACCTATTATTTAGCCGTTTTATCTTGGTCATATCTGCCGTTATATAGTTAATTTCGCTTAAATAGAAACCAGCAAGATAATATAAAGGTATAACTGACCTGACAGGCTGTTAATCAAAAAATTCGCAGGAAGAAAATAATGAAAAGTAAACTGACTTTAGCTTCTGTTTGTCTGGCTTCACTCATGCTAGCCGGCTGTGCAACAGAATCCTCATCAACTCTTCAGGTTCAAAAAGTTTCCTCTTATAACACAACCTACAAAGGTATTCGCAGCCCTATTGCTGTGGGTAAGTTTGAAAACCGTTCAAGCTACCAGAATGGTATTTTCTCTGATGGTATTGATCGTTTGGGTAACCAGTCAAAAACTATTCTGGTGACAGACTTACAGCAAACCGGTCGTTTTAATGTGCTGGAGCGCACGAATATGGCCGAATTGCAAACAGAAGCCGGATTACAAGGTAAAGCACAGAAGTTAAAAGGGGCAAGTTATGTCATTACTGGTGCAGTGACTGAATTTGGCCGTAAAGAAGTAGGTGATCACCAGTTATGGGGAATTTTAGGTCGTGGTAAATCACAGATCGCTTATGCAAAAGTGATGCTGAATGTGGTGAATGTGGAAACGTCTGAAGTCGTTTTCTCTTCAGCGGGAGCCGGGGAGTACAAGCTATCCAACCGTGAAATTATTGGATTTGGCGGCACTTCGGGTTATGACTCCACTCTGAATGGCAAGGTTTTGGATTTGGCAATTCGTGAAGCCGTGAATGATTTAGTGTCAGGTATTGAAAGTGGTGCTTGGAAGCCAACGAATTAATAATAAATATTATATAGGAAAGATCATTTAATGTTTTTGATGAAAAAGACGGGGATGTTACTGGGCACGCTAGTGTTAGTCGGATGTGTACAGGCACCTAAAACTATTTATGAATGGGGTGATTACCAGTCAACGCTTTACCAGTATTACCAACAAGATAAAACTGGGCCACTGGAGCAGATACAGGCTCTGGAAAAAGTGATTGAACAAGCAAAAGCCAAAGATAAACCGGTTCCTCCCGGCCTGCATGCACAAATGGGGCTACTTTACAGCAAAACAGGCAATATTGAGGATGCCTTTCAGCAGTTTGAAATAGAGAAAAGATTATTTCCTGAATCTGCACCTTATATGGATTTTCTGCTGAATAAAAATAAGGGAGTGAAATAATGAACCGGATTTTGGGCGCGATTGGTGCTTTATTTTTGCTGATACTGACGGGGTGTGCCAAACAGGCACCGCATGATTATTCTGCCTTAAGGGCAAGCGATCCTAAATCAATACTGGTTCTGCCAGCAGTGAATAAGTCTGTAGATGTGAAAGCCGCTGGCAGTGTGATTTCTCAGGTTACTTATCCATTGGCTGAGTCAGGATATTATGTTTTTCCTGTTGCGGTAGTAGAAGAAACCTTCCGACAGAATGGTGTGTCTGAGGCTCAGGATATTAGCAATATCAGTTATAAGAAATTGCATGATATTTTTGGTGCAGATGCAGCGCTTTACTTGGATATCACGCAATACGGTACACAATATCAGATCATCAGTAGTGATACTCGTGTGACTGCTGAGGCTCGTTTGGTTGATTTGCGTACAGGTGAAAAAATCTGGGGTGGTATAGCAACAGCATCCAGCGCAGAGAATCGTAACAATGGTGGTGGCGGAATTATTGGTATGTTAGTGTCTGCGGCCATTGAACAAATTGTGAATACTGTCGCTGATAGAGGACACGAAATTGCGGGTATTACCTGCAACCGTTTGTTAAGTGCCGGGCAATACTGGAATGGCCACCTGCTGTATGGCCCACGTTCAGCGTTTTATCGTAAAGAAAAAACAGAATAATTACTCCTGTTACCTTTCCGATTATTTTATTACAAATGCCGCAGATAATTACTGCGGCATTTTTACTAACGTTCTTTAATCTGATTAAACATCCAATCGCTTAGTTTGCCATTTTTTGGATTTCCAGCGCCACGCGTTTACCAGACCACGTACCCACTCATCACAGAAAAATCCAATCCAGATCCCCAGAATGCCCATTCCCATGGTAATTCCCAGAAAATAACCAACGGGGATAGAGATACCCCACATGAAAATCAGGGCAGTATAAAGCGGGAACCGGGCATCGCCTGATGCTCGCAGTGCGTTGACCATAACGATATTAAAAGTACGTCCCGGTTCAAGAAACACTGATAACAGGAAGAGTGGCAGCAACAGCTCAATGATTTTTTGGTCTTCTGTCATCAGGCCGAGAAGTGGTTGCCGGAAAGCCCAGAAAGATAAGACCACTCCAATTGTGACGATAACACCGATTTTCAGGCTTTTTATACCGCGGATATAGGCCTCTTCAAAGCGTTTTGCCCCGACAAGATGACCAACCATAATTTCGTTACCAATACTGGTGGCAATCCCAAAAAGCATAATGAACAGCGATAGCTGGAAATACAGCGTCTGTGCTGCCAGAGATGTTTCGCCCATCAAACCGATAAACGCCTGTGCCGTCATATACTGCAATATCCATACGAGGTTTTCACCGGCCGCAGGCAAACCGATATGCAGGATTTTTCCAAGCATATTCTTTGACCAGCATATGAGTAATTTGGGTACCAGCTTTATTTTCAGGCCATAAAATAGCAAGCCACAAAGGAGAATAACTGCAACAGTACGACCAAATACTGTAGACCATGCCACACCTTCGAGGCCATATTTAGGTAGCCCGAAGAACCCGTACAGAACAATCATATTGCCGACAATTGTCAGTAGATTGGCAATCAGGGTGACATACATGGCTGATTTGGATTTGCCATATACTCGCAAGCAGGCTGCCAGAATAATTGAAATGGCTTCTGGTATCAGACAGATACCTAAAATATGCAGATAAGCAAATCCATCATCCATCAGGTTTTCTGGCAGATTCATGATATGCAGGATTTTGTAGCCGAAGAAAATAGTTACCAATGCACAGCCAAAACCCAACACAAAATTAAAGGCGATGGAAATGTGGATCGCCTGACTGGCTTTATCCCGCCTTCCTGAACCGAGATATTGGGCGATGACAACGCTACAACCAACGCTGATGAAATTAAAGATAGTAATGAACAGATCAAAAACATGATTCCCAACGCCCATCGCAGCCAGATAAGCGGAAGAAATATGGCTAACCATATAGGTATTGATTAACAGCGTTGCCATATGAAGAAAAATATCAATGAAGATCGGCCAGCTCAGGGAAAAAAGCGAACGATCAACAACATCAGATTGATGCATTATAAAAAACCTATTGTTTGAATTGAAATGAGTGGTCTTTTTGTGGTGTGACATATACTCAGAATACAATCGTAATTTTACTTGGTTTATTGGTTGATTGATAGGCAAAACACACGATTTGCTGATAGATAACAGGTAATAAAATTTATGGCTATGACTTGATTCTTATCCCCGATTCACTGGATAATCTTCTGCCTCAAATTATCTCACCATTTTTTTATCTCAAAAGCCAAACGATTGCGTATGAGAAATGGCTGAATTGATAGCTTCAGCATTTTTAGCGTTATTAAGTGACGTAATCGTTTTCGTCGGGAAGGGAGTAAAGAAATGATGAGAAAAATAATGATCGATATTTAACACACTGGCAGGGGATAAATATGTCTGGCACGCAGGCACCAACTCAATGCAAACTCGATAGGTATTTTAAGATAACTGAACGTGGAAGCTCGGTACGTCAGGAGATTCTCGCTGGGTTAACAATATTTCTGGCTATGGTGTATTCCGTTATTGTTGTACCGGGTATGCTCGGACAAGCCGGATTTCCTCATACCGCAGTATTTATTTCTGTCTGTCTGGTGACCGGAATTGGCTCATTGCTGATGGGGTTATGGGTTAATTTGCCGATGGCGATTGGCTGTGCCATCTCACTGACTGCCTTTACTGCTTTTAGTCTGGTATTAGGGCAGCAAGTTAGCATCCCTGTTGCTCTGGGCGCTGTTTTTCTGATGGGATGTATATTCACCTTTATTTCTGTTACCGGTATTCGAGCCTGGTTATTGCGCAATATTCCAATGGGAATTGCACATGGGGCAGGAATTGGTATCGGATTATTTCTGTTGCTTATTGCGGCAAACGGCGTCGGTCTGGTAATTAAAAATCCGAAGGAAGGATTACCGGTTGCCTTTGGTACACTGACTGCCTTTCCTGTCTTTATGACTCTGTTTGGTCTGGCTGCGATTATCGGTCTGGAAAAGAAAAAAGTCCCCGGTAGCATTTTGCTGGTTATCATTGCTATTTCAATCATTGGCCTGATTTTCGATCCTGCGGTGAAATATCAGGGTTTTTTTAAAGTGCCCACATTAGGAGAAGACGGCCTTTCCCTGATGTTCAGTATGGATATCATGGGGGCGTTACAGCCTGCTGTCCTGCCAAGCCTTCTTGCACTGGTGATGACCGCAGTATTTGATGCCACAGGGACTATCAGAGCTGTGGCCGGGCAGGCCAACCTGTTGGATAAGCGTGGGCAGATTATTAGTGGTAGTAAGGCGTTAACCGCTGATTCTGTCAGTAGTATTTTTGCCGGAGCGATAGGCTCTTCGCCTGCTGGCGTTTATATCGAATCTGCCGCAGGGAGTGCTGTAGGCGGAAAAACAGGGTTAACTGCGACCATTGTCGGTATTTTGTTTCTGCTAATCTTATTCCTTTCCCCATTGTCATATCTGGTTCCTGCGTATGCCACTGCACCGGCTTTAATGTATGTCGGTCTGCTGATGCTGAGCAATGTGAGAAAATTGAATTTCGATGATTCTGTTGATGCTGTGTCGGGGCTGTTGTGCGCCGTATTCATCGTTCTGACCTGTAATATCGTGACAGGAATTATGTTAGGTTTCAGCACGTTGGTTGTCGGACGTATTTTTGCCGGTGAGTGGCGTAAGCTGAATATCAGTACGGTAGTCATCGCCATTGCACTGGTGGTATTCTATGCTAGCAGTTGGGCCATTTAGCCAGAACTAGCCTGAAAGTTATGCGTAAGCGGTTAACGTTTGCGCATATATTTCCCTGCCTGATAATTTTTAAAACCTGTCAAATTTTCGACAAAATCCCTCAGATAAGTATAAAATAAGAAAATGGCTTGCGGGTCATTGATTCACAATGTGATTGTTTTTTGATTTTCCAGAATAACTTCAATTTTTGTGGTTATTAGCGCTGTTATTAGAAAGAAAAAACAGTCACAATCTCCTCACCGACGGATTTTTGGCAATTTGTAAGGGTAACATGGAAATATTCTTTACTATCTTGATCTTGATTTTGGTGGTGTCAGTTTCTGGTGTTCTTACTAAGGTGATCCCGTTCCGTGTCCCTTTGCCGATAGTGCAAATAGCAATGGGGGCGTTGCTGGCTTGGCCTCATTTTGGTTTACACGTTACTTTCGACCCTGAATTATTCCTCGTTTTACTTATCCCTCCTTTGTTATTTGTTGATGGCTGGAAAACACCGACTAGAGAATTTTTTCACCATGGGCGTGAAATCGTTATTCTGGTTTTAGTGCTGGTTTTAGTAACAGTTGTCGGTATTGGTTATTTGATTTACTGGTTATTGCCGAGTATTCCGCTTATTGCGGCTTTTGCTCTGGCCGCCGTGTTGTCACCAACCGATGCCGTTGCCTTATCCTCAATCGTCGGGAAAGGGCGCATTCCTAAAAATATGATGAGTGTGCTGGAAGGTGAAGCGTTGATGAACGATGCTTCGGGTCTGGTCGCTCTGAAATTTGCTGTGGCAATTGCCATGGGAACAATGGCATTTACGGTAACCGGTGCAACATTCGAATTCTTTAAAGTTGCAATTGGTGGTCTGGCATCAGGCGTTGCTGTTACCTGGTTGTACAGTAAATCACTGCGATTGATGAGCCGCTGGAGTGGCGATGATCCCGCGACTCAAATCATGTTTATGATGCTGTTGCCATTTGCTTCTTACATGATTGCTGAACATATTGGTGTTTCTGGCATTCTGGCTGCTGTTGCGGCGGGTATGACTATCAGTACGGCTGGCGTGATCCGTAATGCACCGCTGGATATGCGTTTGCGAGCGGATAATGTTTGGGGAATGCTGGCATTCGTATTTAACGGGCTGGTATTCATCATGCTGGGGCTACAGTTGCCGGGAATTTGGGAGACTTCTGTTGCTCAGGCGGATCTCGACCCGCATGTAGAAACCTGGATGCTGTTTGCTGCTGTAGGCATCATTTATGGCGCACTGGTATTGCTGCGGTTCTGCTGGTTATGGCTGATGAAAAATACCAGTAAAATCCTGATGAAGAAGAAACCACTGGAATTCTCAACCTACACTACGCGTGAATTGTTGCTGGCTTCGTTTGCGGGAGTCCGTGGTGCCATTACTCTGGCTGGTGCTCTGTCAGTACCGCTCTTCCTGCCGGATGGCGATCCGTTTCCTGCCCGTTATCAGTTGATCTTTATTTCTGCAGGTGTGATTCTGGTTTCACTTTTTGTTGGCGTCATTGCCCTGCCACTCTTGCTGAGAGGTATGAAAGTGGGAGACAAACAGGCTGATCTTGATGAAATCAGAATGGCGAAAGCAGCGATGGCTGAAGTTGCGATTGTCAGTATGAATAAAATGGAAGAACGCCTGTCTGCCAGCACAGAAGAAAAATTAGATGCTGAAGTGATTAGCGAAGTTGCTTCCCGGGTTACCGGTTACTTACGGCGCCGTACTGCGGGCACGGACGAGGGTGAACACAGCTTGGAGGTTGAAGAGCTGGAGCGTCGTTTCCGTCTGACTGCATTACGGGCTGAAAGAGGGGAACTGTATCACTTGCGTGCAACCCGTAAAGTTAGTAATGAAACATTACAGACGCTTCTGCATGATCTTGATCTGCTGGAAGCACTGTTAGTGGATAAATCTCAATAAATATGTGGCTATTAACAATCACAACATTCTTGTGGGCCGCTTCATTCAGCCTGATCGGTGCTTATCTTGCCGGTCAGGTTGATAGCTGGTTTTCTGTACTCATCAGAGTAGCACTCGCTGCTCTGGTATTTCTGCCATTCCTGCGCTGGCGTGGGTTATCGCTGAAAGTGATTTCGCTGTATATGGCAGTGGGCGCTTGCCAACTGGGTGTGATGTACTTGTTTGTATTTCATGCGTACCACTATCTGACAGTGGCAGAGTTTCTGCTTTTTACTGTTATGACACCGCTGTATGTCACACTGATCTACGATTTACTGAAACGTCAGAGGCTGCGTTGGGGATATGCACTCAGTTCGCTGCTGGCTGTTGCCGGAGCTGCGATTATCCGTTATGACCGGCTAAGTGAATCTTTTTGGATTGGCTTGATTTTGGTGCAACTGGCGAATATTTTCTTTGCTATTGGTCAGGTTGGTTATAAGCGTTTGATGGAGAAGCATCCGATCCCACAACGAGTGGCGATTTCATGGTTCTATTTAGGTGCCTGTGTTGTTGCAATTATCGGATGGTTAATCTTTGGTAACCCACAGAAGCTGCCGACAACGCAATTACAGTGGTGGGTTCTGATCTGGTTAGGCGCAGGGGCATCCGGTATTGGCTATTTTATGTGGAACTATGGCGCAACTCAGGTTGATGCCGGAACACTCGCAATTATGAATAATATGCTGGTTCCGGCTGGGCTACTGGTTAACTTTGTCATTTGGCAGCAGCATCCGGATTGGCTGAGCTTTAGCATTGGAGGCAGCCTGATTGTTGCATCGCTTTGGGTGCATCACCGCTGGATATTGAAACCCGTTTTACAAAAGGCAGACTATCCACCGCGTGCTGGCGCGCAGAACGAATAAATGTATCAATAGCCGGTTGGTGTTGCTCTCCTTTACGGCAGGCAGCGTACAACCGGCTCCATAATCCCTCTCCCAGCGTTTGCGTGACAACTAAACCCTGTCTTTCAAATGTTTCCACGGCCCAGTGAGGTAATGCTGCAATACCTAAGCGGGCTGCCACCATTTGGATCAGTAATAAAGTGTTATCAACGGTTTTCAGGGTGGGAGTTACTTCGGCTGGCTGGAGAAAACGTCTCCAAATATCAAAACGTTGTCGCTGAACAGGATAAATCAGTAACGTCTCAGGTGCGAGATCTTGTGGCTGAATATCCCGCTGATTGGCTAATGGATGATCCGGGGCCACCACCAACTTTACCTCATAATCAAACAGCGGTGTATAGTGGAGATCGCTGTCGGAAATAATATCGGATGTCAGTACAATATCCAGCTCCTTTTGTTGCAGGGACGGTTGTGGATCAAATGTCACCCCGGATTTGAAATCCACATTAACCAGCGGCCAGCTTTCCCGGAAAAGCTTTAATGCAGGCGTGAGCCACTGAATACAGCTATGACATTCAATCGCAATGCGTAGGTTAGTTTCTTCCGGTTCATTACACTCACTCAGAGATGCTTTGATCATCGGTAAAATCTGCTCAGCCAGCTTCAGTAGAACTTCTCCCTGATGTGTAAGTTGCAGCGGCTGACTTTTACGAATGAAAAGTTTGTATCCCAGACGATGCTCTAATTCACTGAATTGATGTGAAAGAGCAGATTGAGTTTGATGCAAGTGATTCGCAGCAGCTGCCAATGAGCCACAGAGATTTAGTGCTTGCAATGTTTTTAAGTGTTTAATTTCGATCATGAAAAACCTTCAAGTTGATGATGAATAATTTGCGCTTGTGGTTTATACATTACCTGTTGATTATAGAAGTGTAAACATCTAGACGGCTAAAATTTGCGGGTGACGACATGACAGTTTTAAATCATACATTAGGTTTTCCACGTATCGGATTGAAAAGAGAGCTAAAAAAAGCACAAGAAAGCTATTGGGCAGGTAAAATTTCTCAACAAGAATTGCTAGAAACAGGCCGTGAATTACGTGCACGTCACTGGCAACAGCAAAAAGAAGCAGGAGTAGATTTAATTCCTGTCGGTGATTTCGCTTGGTATGACCAAGTATTGACGACCAGTCTGCTGCTGGGGAACGTTCCTCCTCGCCATCAAAATGAAGATGGAAACATTGATTTAGATACACTATTCCGCATTGCCCGTGGTCGGGCACCGACCGGTACTCCGGCTGCTGCGTCAGAAATGACCAAGTGGTTTAACACTAATTATCATTATATTGTTCCTGAGTTTCAGGAAGGGCAAGAATTTAAATTAGGATGGACTCAACTGCTGGATGAAGTCGATGAAGCATTAGCATTGGGACATAACGTAAAACCTGTTTTACTGGGGCCGGTGACTTATTTATGGCTTGGAAAAGTAAAAGGCAAGGCCTTTGAACGCCTCTCTTTATTGGCGGATATTCTGCCTGTATATCAACAGGTGCTGGGTGAACTGGCAAAACGTGGCATCGAATGGGTACAGATAGATGAGCCTGCATTGGTGCTGGAACTGCCAGAAGAGTGGTTGGCAGCATTTCAGCCTGCTTATCAGGCACTTCAGGGTCAGGTTAAGTTATTGCTGACAACCTACTTTGATAGTATCAGTCATAATCTGACGACCATTAAATCACTGCCGGTACAGGGTTTACATGTTGATTTAGTTGCAGGGCAGGACTCACTGGATGAACTGCATAAATCTTTACCTGAGACATTATTGTTATCGTTAGGGGTTGTTAACGGACGTAACGTCTGGCGGGCAGATTTGAGCGCAAAATATGAACTTGTCGCGCCTTTACTGGGTAAACGAGATATTTGGATCGGTAGTTCTTGCTCATTATTACATAGCCCGATTGATCTGAATGATGAAACAGGACTGGATGAAGAAGTTAGGAGTTGGTTTGCCTTTGCACTACAGAAATGTGCGGAACTTTCTCTGCTATCTCAGGCATTGAATGCTCCACAAGGCAGCAGACAGCCCGAGCTGGATGATTATAGCGCGCCAATTCGTGCCCGCCGTAGCTCCGTCCGGGTGAATAATCCGGCTGTAGCTGAGCGCCTTAACAAGATCCGTCCGCAGGACAGCGAACGTAATCAAGTTTATGAAGAGCGCGCCAGACTCCAACGTCAACGTTATAAACTGCCTTTGTGGCCGACAACAACGATAGGTTCTTTCCCTCAGACAACAGAGATCCGTGGCTTACGCCTGGATTTCAAGAAAGGTCGCGTTGATGGCAATCATTATCGCACTAATATCAGTGAACATATTAAACAGGCGATCACTGAGCAGGAACGGCTGGGATTAGATGTGCTGGTACATGGTGAAGCCGAACGTAATGACATGGTGGAATATTTCGGTGAACATTTTGACGGTTATGTCTTTACGCAAAACGGCTGGGTACAAAGTTATGGTTCCCGCTGTGTTAAACCACCGGTCATTATCGGAGATATCAGCCGTCCAGAAGCGATTACCGTTGATTGGGCAACCTATGCTCAATCCCTGACAGATAAGCCAGTAAAAGGCATGTTAACCGGGCCGGTAACGATTCTTTGCTGGTCATTCCCAAGGGAAGATATCAGCCGGGAAACTATTGCTAAGCAGATTGCACTGGCTCTGCGTGATGAAGTGGATGATTTGCAGAAAGCGGGTATTGGCATTATCCAGATTGATGAACCAGCATTGCGCGAAGGCTTGCCGCTGCGCCGCGAAGAGTGGCAGGCATATCTGGATTGGGCAGTGGATGCCTTTAAACTAAGTGCAGCCATTGCGGAAGACGAGACTCAGATCCATACCCATATGTGTTATTGTGAGTTCAATGACATCATGCCTTCCATTGCAGCACTGGATGCGGATGTTATCACCATTGAAACGTCTCGCTCAGATATGGAACTGCTGGATTCGTTTGAAGACTTTTCATATCCAAATGAAATTGGGCCAGGCGTGTATGACATTCACTCACCGAATGTGCCGAGTGTTGAGTGGATTGAAGCCTTGTTGCGCAAAGCGGCTGAACGTATTCCGGTTGAACGTTTATGGGTTAACCCCGACTGTGGCCTGAAAACCCGGGGCTGGGCAGAAACCCGCCAGTCATTGGCGAATATGGTTGAAGCCGCAAAACGTCTGCGTGATTCAGTTAATAGCTAAGTAAATTTAAGTAAGACTTTAACCTGCCCACCATAGGAAAATATAAATATGGCGGGCAGGTTAATTTATTTAGTCAGTAATTTATCTTTCAATAAATTCATCCCTACTGATTTTAGATCCAGATTTTCAGGTACTTCACCATTTGGTGTAACCTTATCAATAAGATTAGGCAGATGTTGTGAAATGAGTGATGAGGCTTCACTGGGGTCGATATCCATTTTTTCTGCTAATGTCTGGATTGTGGAGGAGCCAAAAATAGAGGAAACCTGATCAGCATGAATAGGCGTATTTTCCCCCGTACCAATCCACGAATGAATTGTGCCATCCAACCCTTGCCGGGAAAACTGCTCAACTAATCCACTAATTCCTCCCTGACCTTCAACCCAGTCCATTATATGCTGAATTTGTTGACTCTTACCCCGACTCATCATATTTGAAATTTGATCAAAAAAGCTCATTGTAATTTCCCTCCTTTGTTGAGGTTTTACTAGCTCAATCGATATAAAACACTAATTTTTGTGTTTTTACAGGAATGAATTAGTGTAAATGTTATAAAGAAAAGGGTAATTCAATATTTAATTATTAAAGTAGCACAGGATTTTTAATCCGGTTTGTTTGGGATAAAAGTAATATTTAGGAACGGGTTTTATTCGCAAAGAGTATTCTTCTTTTTTCTCAAATTATCTAAATATCCCTTTGTTAATCTATACCAAGACATCAATTTCTAATAAGCCCACTTTAACACAGCTTGTAACAAGGGCTTTGTCCAGCATACCATGCACCTTTCTCGCCAATAATACAGATTGAAACGGGGTTTTATGGTTGATTTTTACATTCCAGTTATTGGATTGGGAGTGGCGGTATTTTCGCTGATTTTTCTGGTTTTACGTACACGTATTCATGTGCTTGTTGCTATGTTAATTGCTGCAGTTATTGCAGGAATATCTGGTGGCCTGAGTATGGGCCATGTTGTTGATGTTATTGCTAAAGGGTTTGGTACGACATTAGGTAACATTGGTATTGTGATTGGGCTGGGAAGCATGATGGGGCGGATATTGGAAGCCTCTGGTGCAACGGAGCAAATCGCCTATAGTCTGATTAAATGGCTGGGTAAAAGGCGCGAAGAGTGGGCACTTGCAATCACCGGCTATATTGTCAGTATTCCTATATTTGTTAATTCGGCTTTTATTATCCTTTATCCGCTGGTAAAAGCGTTAGCGAAGAAAGGTAAACGGAATGTATTAACGTTGGGTGTAGCACTGGCCGGTGGGTTAGTGGTGACTCACCATATTGTTCCGCCAACGCCGGGGCCGCTTGGTGTGGCCGGAATATTTGGGGTAAGTGTCGGTAAGGTTATGTTGGTGGGAATGGTACTGGCAATCCCATGTGTTATTGGCATCACTTGTTATGCTAAATGGCTGGAGACTAAATACCCTGAATACCTGCTTGTGGAGGATGAAGGAAATCTGCAAGAAATTCACCAGCAATATATGGAAGAAAAAGCCAGTAAGCCTTTACCGGGACTCTTCATTTCCCTTTTACCTATCGTTGTACCTATCGTTCTCATTTTTACCAGTGTTATAAATGGACTGTTGTTAAAGACTGCACTATTTGCAGGAAAAGATGATTACCTTTACTTTCAGGTTTTTAATTTCCTTGGGTCACCGATTATTGCTCTGGCGATAAGTGTGTTACTGGCGATTTATAAACTTATGCCAAATGTCAGTAAACATGAGGTTATAGAACACTTAGAAACCGGTTTGCAGACGGTAGGAATCATTTTATTGGTATCGGGAGCCGGAGGAGCCTTAGGCGCTGTATTAAATGAGGGTTCAACCGGGACAATAGTGGCGCAATATGTTGCCAGTCTGCCGATTACTCCTGTCCTGATCCCTTTTATCATCGCCACGTTAATACGTATTATTCAAGGTTCAGGCACTGTTGCTATGATCACCGCAGCATCTATTTCTGCGCCGGTTATCAAACAGATACCAGATATTAATATGCTAGTTGCTGCTCAGGCTGCAATGGTGGGAACACTGTTTTTCAGCTATTTTAATGACTGTTTTTTCTGGGTCGTGAATAGGATGATGGGGATAAAGGATGTGAAAAAACAGATAATCATTTGGTCCATTCCGACCACCATTGCGTGGGGAATCGGGTTGTGTGGAATATTACTCCTTAATTTCATCATGTAAGTGTTCCAATGGCGCTCAAAAAGGGCGCTTTTTGTGACTACTCTTCGAATATTGTTTCTATTTCAGCTTTATACTCACGGTGTTACTTACATACATTAAATTGTGACAATAATCACAATTTAATGTATGTGTTTCTTTTTAAATTCAATTAAATGTGACTTTAATCATTAAAAAGTGCCAGAGTATTTACTAGATTTAGGTATCTCCATTTTATTTGGATTTTGAATTATTTCCGTTGAGGAGCCAATATGTCTGATGTATTTCACTTAGGTATCACCAAAAATGACTTACAGGGTGCAACCCTGGCTATTGTTCCAGGCGATCCTGATCGTGTTGAGAAGATTGCAAGGTTGATGGATAACCCGGTTCATCTGGCTTCCCATCGTGAATTTACAACATGGCGTGCTGAAATTGACGGCAAACCTGTTGTTGTCTGCTCGACGGGTATTGGTGGCCCATCAACGTCAATTGCGGTAGAAGAGCTGGCTCAACTAGGTGTACGCACATTCCTGCGTATTGGTACAACCGGTGCAATTCAGGAGAATATTAACGTTGGTGATGTGCTGGTAACCACTGCGGCTGTTCGTTTAGATGGCGCCAGCTTGCATTTTGCTCCAATGGAGTTTCCGGCAGTGGCTGATTTTGAGTGTACTAATGCACTGTACGCTGCCGCGAAAGCATCAGGTACTACAACGCATGTTGGTGTGACAGCTTCTTCTGATACTTTCTATCCGGGACAGGAACGTTACGATACCTATTCTGGCCGCGTTGTCCGTCGTTTTCAGGGGTCAATGAAAGAGTGGCAGGAAATGGGCGTCATGAACTTTGAAATGGAATCAGCTACTCTATTAACAATGTGTGCAAGCCAGGGATTGCGTGCCGGAATGGTGGCTGGTGTGATCGTTAACCGTACCCAGCAGGAAATTCCTGATGTTGAATTGTTGAAGAAAACAGAAAGCAATGCCTTAAGCATTGTTGTTGATGCGGCTCGCCGTTTGTTGTAATTGTTGCAAATTATGGGCCGGAATTCTCTGGCCCGATCACCTGAATTTTCCGTTTTCTTTACTTCCTTTCATTCTGAAATCTGATAATGTCATAACATTTTGTATTAAAGATGATTTGTCTCAGCCACAAACTGTCTCAATCGTGCATTAATTTCAATAAAAAAGAGTGATTATGACCACAACCACAACAGTTATATCTCATCCTTCATTACTCCCCTTAAATGGCGGTATTAACTTCCGCGATTTAGGTAACAGAACACTAAGTAATGGTTCTAAGATTAAATCAGGTCTGTTATTTCGTTCAGGCTCTCTGGATATGCTGACTGATAACGATCAGATTTTCTTGGCTGAACAGAACCTGTTCCAGATCATCGATTATCGTGATAGCAGTGAAATTATAGATAGGCCGGATCAGGTATGGAGTGGTGCGAGCTATCATCATGCTCCGGCTAATCCGCTTTCCAAAGAGGTTGATGCTAATTTCGATAAGCTAAGCCATGAGGCGTTGGAACAGTTTGATGCTAAAGATTTTATGTTGCGGCTATACCAATTGTTACCAATTAATAACCCGGCTTATAAGACATTAGCCAGTTTATTACTACAGCCGGAAAAAGGCGGAATTGTGCAGCATTGTGCTGTTGGTAAAGATAGAACAGGAATCGGTTCTGCTTTGGTATTGTTTGCTCTGGGGGCAGATCTGGATACCGTAATGGAAGACTATCTGGTAACTAATATTACTCTGACACCGTTTCGGGAATATTTATTGAATGAATATGCAAAAAGTATGAGTGATAGTTTGGTTGAGAAAATGTCTTATGTATTTTCAGTCAGAGAAGAGTTTTTAATGACAGCTCTGAACAGTATCAATCAGCATTATGGCAGTGTGGATATTTGGTTAGAAAAAGACGTTGGGCTTGATATGGCAGCTCGGGAAAAATTGCAGAGCTATTTTCTGGAGTAAATCCATTTTGTTAGCGTAAAGAAAAGCAAGGTTAGCATCAGTTCATTGATTTGCTGCTAACCTGAAAATTAGTAAAGATTAACACAGGAAAGACGAATGTGAGCTTGCATGAAGTCATTGAAGTAATTATCAATTTTGTAAAAAATCATGAAGCATGGGCAATTCCTATTATTTTCCTGCTCGCTTTTGGAGAATCCTTGGCATTTATTTCTCTGCTATTACCTGCAACGATCATTCTGTTAGGGTTAGGAGCGTTGATTGGTGAAAGCGGGTTAAATTTCTGGCCAATATGGATTGCAGCAGCAGCAGGCGCATTCTTTGGTGACTGGGTTTCTTATCTATTTGGTTATCATTACAAGGAAAATGTCGGCAAGATGTGGCCTCTTTCTCGCCATCCACAAACCTTAGTACGCGGACATCGATTCTTTGAGCGTTGGGGCATATGGGGTGTTTTTATTGGTCGTTTTTTTGGCCCATTAAGAGCCGCAATTCCTTTGGTCGCTGGGATTTGTGCTATGCCACAACGTCATTTTCAGCTGGCTAACTTTGCTTCTGCACTGATTTGGGCATTTGGTATTTTAGCGCCGGGTGCTTTCGGTATACGCTGGCTTGCAGAGTGGATGGGGTAATTGCGAGCCGCTTTGCAAACTGAAATAAATCCTGCAAACAATCTGGACATCTATACAGCCTCTATTTAACTTACATTAAGGTCAGTCATTGAGCACAGACGCTGGTGTAATGTGAGTGGGGTGTATAGATGGATATCTATTGGTTATACGTGTTAATTGGTGGTTTAAGTGGATTATTGTGCGGGGGGATTTTCGTTTGGTTTTCTGTTCACCAGCGTATTCAGTACAAAGAAAGGGAGTTGCGTGAATTACACGGCCAGCTTGCTGTCAGCAATGAAAGGCTGGAGCAGTCTCATTACTGGCGTACGGAGTGTGAACAACTCAATCAGGAGCTGCTTGCCCAGCGTGAAATCAACAGCGTACAGGAAGCTGAGTTACGTGAATTGAGTACTCGTCTTGAAGAGAGCAAGCTGGCAGCTGAAGAAAAACAGCGTCTTTTGATCAATAGTGAACAGCGCCTGAATGCTCAATTTGAAAATCTCGCCAATCGTATTTTTGAACAAAACCGCCGTCGTACCGATGAATATAGCCGCCAAAGTCTCAATGGTCTGTTAATGCCTTTTCGTGAACAGTTGGAAGGGTTTCGTCGTCAGGTACAGGATAGCTTTGGGCAGGAGGCTCGTGAACGCCATACGTTAACTCATGAAATCCGTAACCTTCAGCAGCTTAATGCTCAAATGGCAAAAGAAGCGATTAATCTGACCAAGGCCCTGAAAGGAGATAATAAAATACAGGGTAACTGGGGGGAGATGATACTAGCGCGGGTTCTCGAAGCATCCGGTTTACGTGAGGGGCATGAGTTTCATACACAGGTCAATATTAAAACTGACAACAGCGAACGCTTTCAACCTGACATTATTGTGCATCTACCGCAAAGAAAAGATGTCATTATTGATGCCAAAATGTCACTGGTTGCCTATGAGCGCTATTTCAATAGTGATGATGAAACAGAACAGGTTCAGGCATTACAGGAACATATTAACTCTATAAGAGGGCATATTCGGGGGCTAGGGCGTAAAAATTACCAGCAGTTACCGGGATTACGTTCGTTGGATTATGTCCTGATGTTTATCCCGGTTGAGGCTGCTTATCTAGTTGCGCTCAATCAGGCTCCAGAAATACTCGATGAGGCGCTGAAACATAATATTATGCTGGTCAGCCCGTCAACATTATTAGTGGCTGTGCGCACGATCAATAATCTCTGGCGCTATGAATATCAAAGCCAGAATGCACGTTTGATTGCCGACAAAGCGGCCAGAATGTATGACAAAATGCGCTTATTCGTGGATGACATGCAGGGGTTAGGGCAAAGCCTCAGTAAAGCACAGGCAAGTTACCATCTCGCGATGAAAAAACTGGCGGAAGGAAAGGGGAATCTCATTAGCCAGGCAGAAGGTTTTCGCGATTTAGGAGTGGATATCAAACGGCCTATTGATTCACAGGTTATTGATATACACAATGGATTTCAAGATGCGTCGCTGCGGCAAGGGAACTCATCCCCGGGAGCATAGATAACCTTATGTTTATAAAAACGGTGACTGGGGTGAGTGAGCGTAGCCAACAAAGAGGCAACTTGAAAGACGAAATGTATAAATTCTTCCAATCGTTACCGGTCAATGAGCATACCCAGTAGATTTTTCCGGATAGGGTTTTATCGGAAAGGCTGGTAAACTTGCTATAATTTTTTGAATGAAAAGCGGACAAAGAAAATGCCAGATCAATCTAAAGAAACCACACATTTTGGTTTCCGTACCGTAGCTAAAGACGAAAAAAAAGATATGGTGGCGGAAGTATTCCACTCCGTTGCAGCAAAATATGATTTGATGAATGATTTGATGTCATTTGGCATTCATCGTATTTGGAAGCGTTTCACTATCGATGCAAGTGGTGTCCGCCGTGGTCATAAAGTTCTCGATCTGGCTGGTGGAACAGGGGATCTGACAGCGAAATTCTCCCGTCTTGTTGGAGAGAAAGGCGAAGTTGTATTGGCAGATATTAATGATTCCATGCTGAAAGTTGGCCGGGAAAAATTGCGCGATAACGGTATTGTCGGTAATGTCAGCTATGTTCAGGCGAATGCGGAAGAATTGCCATTCCCGGATAACTATTTTGACTGCATTACTATTTCATTTGGCCTGCGTAATGTCACAGATAAAGATAAAGCCCTACGCTCAATGTTCCGGGTTCTCAAACCGGGCGGGCGTTTACTGGTACTGGAATTCTCCAAACCCATACTGGCACCTCTGAGTAAGATTTATGACACCTATTCGTTTCATATTCTGCCACGAATTGGTCAGGCGGTTGTTAAGGATGCAGACAGCTACCGTTATCTGACTGAATCTATTCGTATGCACCCTGATCAGGAAACATTAAAAGGTATGATGGAAACTGCTGGTTTTGATCTGGTTTCCTACTCCAATATGACCGGTGGAATTGTTGCACTGCATAAAGGGTTTAAATTCTGACATGGAAACTCCCTCATTAAGCCATAGCGTGAATTCTACGGTGCTGTTTCCGGTTTTAACTGCCTTTCTGGAAACAACGCTGAATCACCTGCTGTATCGAGAAACGGTATTGAAATCAGCTCGTATGAGATTAGCGGGCAAAGTGCTTTCCATCGAACTGAAAGAAATTGAAATACCGTTGATACTGGTTTTCAGTGAAAAACAGGTCGATGTTTTAAGTCAGTGGTCAGAGTCTGCTGATTGTTCAATGAAAACCACATTACCAGCCCTGCTTAAATTACGTGATCGCCAATGCCTCTCATCTTTGATCAACAGCGGTGAAATTATTATTGAGGGAGATATGCAGGTTATTCAGCAGTGGTCCGCTCTGCTGGATATGCTGGAATGGGATCCGGTTCATTACCTTTCACCTTATGTTGGCGATATTGTGGCAGAAGGGCTCAATCGGGTAGTGAAAAATAGTATCCGGTTTGCCTGTAATACTGTCTCAAGGCAGAAAAACTACCTGAGTGAATCACTGACTGAAGAGTGGAAAATGACACCTGGCGCTTTGGAATTGGCTTATTTCAGCGAAGAGGTAAATGCTGTCGCCAATGAACTGTCTGACATGGAAAAACGTCTGGCAGCGATGGAGAAAAGATATGACGCCCAGTGAAATAAAGCGCCTCTATTTGATCATTAAAGTTTTCCTTACCTATGGATTGGATGAACTGATCCCAAAGATCCGTCTGACATGGCCACTGCGTTTTGGGCGCTATTTCCTGTTCTGGTTACCTAATCGACACAAGGATAAACCACTAGGAGAACGTTTACGTCTGGCATTACAGGAGCTTGGGCCGGTATGGATTAAGCTTGGTCAGATGCTGTCTACCCGCCGTGATCTCTTTTCTCCTGCAATTGCTGATCAACTTTCCCTCTTGCAGGATCGCGTTGTTTCCTTTGATGGTGCCGTTGCGCGTCAATCCATCGAAACCGCATTGGGTGGTGCTCTGGAAACGTGGTTTGACGATTTTGAACAGCAACCTCTGGCTTCCGCCTCTATTGCTCAGGTGCATACTGCGCGCCTGAAAGAGAATGGAAAAGATATTGTTATTAAAGTGATCCGCCCCGATATTCTGCCTGTGATAAAGGCGGATGTCCGGCTAATGTATCGTTTAGCGAATCTGGTTCCTTTATTACCCGATGGTCGTCGTCTTCGCCCGCTTGAAGTAGTTCGTGAATATGAAAAAACGTTGCTTGATGAGTTGAACCTGCTGCGGGAAGCTGCAAATGCTATTCAACTGCGGCGTAATTTTGAAAAGAGTCCGATGCTTTATGTACCGGAGGTTTATCCTGATTACTGTCGGGAAAACGTACTGGTGATGGAGCGTATTTATGGTATTCCGGTATCCGATGTTGCTGCATTAGAAGCACAGAATACCAATATGAAATTGCTTGCTGAACGCGGTGTGCAGGTCTTTTTCACGCAGGTATTCCGCGACAGCTTCTTCCATGCAGATATGCATCCGGGCAATATCTTTGTGAGCTATGAGCACCCGGAAGATCCTACTTATATCGGCATTGATTACGGTATTGTCGGCTCACTGAATAAAGATGATAAACGCTATCTGGCTGAAAACTTTATTGCTTTCTTCAATCGTGATTATCGTAAGGTTGCTGAGTTACATGTGGATTCAGGCTGGGTTCCGGCAGATACGAATGTAGAGGATTTTGAGTTTGCCATCAGAACGGTATGTGAGCCTATTTTTGAAAAACCACTGGCAGATATTTCATTTGGTCATGTGTTGTTGAACCTTTTCAATACGGCCCGTCGTTTTAATATGGCTGTGCAACCACAGCTTGTTTTGTTGCAGAAGACACTACTGTATGTTGAAGGCTTGGGTCGGCAATTGTACCCACAGCTCGATTTATGGAAAACAGCAAAGCCATTTCTGGAAGATTGGCTGCATGATCAGGTTGGTATTCCGGCTATCATGCGAGCGTTTAAAGAAAAAGTACCCTATTGGGCGGAAAAACTGCCGGAACTTCCTGAATTGGTTTATGGCACACTGCAACAACATAAACGTTTGCAAACGAGCATTGATCAGATATCACAACAGTTAAAACAACAACGGCATAATCAGCAGAAATCCCTTTACTTACTCGGGATTGGTGCAACACTGTTTATCTGTGGTGGTTTGTTTTTTATTTCTAATCTGGCCCATCTAGCATCAGGGTTAATTGGAGCAGGAATAATATCGTGGCTGCTGGGCTGGTTTAAACTGAAATAGCGGCTTCTTGGCATGATTACGTTCTGGCACGGTTGCGGTATTTTCGAACATAAGGTTCGTAGATTATAATAAAAGAATTAATGTTTCCCACGAACATGAGGTAGATCAGTATGGGTGGTATAGGTATTTGGCAATTGCTTATTATTGCTGCCATTGTTGTCTTGGTGTTCGGCACTAATAAACTACGTACTTTGGGTTCAGATTTGGGTGAGTCGATAAAAGGCTTCAAAAAAGCGATGAGTGATGATGAAAAATCAGATCAGGCAGAAAAAAATAGCCATGATGCTGATTTTGAAACTAAAAACCTCACTGATAAGCCTACGGTTGATCAATCTGAAAAATCAGAGAGTAAAAACAAAGAAAAAGAGTAGGTATAAACCGTGTTTGACATTGGTTTTAGTGAACTGCTATTAGTGCTGGTGCTTGGCCTGATTGTTCTGGGACCAGAGCGTTTACCTGTTGCTGTCAGAACAGTGGCTGGCTGGATTCGGGTATTACGCTCACTGGCGACAAATGTCCAGAATGAACTTGCAAAAGAATTAAAATTACAGGAGCTTCAGGACAGCCTGAAAAAAATGGAAGAAAAGGCAGATTTACAATCCCTCTCTCCAGAATTACAGGCATCAATGGATAAATTGAGGGAAGCAGCTGAATCGTTGAAAGAGTCTTATCAGCTAACTCCTGAAGAAGCTAAAGAGCTGGAAGAAGATGAAACACACTTTCATCCTCCTGTATCTGATAAAAAATCCAATAGTGAACGCTAAAACATGTCGATGGACGATACTCAACCTCTTATCAGTCACCTGATTGAACTCCGTAAGCGGATTCTGAATAGCCTGATTACTGTGCTGGTCGTTTTTCTGGCACTGGTTTATTTTTCTAACGATATTTATCGGCTTATTGCTGCACCGTTAATGGACCAACTCCCTGTGGGAGCAAATATGATTGCGACCGATGTCGCATCGCCTTTTTTCACCCCCATCAAATTGACCATTATGGTATCCGTTTTTGTTTCGGCTCCCATGATCCTATATCAGGTATGGGCATTTATTGCGCCAGCACTGTATAAGCATGAACGGCGTTTGATTGTGCCATTACTGTTTTCCAGTAGTGTCTTATTCTACTTGGGGATGGTCTTTGCCTACTTCGTGGTATTTCCCCTTGTGTTTGGGTTTTTTACCAAAACTGTTCCCTCTGGAGTCATGATTGCGACGGATATCAGTAATTATCTGAGTTTCGTTATGGCGCTTTTCATGGCATTTGGTGTTTCATTTGAAGTGCCGATAGCGATTATCCTGCTGTGCTGGAGTGGGGTAGTGACTCCTGAGTCATTAAAAAGAAAACGTCCATATATTTTGGTCGGAGCATTTGTGGTAGGGATGTTACTCACACCTCCTGACGTTTTCTCGCAAACTTTGTTGGCCGTTCCCATGTATTTGTTGTTTGAGCTGGGGGTATTTTTGTCGCAGTTTTATGTGGGAAAACGCAAATTACATGAAACTGAAAATGGCTCTGAACGTGAGACAGACGGTAACCCGAAAAAATAATCAGCCATCAGATAGTCGTGATTATTGCTACAAACTTAAGGGGTTAAGCTTAGTAGTATTAAAAACAATAGTTCGTAATGGCAAAATTAGCCCAGTGTAATCCTGCTGGGTTTTTATATTAGGAGAGCAGTAATGAGCTATGCATTTCCAAGTACGTTTCCTGGTCGTCGTATGCGCCGTGTACGCCGCCATGATTTTTCCCGCCGTTTAGTCGCTGAAAATCAACTCACTGTTAATGACTTAATCTATCCAGTGTTCGTGATGGAAGGTACTAATCAGCGTCAGGAAGTGCCTTCCATGCCGGGAGTATATCGTTTGACAACCGATCTTCTGCTGAAAGAAGCCGAAGAGATTGCCCGATTGGGTATCCCTGTTTTGTCTCTGTTTCCGGTTATTGAATCCGATAAAAAATCACTGGACGCGAAAGAAGCTTATAATCCAGAAGGTTTGATTCAACGCTCTATTCGTGCACTGAAAGATGCAGTTCCTGAATTGGGGTTACTGACCGATGTGGCGCTAGATCCTTTTACAACACATGGGCAGGATGGGGTTATTGATCAGGATGGTTATGTTATCAACGATATTACCAAAGAAATCTTGGTCAAACAGGCGTTATCTCATGCAGAAGCAGGGGCTGAAATCGTTGCACCAAGCGATATGATGGATGGGCGTATTGGGGCGATTCGTGAACAACTTGAAAATGACGGGCATGTAAACACGCAGATTATGGCTTATTCTGCCAAATATGCTTCCTGCTATTACGGACCATTCCGCGATGCTATCGGCAGCAGCGCTAATCTGAAAGGTGGCAACAAGATGACCTATCAGATGGATCCGGCAAACAGTGATGAAGCATTGCAGGAAATTGCACAGGATCTACAGGAAGGGGCTGATAGCGTGATGGTAAAACCCGGGATGCCTTATCTGGATGTGATACGCAGAGTAAAAGATACTTTCGGTGTACCGACATTTGCTTATCAGGTATCCGGTGAATATGCGATGCATATGGCTGCTATTCAGAACGGTTGGCTGAAAGAACAACCTGCAATTATGGAGTCGTTACTCTGTTTTAAACGGGCAGGGGCTGATGGGATCCTGACTTACTTTGCCAAACGTGCGGCGCAATGGTTGCATGAGCAAAAGAATTGATGCTTTTTTAAATAAAAATATACACTTCGTCTTTCAAGTTGCCTCTTTGTTGGCTACGCTCGCTCAACCCAGTCACATAGTTATCTATGTTCTTGGGGATTTACTCTCTTGCCGCCGCGACGCATCTTGAAATTCATTGTGTATAGCTAACCTGAGCTTCGCTTAAGAAGGGAACTAAAGTGCCTGAGGCACGATCAAAGTTTTTGCTAAAGAAAACAAAATCGTGGAGATCCTCAGGCATGTATAATTTAGAA
>NZ_CAWNQH010000068.1:0-68821 GCF_963876495.1 Xenorhabdus sp. KJ12.1
GAGTAAAATTAATTCATTACATGAGAAAATATCTGAGTTAGAAATGCAAATAGCCGACTTAGATTAATAATAAAAACAACAAACCAAATTTAATTACAGTGCCATCGCTGGGGAATCGCTTACGC
Source organism: Xenorhabdus sp. KJ12.1 (assembly GCF_963876495.1). Classification (NCBI taxonomy): domain Bacteria; kingdom Pseudomonadati; phylum Pseudomonadota; class Gammaproteobacteria; order Enterobacterales; family Morganellaceae; genus Xenorhabdus; species Xenorhabdus sp. KJ12.1. Next base: position 126 of record NZ_CAWNQH010000068.1, read on the forward strand.
CAAAAACGGAGAATATAGAATGACAGAATTAACCTTGCTTGAAAGAAAGAGAAAGGCTCTTATTAACGCCAAGCTGGATGCATTACAAAAGAAACATGGTTGCCACTCCGTAATAGTCAAAGTAGGTAGAACTAATTACAGACTGGATTTAGACGAAGAAATATTAAATCTAGCTCTAATTGAATTATTTGAAAAAGATACGTTAGCAGTTGGAGGAGAAAAAATACTTATTGATTCATACAGCAACTTTTACACCAAGCATGGAAATCTAACCATAGAGGGCGATGCATTTATGGAAGTAATACTAGAACACATCGCACAAAAAACGGAGCCAATAAAATGAAAAAGAAAACCTATTTAGATTTTGCCAATATCGCTATTCAAATGGAAAAAGAAGAAAAGTATAACCTCGCTGCCGAATACTGGGGAAAAGCTAATAAATTAGCAAATACGCTGAATACCCAACTCTGGTCTGAATATCGTCAAGAGCATAATGAAAAAAGATATTCATTGCATCATAGCCATAGCACCGCATTAAGAAGTCAGAAAGAAAATCAGCGAACAAAAGAAGTATTAAAAAAGCACCTTGATAATCACACTGAAACCAATAAGTGGAAACAGAAATTTCAACAGACGGAGGTGAATAATGACGGTATATGAACAGGCAGGTGAATTAGCGCGGAATTTAGAATCGAAAGGTTTATTTCGTCGCGCTGCTAATAAATGGGGTGAAGCCCTTTCATTATCCAATAATCTCAAGCAAGAACAGGAATGCATTAAAAACGGGAATCGTTGCATTCAAAAAGCAAAAGTAATTATTCGTGAGGGATGGTAATGAAATACACAGAATCAATGATAGAAGAAATGATTTCCGATTTAAAGGAAAGCAGATTTGAACCTCCTGCGTGTCTTTTAGATAAAAAAAGAGTGCTAGCTAATTATCCGCCAATTACCGATGAGGAAAAGATGGAATGTGCTGAATTTTCGGTTAAGCAAAAGCGAGCCATCGCTGCCAAAGAATACTTAGTTTCATGTGGTGAGCGCTTCGGAAGGCTTGAAAATGGAAATTTTATATTTACCCACAAAAATTGCACCACTGAAATAGATTCTGACGTGATTGAAACGCTACTTATTCACCAAATAGAAAAACCAATTTTAGAAATTAACCCAATTGAAAAATATATCGCATTGCAACGTTTCTATTTAGGAAACGAAATAAATGAAAAAGAAAACGGTAGTACATGGATGCGTGATTTTATCGACGGAGTATTTATCAACGGATTCAAATTATTTACTGCTGAACCAGCATCACCAAGCACACATTGAGAGACGAGATATGAGCAAGAAAAACGAAGTGATCACCAATAACCAAGCGGCAATGATGAGCAGCCGTGAAATAGCGGAACTGACGGGGAAGGAGGTAAAAAATGTTCATGTCGATATTTGGAACATGCTTACACAGTTGTATGGAATAAAAAAGGATGGTTGGAATTTCAACCATCATAAAAATCAACAAGTTAAATTAGTTGAAGGTGTAATCGCTGTTATCGACAATCGAGGCTATATCTCTGAATTATTGCTCGACCGTCGTCATACAGAGATCCTCATCACTGGTTATGACGTTGTTCGCCGTGCAGCAGTGATTGACCGTTGGTTCGATTTGGAATCCGGTAAAGCAACTCCGGCTGTCCAACAACAAACTACTGGCCTACCTCAACTATCCAAACTAGAAATCCTCCAGATGGCCATTGAATCTGAGCAAGGCCGATTGGTTGAAAAAGAGCGCGCTGATAAAGCAGAGCGCACCAAATCACAGATCAGCCGTAGTCGTGAGGCTAGCGCACTCGGCAAACTCAGTGCTGCCACCCGCAAATGTCGAGAACTGGAAGAACGCCTGGGCGAAAGCACCAAACACTCAACCATTACCAGCGTATTTAGAGCCACAGAGAAAGAGTACAAATATGCGCCCATCCGCAAATGGTGCCGTGAAAACAATATGGAAGCTACCGACGTACCCGACCCCAGATATGGCAGCGTGAAATCATGGCCTGCCGAAGCATGGCTGGCTGTATACGGTGTCGATCTCAAAAAACTGTTTGGTAAGAAGTGAGGAATGGAAATGGAAAAATACATTGTGACCTATTTAGCTGATTACCCTTGCGGACATCGACACACACTGCGCGTTGTTATGGACGCTCATAACGCAATGGATGCTATCGAAAAATCTCTGGCAGCACTAACTGATGATCAGCTGACCTCAACTAATCACACGCTCTTCTCTGTTATGCCGGAAGCGTTCAACGAAAACACCATTGGCTGTCTGGATGCATGCCCAAAGGCGGAGGTGAAGTCATGATCATCGATACCGATTTGTTACGTGCTGCTTTAGTTTGTGTAGCCAAAGGTGAGCAAGCAGAAAAACACCCCGGATTGACCGGGGTCCATATCACCCGGCAACACCTTGAAGCCACTAACGGACATGTACTGGTACGCATGGAGCTGGCAGAACATAGTGGTACGTTCTTTGATGACAATGATGCAGATGATCTCAATCTGGTTATCCGGTTCTGTGGTGATATTCCTGAGCAGGCTTGCTTTACGGAAATTATCTTGGGTGACGAGGTAAGAGCTATTCATCTGGACAAAAGCAATGAGATTTTTAGTTTCACTCGACTGGAAATAATCAAGGGTCGCTTCCCGGATTTAGATAAAACCATTCCAACAGAGAAGCAGGATGTTATGCCGCTCTTCTCAGCTGAGTATCTGTCTTATCCGGCCCAAATGTTTAAGGGGTCAGCGTCGGTGCTTATTGAACCCTCCGGTATGAATGCCCCGTGTCGGTTCCGGTTTTGCTCTTTCACGAACAGAATTTACGGCAACCCTGTTTTTGTAGTTTTCCCCATACATGAAAGCATCTTCGAGCTTGCCGAGCAAAAGGTAAAAGAAATGGAGGCAAGCCGTGACTAAGGAACACCGCCAGATGGTGGACATTGACGACGAACTGGTCAGAACAATAGTCCACATCGACGATGGCAGGGATTGGGGGCAGCGCATTATCCATACCATGAGACGCAACTTTTACATTCATGAGGGCGTTTGCCCTCCTCTTCCACCAGCACCCAAAGTGTCGGTAATGAAGATAACACCAGCGAAGAAAAAGCATAACAAACGGGATAAAAGATAATGAAAGGCAAACTATTACCTGTGGTTGTCGGTGTTGAAATTCCACTAGATGAATACGGGCGCTACAACCTGAACACATTACACAAAGCTAGTGGCGAGAATGAGAACAAAGCACCCAACCAGTGGCTCAGAACCAAGCATGCAAAAGAGCTTATTGCAGAATTAGAGGCTAAGTTATTGAAAAACAATCAGACGGCATATTTGCAGTCTGGTCAAAAAGCCGTCGATGTAAACAATGGCGGAGCATTACCCGGCACTTACGCTCATGAGTTGATAGCTGTTTCTTACGCGGGATGGATTCGACCAGATTTTCAGCTTGATGTGAATCAGGCATTTATCGATTTCAAATCAGGAAAATCAGGTATCAGTATTAATGCCCTGCCATCACTTGATCACATGGTTGGCAAATTTGATGAGTTACGCCACCAGCTCACGCGGGATGAAAAACAAGAAGCAGAGTTGCTTTCTGTATGCAGCCAAATCATGAACGCCCGCAAAAAGACCAAAGGAAAACGGCAGAAAATGATTAGCGCTCTTAAGGAGGCAGGTCAGATGTCCATAGGTTTTGATGAAAATAGTGGAGAAGAACAATGATCAGTCACTCATTCCACCTGACTCAGATTATTGCCTCAGTCTGGGGTGATCCGTCTGATATCACCGATGTAGTTTGGCATTCTGGATACCGTAAGCCGGAACGAGAAGCAAAAGAAATAGCCCAGCTCACTATCGACATTATGGAAGGGGTGCCTGATGGGGTGCCCTACTCTGCAAGACCGAAGAATTTGAACGATATTCTCATGGCGGAACTGAACAACATTATTTTCGATGCAACGTGGAGTGATAAGGCAACACCGGCGAGTGTGGCGAGGGTGATATTGGAGAACGGGTATCAAAAAGGAGAAGAAAAATGAATCAGTCACCTTATATCAAAACTCAGGAACTGGCAGATCGGTATGGGGTAAAGCCACATACTATAAGATTGTGGTGCGGTAATGGGAAGCAACGCCGAGAAGGCTTCCCAAAACCCAAGTTTAAATCCAATCAGCTTAATTTTTTGCGGCAGGATATTCTTGATTGGGAGAACGGGAAACAATTTTAGTCAGTTTATCCCACCAGCGTTCGTAGGCTTCTCTCTGCTCATTTAGGTAGGTGTGCTTATCGTACACCTGCCAAATTCCCGGCAGTTTATGACCCAGCATGATTTCAGCGACATGAGGTGACGTTAATTCAGATATCTCGGTGCGCATGGTTCTACGTAAGTCATGAATTGACCAGGATGCATAGGAATCATCAAAATATTCGGCCATTTTTTTACTTAGCCTTCCAATTATTGTGCTGTGCGAGTTTTGAACAAGTGGTTTACCTGTGGATACAGTAAATAAATATTCGCTGCCATGATTTAATCCCTTCGCTTGTTCAATGAGTTCTTTAGCTTCTGAGATAATGGGCCTAATGATAGGTTTTTTAGATTTCCTGCCTGTTTTATGATTTCTTGGGGGAACGATCCAGATGTTATTTTCATAGTCAAAATCATGAACCTTAGCTTTTAACAACTCACCAATACGACAGCCAAACAATAAGCATAATTTTACTATTATTGCATTACGAGGATTGCATTCAGGGCTATTGATAATATGAAAAAGCACCACTAACTCTTCCTCATTTAATATTCTACCGCTTATATCATCATCAAGATCTATGTCATCATTTGCATTCTTTTTGCTTAGGTCATTTCTCTCAACATCAGATAATGGGGTTAGATTAGTCATCCCTCTCCGAACAGCCCACCTGTGCGCAGTCTTTGTATATGCCAATATCCGAGCACCTATTGATGGCGATTGTTTGGCTACACCTTCAATCAAAGAAAGCCAAACATGTAGCGTCACTTCGTCATGAGGTAGCTTGCCAATTTTAGGGAATACATGAATTTCAAAAGAACGCAAAACTTCATCTGCTTTAACCTTTATTCCTTGCATTGTGGTTTCCCACCAATCCCTGATAAGTCTCTCCACCGTAACAGCATTCAAAACTGCTTCTTTGCGAACACGCTTAACCATATTAGGATTTCGATACTGTTCTAGCTCACTACGATAAGAAATCGCTAAATCTCGAGCATCTTTTAAACTAGTGGCTGGGTAAGTGCCAATATCAATCCGCTCCCCTTTGCCATTCCAGCGATACCTAAATTGGAATATAATCTTCCCTTTGGGGGTAATGCGAACAGATAAACCATCTCGATCTGATTTAGTAGAGATTTTATCTTGTGGTTTGCCACTGGTAGAGCGAAGCCATGAATCGGTAATTGCCATACAACATCCCTCAAAAATTACGCTATTTCTAATGTAGATTATGTACACAGACATGTACACTTTTTTCATGACGCCGAATGAATATCAGTGACTATCAATGACTTTAGCGAATGAAAATAAATTAATTTTCAATTTAAAATCAGATAATTAAAACAATCACTATGATGATGCGTGATCATTAATGGATATGAATGACTAAGCAAGCGTACTTCATAACGAAATTAACACAGCATTGTAAGATGTTCTTAAGGAAGAGAATACGACTATGAAACAAATCTCTATCACGGCCCTGGTTTTTTCACATTCATCAGTCACATCGGTTACCATGCCGATCGAAATACTGACTATCGCCGCCAATGCTATTGGCGGCCCCACTCCTCACGTTCATATTATTTCCCCCTCTCTTCAGAAAATGGATGAAATCCATGATAGGCTGATTGAATCTATCCCGGTATCTCACAGCAGCCTTTATCAGGTAGAGTATCCTGATCTCATCCTGATAGGCTCACTGGGTTTTCCAAAATGGCAGCCACAACACTGCTCACCGGAAATAATAGACTGGCTTAAAGCGATGGATGAAAAACATATTCCTATCGTTTCCGTATGTTCTGGCACGTTCATGCTGGCAAAAGCCGGTCTACTGACAACAAGTGCAACCATTCATCCCCATTTTTCTGCTGAATTTAAGACGTTATTTCCCCATATTCCCCTGTATATGGATAAAAAAATCACTTGTGACAATAACCGTTTTTGTATTTCCAGCGCTTATGGCACCGCCAGCGCTATGATGAATATTGTCGAGCTACTCTATGGTAAATGTGCCAGAGAGCATTGCGCGCATTTTCTGTTCGGGGAAAACGAAAACCAAAGTTCGTATGATTCGGTCAGCTTTGTTCCTTACCGTCAGCATTCTGATCTGCTCATTCACAAGTTACAGGACTGGATGCACTCTTTCCCTTCTGAGATTTTATCCGTCGCTGATTTAGCCAGTAAAATTCATCTTTGTGAACGGCAAATGAAACGCAGATTCAAAATTGCTACAGGACAAACCCCCATCCAGTATATTCAGAAAATACGGTTATCACAGGCCAAACACTGGCTGGAAAAGTCACAAAAAACCATTGAAGAGATCAGCCATGAAGTGGGTTATGAAGATACCCGTTATTTTAGAGAGTTGTTTAAACGCTGTAATGGCCTGACGCCCAAAGAGTATCGACAGAAATATCACCATCATACTGGTCGACTTTCGGTTGATTGATTTTTACCACTAAGATTATCGAAATACATAAGTAAATGGCTATAATTAACCATGTAAGCTGATTAATTACATTGTGTTATTACCTTGATATCTGAGTTTCTTGTGCTGTACACTGGGTGTGGGAATCATTTTTTGATAAAAAAACATGAAGAATAAAAAGACCATCCCCACACCTCATGATGCTGCGTTCAAAGGATTCATGGCTCAGATTGAAAATGCCCGTGATTTTTTTGACATTCATCTACCGGAAAAAATTAAGAAGCTATGCGATTTTAATACGTTAAAGCTGACTAACTCTTCATTTATTGATCGTCAGTTACGGTCAAAAATGTCTGATGTGCTTTATTCAGTGAAAACCCAACAGGGTGACGGTTATCTCTATGTATTGGTTGAACACCAGTCCACACCGGATAAAATGATGGCATGGCGCATGATGCACTACGCTTTTATGGCTATGAATCAGCACTTGCAGCAGGGAAATAAAGAATTACCACTGGTTGTGCCGGTTTTGTTTTATCATGGAGATACTAGTCCTTATCCGTTCCAGCAAACATGGACACAATGCTTTTCATTGCCAGAACTGGCTAACGAGATGTATTTCAATCCATTTCCGCTAGTGGATGTAACGGTGATTGATGATAACGAATTGGTTAGCCATCGCAAAATCGCCGTGATGGAACTGGCAATGAAACATAAGAATTTGCGGGAAAGAGTTGAAGCTGTGACCACGTCATTGGCACAGGCTCTTAAGCACAATTATAATAGTGACAATGATGTCGTTACTATTCTTAACTATCTGTTTGTCACGCTAGATTCACCACATTTTGAACAGGTGCTTCAACAACTGATTGAACAGGCAGACAGCCATCAGGAGGCGATTGTGAATATTGCACAGCGATTGCAGGAAAAAGGCCGAGAAGAAGGTATACAACAAGGTATGGTGCAAGGTATAGAGCAAGGCATTCAGCAAGGTGAAAAACAAGCTTCAGTTAACATTGCCCGAAACCTCTTAAAAAATGGTGCCAGTATTGAACTGGTTATGAAAAGCACTGGTCTCAGCCGCGAAGAACTTCTGTCCTTGCAATAACCCTTCTTCTCTTTTGTTCTCTTATCTGTTTTTTAGCCCCGGTAAGAGAACAAAAACACCAATTCCATACACAAATTATAGTTAATTTCGTGCGAAGCAATTCAGATTAGAATGTGGTTAAAATGTTTGCGCTCAATTTTTAGATAGACTAATCTATCTAAAAATATAGGCGCTAATTTAAGCATTCTGCTCATTAGTAAGGACGATAAATGGCAAGAAATTTGTTACCCCTTCTTGGCTTTTGTTTTTCTATTCTCATTTTCAATACAAACGCCCAGACATCCACGGAACAGATGTATGTTTCAACCACAACAATCCAGTCTGTTCCCTTTGTTCCCACCGTTAATATATTAGGGTCTATCGTCGCCAAAAATGAGGTTGTCATCAGCCCTACGCTAACTCAACTTATCATTACGCATGTTTTGGTCGAAGAAGGTGATCATGTCAAACAAGGGGATGTTCTGGCTATGCTGGAAACGCCCATTCAAGATGAAAAAGTCAGGCAGGCCAGCGCGAAACTCGAACAATCACTGTCCCTGATAAAACAGAACGAAGCTGTAAACAATCAGGCACAATCTGAACTGAGGCGAGTAAAACCGCTGATCAGCACAGGCGTAATTTCAGCCAGTGAATTTGAAAGATATAAAATGGAAGCAAACTCCGCACTGGCCGCCCTGAATGCAGCAAAAGCTGAGTATCGCCAATTACAGGCTCTATTACAGGAAGAAAAAAGCCAGCGGGCCAAAACAACGATCCTTGCCCCTAATGATGGGGTTATCAGTGAACGCATCGCAACAGTGGGGATGACCACCGATAATAATTACCTGTTTAAACTTATCGCTGATAATCAGTACGAATTTTCTGCTGAAGCCTATATCACCGAATTAAAGCAGATTCGGGGCGGTTTCCCCACAACAATAACGCTCACTGAAGGTGAAAAAATAACGGGTAAAGTCAGGTATATTTCACCTAAAATTAATCCAATCACTCAGATAGGAACTATCAGGATCGCTCTTGAAAATGTTCCCGCAGATATCAGACCAGGTGATTTCGGTTATGCTTTCTTTCAGTTTAAGACAGAAAATATTAATGCCATTCCTTATAGTGCAGTTAATATTACCAACGGAAATAAAGCCAGTGTCTTTATTGTTGGTAAAAAAAATGTGGTCGAAAAGAAACACCTTAATATAGGACGTATTTTTGGTAATTGGGTGGAAATAAAATCAGGGTTATCAGCAAACGATAAAGTTGTTATTTCTGCATCTCCATTCTTACAGGAGATGGATACCGTTTCTATTAAGCCACAGGGAAAATAAAATGAAGTTTCAATTATCAGAATGGGCCATCAGAAAGCCAATTCCCACCATTGTTATTTTCCTGGCTCTGACAATTGCCGGGTTATTCTCTTTCTCTGAGTTACCCATTAATGCCAATCCGGTGATTAATTTCCCGATAGTGACGGTCACTGCTGCACAAAATGGGGCTTCCCCTTCCGAAATGGAGAATGCCGTTACCAAGCCTATTGAACGGGCAGTTTCTGGTTTACCCGGGATCCGGCATATTAACTCAACCATTACTGATGGTGTCTCTATTACTATTGTTGAATTTAATTTGACCGTAGATCCCAATGTCGCCGTTAATGATATTCGGGAACAAATCACCCAAATACGGGCAGAATTACCACAAACTATAGATGAACCTCTGATAAATCGTATTGATGTCGAGGGAGGCTCTATTCTGAATTATGCTGTTCAGTCAAAGGACAAAAGCCTGACTGAATTATCCTGGTTTGTGGATGACAAATTAAGTAAACATTTATTAACTATTCCCGGCGTACAAAAGGTCAGCCGCTCTGGAGGCACAAGCAGAGAAATATTAGTTGAACCTGATCCGGTGAAACTGGCTGCATTAAAAATCAGTGTTGCAGATATTAACCGGTTATTACTCCAGAGTAATGTCAATATCCCCGGCGGAAAAATGGTTATCGCCGGTCAGAATCATGCTATCCGTATTTTAGGTGCCAAAAATCAAATTGATTATTTACGTCAATTAAAATTCCCATTAGATAATAATAACTGGGTAACACTGGGTGATATTGCCACAATTAAAGATTCACATGCAGAAACAAATACTATTGCACGCCTGAATGGTGAACCTGTTATTGGTTTTGCAATCTTCCGCACCAAAGGCTCAAGTGATACTGTAGTTGAAAAAGGGGTCACACAGGCATTAAACAAAATTGAAAAAGAGTACCCTGATATTAATATCAAACTCGTTTCATCAAATGTGAAATACACCGTAGCCAGTTATAATGCCACTATGCAAACACTGATCGAAGGTGCAATATTAACGGTCATTGTTGTGTTCTTCTTTCTGAAAAGCTGGCGGGCAACATTAATTGCTGCAATTGCCCTGCCGTTATCTATCTTGCCTACTTTTATTATTCTGCATTTATTTGGCTACACATTAAACAGCATCACACTATTAGCATTAACGCTGGTGATCGGGATTTTAGTGGATGATGCGATAGTCGAAATAGAGAATATAGAAAAATATATCGAAAGAGGTGAAAGACCCTATATTGCCGCTATCAAAGCATCTAATGCTATCGGGTTTGCCATCATCGCGATTACGATTACGATTGTTGCCGTTTTTCTACCGGTCAGTTTTGTCGGTGGTTTTGTCGGCCAGTATTTTGTGCCTTTCGGCGTTACTGTTTCAGCCGCTGTTTTATCATCTCTGTTAGTTGCCAGACTGGTCACTCCACTGATGTCTGCTTACCTGTTATTACCGAAAAAGGCATCGGCTAAAAAAGCATTATCAGAAAAACATAGCGAAGCAGATAAAGTCAGGACACCTGAGTGGATCAACAAATATGTTACCATTCTCGATAAAACACTCAGATTTCGTAAAACAGCTTTGGCCCTAGCCCTTATTTTCCTTTTTGGTTCATTAAGCCTGCTTGAGCTATTGCCCTCCGGTTTTTTACCTAAATCAGATATCAGTATCGCTAAAGTAGATATTGAAGTCCCTCCCGGAACACAGGTAGCCAAAAGTGATGAACTGTTACAGAAAATTATTAAGCAGTTTAAAGACCGGCCAGAAATTGTAGATATTTTTTCTATCGCAGGTGTTGAAGGAACAGCCGGGGATATCAGTCAGAATAAAAGCACTATTATTATTAACTTAGTGCCGATTAATGAGCGGAAATTGTCACAAAAGGAGTTTGAAGAATCATTAGCACCTATTCTGAGTGCAACACCAGATATTCGGTATAATTTTGGCAGCGGTAGCGGCAATAGGGATGTTTCAATTGTTTTAGCCAGTGACTACCCGGAGATTCTTTCTCAGACAATACAGCAGCTACGTCAGGAAATGATGCAGTTAAACGGATTAAAGAATGTTCAGATCCTACAACCGTTACCCAGACGAGAAATTATCATCACCCCCAATATTGCGGAAGCAGCCAGAGCGGGTGTAACAACCGATGCGATTGGCGCTGTCATTAAAACCGCCACCATTGGTGAAACCAGTGCCAATACCGCAAAATTTAATTTACCTGACAGGCAGGTGCCACTCCGCGTTTTATTGGCTAAAGAGGACAGGGATAGTCTGGCCGTGCTGCGTAATATGTATGTCAGCAGTACATCAGGAGTGAATGTCCCGATTAAATCTGTTGCAGATATTACCTTCAGCTCAGGGCCTGATGCCATAGAACGCATCTCCAGACAACGTAAGGCCGTGATTGAAGCAGACCTTGACGGCATTGCTATCGGAACCGCATTAGAGCAGATTAATCAGTTATCCACGCTGGAAAAATTACCGCCGGAAGTCAAAAGGATTGAGTATGGTGATGTTGAATACATGAATGAGATGTTCGAACGTTTTTTCACCACCATAATGCTCAGTATCCTGATGGTTCTGGCTATCCTGATTATTCTGTTCAAAGATTTCTTACAGCCTCTCACCATTCTGGTTGCCCTGCCGTTCGCTATCGGTGGTGCTATTATCGCTTTGCTTCTTTACAATGCTACGATTGATATGCCCGTTATCATCGGTTTTTTAATGTTGATGGGCATTGTCAGCAAAAATTCAATCTTACTGGTTGAGTTTATTCTCGAAAAATCTCGCTCTGGCATGTCACGCAATGATGCCATCATTCAGGCAGGGAAAGAGCGCGTCAGGCCGATCATCATGACAACAATTGCCATGATTGCCGGCATGATCCCTCTGGTTCTGACCAGTGGTGCGGATACCAATTTCCGTGCTCCTATGGCTATCGCCGTCATTGGCGGGTTACTCAGCTCAACTTTACTCAGTTTGTTGTTTGTGCCCGTTATTTATAGCTATATGGATGATTTTAAAAAATATATCATTCCACGTCTCAGGAAATTGTCATCGGTAACAAAAGACGATCTTAATTATCACTGATATGAATCGATCTGATTCTGTACCCAGCCTTTGGAGGAATATAAGGTGAAAAAACAGACCGAAAAACAGCGGGAAAAACGTAAGCATATTCTTGATGCAGCCATCTCCTGTTTTATCGAAAAAGGATTTCATGCAACATCGACAGCAGAAATTTGTAAAACGGCTGGTATGAGTCCCGGAAACCTGTTTCATTATTACCCGACCAAAAATGCCATTATTGAAGCTATTGCAGAAGAAGATAGCCATGACTACGATGAGATTCTGGCTGCCTGTTATGATGAAAATTCAGTGACCGTGACTATCGAAAAGTTGTTAGCAAAGCTGGTAGAGCTCTATAACGAACCCGGCTATGCCCGGCTAAGTATCGAAATTATTGCTGAGGCCAGCCGGAATCCGGCTATTAATAAGATATTTACCGAAAATGAGAAAAAAGTCCGCGAACATTTAACCCGGCTAATCAGCAAAGGCATTGAAAATGGGGAAATTGATAAACAAATTAATGCTGAACAGGCCGCTTCCTGGCTGATGATCACCGTTGATGGTTCCATCGGCAGGCAAATCATGGAACCTGATTTTACATGGCAGCAAAATCTTGATTCTTTTACCTATATGATACGAAAGGTTTTTATGCCGTAATCCCCGTATCCATGTACTGATTAAGGAAATGACCTTAATCAGTACAAATGGTTCCTTTTCTGCTTTATCTGTTTCACGATACTTTATTAACCACTATTGTTATACCCAATCCTGATAATCTCTCCTATCAACCAGTAGCGACACGCGCCCAGCTAAGGTATCATTGCCGGCTATATTATTGGTACACGCCCTTTATCAATTGAATTTATGGCAAAAGAACAAACTGATCGCACCACACTGGATTTGTTCGCAGATGAACGCAGGCCTGGGCGACCTAAAACAAGTCCGCTGTCCAGAGATGAACAGCTTAGGATCAATAAACGTAATCAGCTACGCCGGGATAAAGTCAAAGGACTTCGCCGGGTGGAGCTAAAACTTAATGAAGATGCTGTCGATGCACTGAATCATCTGGCAAAACAGCGCAATATCAGCCGCAGTGAATTGATTGAACAGATGTTGCTGGCTCAGTTAGCAACAGAAAATAACCTTACCAATTAACGGCTTTAATTCAACAGCGTGATACGGCGCTACCACACAAATCTGACAGACTTGTCACTGATGTTTGGTCAAAATAAAGTTTTTTCGTTTATTAAAACTGATATTTTTCTCCTGCTGATTTCAGCGTGACGTGTATAGCTTAACTACACATAAAACAAGAGGTTAATCCACTTTATGGCAATAATAGGTATATTCTTCGGCAGCGACACTGGCAACACAGAGAACATTGCCAAAATGATCCAAGAAAAACTGGGCGGTGCTGATGTTGCGGAAGTCCACGATATTGCCAAAAGCAGCAAAGAAGATCTTGAAGCTTTCGATATCCTGCTGCTAGGCATTCCAACCTGGTATTACGGCGAAACCCAATGTGACTGGGATGACTTTCTCCCGACACTGGAAGAAATCAATTTTGAAGGAAAATTGGTTGCCTTGTTCGGCTGCGGTGATCAGGAAGATTATGCAGAGTATTTCTGTGATGCTATGGGCACCATTCGCGATGTCATCGAACCTCGTGGTGCAATTATCGTTGGTCACTGGCCAATCGAAGGGTATCACCATGAAAAATCAAAAGGAATGGCAGACGATAAACACTTCATTGGTCTCACCATTGATGAAGATCGCCAGCCAGAACTGACTGATGAACGTGTTGAAACTTGGGTAAAACAGATCACGGCTGAAATGAGCCTGTCAGAAATCCTTGGCGCATAAAATTGTTCTGGCGTCTGATAGACATAAGAAACGTCTTTTGCACAGGATAATTCCTGAATAATGTGTCATGATAACGCGATAGGCATGGTTTTCATTTTCAATATCCATGCCTATAATCTACAACGTGAAACTAAATCATGATTCTCTCACAATAACACCCATAACTTATGGATTTTGAGTCGCATCACGATGGCAAGGGTACTCATCCTCCGGAACATAGAACACTATGTGACAGAAATAAATGAGTACAGCCAACAAAAAGGCGATTTGAAAAACGATGGGTATGTATTGTTAAGTTCACTAAACTCAAGCTACAGGACTGAATCCGCATGACCGACAACAATAAAGCATTGAAAAATGCTGGACTTAAAGTAACACTTCCTCGCCTGAAAATTCTGGAAGTGCTACAGGACCCAGAATGCCATCATGTCAGTGCGGAGGATCTCTACAAAAAACTGATTGATATCGGTGAAGAGATTGGCCTCGCCACTGTCTATCGCGTGTTGAACCAGTTCGATGATGCCGGCATTGTTACACGCCACAATTTTGAAGGCGGTAAATCGGTTTTCGAACTCACTCAACAACATCACCATGACCATCTAATTTGTCTCGACTGCGGTAAAGTGATTGAATTCAGCGATGAATCCATTGAAGAACGTCAGAAAGATATCGCAACACGTTATGGAATCAAGCTGTCAAATCATAGTCTATACCTGTATGGTCACTGCACTACAGGCGATTGTCGCAAAGACGGTTCGTTACATGATGAGAAAGCACGATAAGGAGTCAGCATTTACTGCTACTTCTAGTGTCTGACCCTGTCAGAGAAGCTACTGCCGATTAGCTAAGACTAATCGGCAGGTTGCTTTTGAATATCCTATTAAAGGGCAGCTTTAAGATTACTCAGAGAATACCTCTTCCACCCGGCTGAAACGCTTGCCGTCAGTGCTGACAGAACGTATTTTCACATGACCATTAACATGAGGCCGCTGTCTGTCATCATAAGCTTCCCATGTTTTTCCATCATCTAATGAATACTGAATAGTCAGACCCGGCAAGGCGATATTCGCTTCCAGTATCCCGGAGACAATTTTTGCACCGGGTATCGGCAGACGATACGGAATATGAGCTTTATCCAGTTTAGCCATTTCGCGCTGTCCCATCAGATTAGCAAAATGCAGCCAATCCTTATTAAGCTTATCGGTGTCTACATACCGTGTAATTCCGCCTTTATATTCCCTTCCTTGCTGGTAATTCTGCTCCCACTCAGCCTGATGCCATGCCCGTTCCGCCAACGGTAATAAGCGCGGATAAATCATATATTCCATCTGCTCATCAGTGCGCACAGTCTCACTCCATGACTGCCCTGACAGCCCATATGCTCCCGGCCAACGTTTACCGCTGTTTGCATTAAAATGGTCTCCGTTGATATCCACTGAAGTTTCAGCGTTTTGTGGCATATTATTGGGTGCAAAACTGAAGATTTTCGCTTCATCATTAAAACGGGAGGCCCAGTAGTAGCCCCGCTCTTTCGGATTGACCTCGTAGGGCATATCCAGATAAACATAATCAGGACTGGAAATAATGACCTGATAGCCTTTATTAGCCCAGTCATTAACAGAATCCGCACCGCCCCAATAAAGCGTATCCCAGAAGTTGACCGCAACATGTCGTGTAGCAAAGTCTTTTGCTGATTTCGCATGTTTCAGTCCGTCCTGCCATGATTGCATCGTATCAATGCCATGTTTATTAACGATTTTACTGACTTCAACCGCAAAATAACTGGACAGTTCATCAACATCTTTGATAATGCCCTCCGCAATCATTTTTTGACAAGCCTGAGATTTTGCCCACGGCTTATCTTCAATTTTCTTATTGATGATCCCTTTACCCGGCTCAATCGGGCCATCTTTATCCTGATATCCCGCGCCCAGACGAATATTTTTCGCTTCATCGCCCCCATAGTGCCATGTTGTCAGTAGTGAGCCGGCTTCTTTATGCATCTCGGCAATTTCACTGATAACTTTGTCAATAAAACGTTTGGAAGAGTCCATACATGGATTCAGATAACTATGGCGATCATAAAACTGTACAGATGTTGTATTTGAGGTATCTGTCGGATCGAGCAGACGATACTCATTAGCTGCCTGTTCTTTTCCTTCTGCCATCAGTTTCTTATAACGGGCTTCCATTGACACCACCGCTGCACGGGCATGAGCCGGAATATCAATCTCCGGGATCACCTCTATCTGACGGGCTTTAGCATATTCCAGAATATCAATGTAATCCTGACGACTGAAGTAACCACTTCCCATATTATTACTATCCGGCCCTGAGCCTAACTGTGGTAGCAGGCACTTTGTCTCACTTAAATCATGGCAGCGTTTACTGCCGATTTCTGTTAGCTCCGGTAAACCGGGAATTTCCAGACGCCAGCCTTCATCATCACTTAAATGGAAATGGAATTTATTCAGCTTATAAGCAGCCATTTGATCCAGCAGACGCAATACAGCTTCTTTACTATGGAAATTACGCCCGACATCAAGGAACGTGCCACGATACTCAAATCGGGGTGCATCTTGTGCGGTTAATGTGGCAATTTTCGGTACACCATCAGCCGGGATCAGGGAAAACAGCGATTGCAGGCCGTAAAACACGCCGGACTGATCAAAAGCAACTATATGTGCTCCCTTGGGGGTGATATCCAGCGAATAAGCACCTTTCACCCGCCAATCACCCGCAAATTTGTCAGCATTAATTTGCGTTGTAATCAGGTAACCGTTATCGGTTAATTTAATCTTGTGAGCCGCAAAACGATCCCGAATCACCCTGACTGATTGGCCGCTCAATCCTCCCAGTTCCAGTTTTACTCCACGGGACAAATTGACATCCTGTGAGTGGATCGTCACCTTTTTAGGTGTCGGAATAATCTTCCCACGCAATTTATCTTCACTAATTAACACCATCTGACGATTTTTCTCAAAACGGTTTTCAGGTGTCATCAGGACATTATGATCCGTTGTGGTGCGTTTCCACTGTTCTGCCTGAAAAGGAGATAAAAATGCACTCAGATCTTCAGTATCCGTATTTACCAATACTTTAGGAATGGCATCACCGGATGTGGCATACCAGCGCGGCATAAAATCAGTGCTATAAATCTGCCAGTATTCTCCAATAATTGGCAGTATGATTTTTTCATTCGCTCTGATGCCCCTGAATTTTTCAGTCGGTTCCAGCCTATGCAAATCCCCTGTGATGTGAGTGATTTTATATTGCTCATGATCAATTCTGAGGATTTGGCGGATACTGTGAAAATAGAGTGACCAATCCGCAGAATCAATATTCTGATCACCATTAGTCAATATGATATTAACCCGATTACAAGCTGCCCAGTCTGCACCTAAAATGGCGCAATTAGTCCCATGTGCTCCGGCCTGATTGTCTACGATACTGAAATTCACATTTAATTTGCTGAGTGAATCCACTACCTGCTGTGATGTCATTTCCGTACGAATGTTTTCTGCACAAGCACCCGCAGTGAACCCTGCCGCTATGAGAAATGCTGCCAAAGTATGTAATTTAATGCTTTTCATTAATAATGACCTCGTCCGAGTTTATTTTTTCGCCCAGAACAAAAGGCTGTTTCTGACATATTAAAATGCGTTTAAACAACATGTTATGAACAACATCATTTAAGCAATATGGCTTCAATAACACGATTTAAATGACATAGCATCAACACAAAATAACCCTACACAACATGTGACTATAAGGCAATTTTTAATCTTGGTAGAAGGGCTTAATTTTCATTACGATTCTTTTGTATATAAAAAAAGTGATGAAAATCATACTTAATCTTTCTTTGGGGCCGTGCATTTTTAATATTCATCACGTGTGGAACGTATCCATGCACAAACGTACAAGACAAATATGATGCCGTTAATTAAATATATTGTTCACATAACAACGTATGGAAAATGACTTAAAATGTTTGATACAAAAATTGCTTTCATAGTGCGGGATGACTTACAGACCTGGCAAAAACTTAATGTGGTTGCATTCCTCGCAACAGGCGTTGCTTCATCTGCATCGGAGATTATAGGTACCCCCTATATCGACTCTTCTGGCCATAAATATGGAAGCATATGTGGTCAACCTATGCTTATTTTTGATGCTGATATTAATGCACTTCAACGTGTTCATAAGAAAGGCTTGGAGCGATCTCTCCTTCTAGTTCCTTACGTCTATACAATGTTTTCAACAGGTCACGATGCCGCGAACCGAGAAGTTTTTTTAGCCGAAGATGCGGATAACATGAATTTAGTCGGCCTCGCTGTGCATGGTCCAAAGAAATCGGTAGATAAAGCAATAAAAGGATTATCTCTTCACAAATGATTCAATTTTGATTGAATAGCGGTCTATTTCAAGCTTATAAAAATTTAAAATTTATTTAGAGAGATTGTATGGAAATATTTCTTTATACCCTTGGTGTAATGTATAGCCCCGGCCCTGTTAACTTTATGGGTATGAATTCTGGTTTAACCGGTCAATTTAAAAAAACGATTGGCTTTTTTATTGGGGTAGGCTGTGCAATGCTTACATTATTTATATTTTTAGGGTATGCAGGAGAAGCTATTATCTCTCATAAACATCTCCCCTATATTTCATTACTTGGATCCTTATATACATTTTATCTTTCATTTAAAATGGCAACATCTAATATACAGTTAGATAAGAGAGAGATAATAGCTACACCTGATAAAAATCTTACATTTTGGAATGGTTTTTTAATTCAAGCATTAAATCCCAAAGGTGTACTTGTCGTCTTACCTGTCACTACGATTATGTTTCCTGCTGCTCATATTACAGGATCAATGATATTTTTAGTATCGGTACTGATTTCAATTGGTGGAGCTGGTGCACCAGGGCTTTATTCATTTTTTGGTGAAATTATTGGTAAACAGATAAAAAATACTTCATGGCTTAATCATCTAAATAAAGTAATGGGCGCTATGCTGGCTATTGTTGCCATTTTTATGGCTTATGATTTTTTTGCTGGCATTAACTTAATATAAGACGTGTTAGTTATTTCCTCCATCTTTAAATAATACGAAAAATAGATTTCATCTTTCGGTATTACTAAAATATTCGACTTATAATTATTTATTTTATATTTGAAGGTGGAGGCTCTCCGTCATATCGTTTTTATTAGCATATAAATTTTTTATGGTGATTATTTCTGTTTATATTTCTCCAGTGTGCTGGTGTTAAACCAAACGCTTTTGTGAAATGTCTTGCCATATGGCTTTGATCGAAAAAGCCTGCTATCAACGCAGCATCAGTAATAGAATCTCCAACCATTAAGCAGGATTTTACTATATCTAATCTGCGCATTGTCATATAACGATGAGGGCTTGTTCCGAATAATAACCTGAAATCTCTAGAAAGACTCCAGCGATCACGATTTACGTTACATTCAAGCTCACCTAATGTTATATTTTTATCTAAATTTGAGTGAATATACTCTCTTGCTCTTTCCGCAGCGAAATAATCAAAATTTCTTTTTTTATTTAAAGCAGATCCACTTGCTTCAACTAATGAAACAGCTAAATCATAAAGAGCATCATCTTCTTCCATAGGATCTATTCTGCAATCCATATTTTGTAAAATTGCATTCGTTGCTCTAAAAATATTGGGATCACGGGTAATACCATTTTTTATAAATGGTAATGGTTTTCCTTTTATTATTTCTTGTATTATTGATGGTTCGATATATATCATTTGATAGTGGAAACCAGCACTCGTCCCAGCCTCGCCATCATGAACTTCGTCAGGGTGTAATACCATAATATTGCCAGGAAGACTGTGTTGCATCTTACCACGATAGTGAAAGCTCTGGACTCCAAACAAGGTCTTCCCAATTGCATAGGTATCATGTCTATGAGGGTCATAACCGTGATTTAAAAAATAAGCCTCTATTCTTTCGACTTTCCTTGTTTCAGGTGCTCTATATACCCAATCTCGCGATGTAGCTAATCCATGCATATTAACTCCATATGACAATGATATTTTGGAAAAATTATTATTTTCTTATAGAACGCTATTCTAATTGCAATGTACAAGGTATACCGTTACCCATCTGCTAAAGATTGGTGAGAGGCTTTTACCTCTCACCGGAAACCAGCTTTTGACTAGGAAAATTCATTACCGCGAATTTGCCATTCACATACCACCTCTATACAACTAGGTCTCTATTAGGTATGTATTCTTAGCTGATATTATTCTTTAGAGATTTTCGCCCAGGTATCACGCAGACCTACAGTGCGGTTAAACACTAAGTGTTCAGCCGTTGAACGTTTGCTATCAGCACAGAAGTACCCTTCACGTTCAAACTGGTAAGTTTTTTCCGGCATGGCATTGACCAGACCTGGCTCAACAAAACCTTTACGTACCACTAATGACTCGGTGTTAAACGTGGACAGGAAATCCTCTGCCGCTCCCGGATTTGGCACACTGAACAGACGATCATACAGGTAGAATTCAGCTGGCGCGGCATGTACTGCACTTACCCAATGGATAACACCCTTCACTTTGCGGCCATCTGCCGGATCTTTATTCAGAGTCTGCTCGTCGTAATGACAGTAAATCGTGGTGATGTTGCCTTCTGCGTCTTTCTCAACACGCTCAGCTTTAACAACATAAGCGTTACGCAAACGCACTTCTTTGCCCATGACCAGACGCTTATACTGACGGTTAGCTTCTTCACGGAAGTCTGCCCGATCAATATAGAGTTCACGGCTGAATGGTACTTCACGGCTGCCCATTTCCGGCTTATTCGGATGGTTAGGCATGGTCAGAATAACTTCGCCTTCCGGCATATTTTCAATAACCAGTTTCACCGGGTCAAGAACTGCCATAGCTCGTGGCGCATGTTCATTAAGATCATCGCGGATACAGGATTCCAGTGCAGCCATTTCAACATTGTTATCCTGCTTAGTTACACCGATACGGCGGCAGAATTCACGGATTGACGCAGCAGAATAGCCACGACGACGCAGGCCTGAAATGGTTGGCATACGTGGATCATCCCAGCCATCAACAATATTCTCAGTCACCAGCTGATTCAGTTTACGCTTGGACATTACTGCGTATTCCAGATTCAGGCGGGAAAACTCATACTGACGAGGGTGGCAGTCAATTGTGATGTTATCCAATACCCAGTCATATAGGCGGCGGTTATCCTGAAACTCTAGTGTACAAATAGAGTGCGTAATTCCTTCCAGTGCATCGGAAATGCAGTGGGTAAAATCGTACATCGGATAGATGCACCATTTATTACCAGACTGATGGTGTTCTGCAAACTTGATACGATACAGAACCGGATCGCGCATGACCATAAAAGGAGAAGCCATATCAATTTTGGCACGCAGACACGCTTTACCTTCTGCAAACTCGCCCGCCCGCATTTTCTCGAACAAAGCAAGGTTTTCTTCCACACTACGATCACGGTACGGGCTGTTTTTACCCGGCTCTTTCAACGTACCACGATATTCGCGGATCTCATCAGGGCTTAGCTCATCCACATACGCCAGGCCTTTATTGATTAACTCAATGGCATATTGATGCAACTGGTCGAAGTAATCAGAAGAATAACGGATATCACCACTCCACTGGAAACCCAGCCACTGTACGTCTTGCTTGATTGACTCAACGTATTCAATATCTTCTTTAACCGGGTTCGTATCGTCAAAACGCAGGTTGCATTGCCCCTGATAGTCTTGCGCAATGCCGAAATTCAGGCAGATCGACTTTGCATGACCAATATGCAGATAGCCGTTAGGTTCAGGCGGGAAACGGGTATGTACTGATGTATGTTTACCAGTTGCCAAATCTTCGTCAATAATCTGACGAATAAAGTTTGTCGGGCGAGTATCTGCCTCACTCATCGTTTTATTCCTCAATGCAAAAAGCGCTTCAATATAACGCTCTATAATCTATTAAGCTGAACCGAGAAACAACACTTAGTTAGTGGGAAATAGAGGAAAAAAAGAAAGTCTTGCTGAAAAAAGGATAACGACAGGCCATTCTGAGTAAAGGCCTGTCATTTTCTATAAGAGAGGTAAGTAAGATCAGCGGATACGATGACTTTCCAGCACTGCGATTAACTGATCTGCACAATAAACGATATGCTCTTCATTCCAGCTAGGATGCAAATACAAGCTGATTGTTCGGGGCAATAAAGAACGGGCTGTTTCACACACAACATCGCAATATTTGACCGATTCAGGCGATGTGTACTCACTGGAATGGAAAGGGAAATTGGCAGAGCCAAAACCACGTAGCTCTCTGAAGACCCGTTCACCATAAGCTTCCGGCCACTGGATCTTAAACGCGGGAACACCGATTTTTTTCAAATCACGCAAAATGATTTCAGCAGTGCAATCCAGTTTGGCAAGATCAAACACAATCGGATATAGCCAATATGCGTTTTGCCTGTCTTCATTATTCAGCGGCAAACTATGAATTAAATCGATTTCTGCAAATTTTGCGTCATAGATTTTCGCGTATTGTTTACGGTTATGCATATTCCAGTCATCAAACCGCTCCAGCTCATTAATCCCGATGATCGACTGAATTTCAGTCATACGGTAATTATAGCCAATGCGATTATGCACATGCCATGACACTTCTTCCAAAGCAAGTAAGTCAAACTTCCTTTTCACATCAAACCCGTGATCACGATAGGCACGGCATTCCCAGCCGATTTCAGGATTATTGGTCACAACCATGCCACCTTCACCACCGGTGGTAAAATGTTTGGACTGACAGAAACTGAATGTGCCAACATCACCAATCGTTCCAACAGATTTCCCCTTATACTTTCCTCCGAGACATTGCGCGCTGTCTTCTATTACTTTGAGATTATGTCTGCGGGCAACAGCAAGAATTGCATCCATATCACAGACAACTCCATAAAGATGTACAACGATAATAGCTTTCGTGCGCTCGGTAATCAGAGCTTCTATTTTATCAGGGTCGATAGTGTGCTCTTCCGTCGTATCGCAAAATACAGGAATAGCACCGCACTGTAATACAGCAAAGGAAGTAGCAATAAAGGTGTATGAAGGAACAATAACTTCATCACCGGGGCCGATATTTAATGCCCCCACAGCAATATTCACAGCAGAGGTACCCGAATTACAGGAGATTGCCATTTCTGCACCAATCCAGTCGGCAAATTTATTTTCAAATTCCATGCCTTTTTTTCCGGTCCAGTAATTAACTTCACCGGATAACAGTGGCTGCTGAATATCTTTTAATGTTTTTTCGGCAAAATCAGGCCATTGTGGAAATTTCATAAAATCACACCTTAATATTATTACAATAAGATAAGTTTATTTATATAAAAACAAATTAATTATTTTTTATAAACCTTGAATTAACTAACATAATTAATGCACCAACAGCTAATAAATAAAATGCTGTTTCAAGACTAAAATTCTGAGCAATAAACCCGATTAGCGCAGGACCAATCATTATTCCAAAGTAGCCAAATGTAACAATTGAAGCTATTGCATGACCGGGGAGCATAACTGTTTGAGTTCCCGATATAGAGCATAATATCGGAACAATATTTGATGCACCTAATCCTATGAAGAAAAAACCTATCATATATAGAGAGAATGAACTTACACTAACAACAATAAAGAAACCGATAAAAATACTAAATGTTCCTGCAAAAAAGACTTTCCCACGTCCTATATTAGAGATAACTCGATCCCCTAAAAATCGTCCTGTCGTCATCGCTGCTGCAAATGCAGCATAGCCAAATCCATTAAATGCAATATCAACATTACGTTCATTAACTAAAAACACACCACTCCAGTCAATAACTGAACCTTCAATGATCCCCATTAGAAAACAAAGAAAGCTCGCCAAAATAACAATACCTTTCGGAAAAAAGAAACCTTTATCCTTTCTTTCTTTATTATGATCGTGATTATTTATAAGCCCGGAAAAAGAAAAAATGAATAACAACGATAATATAAAAGATATAATTAGACACGCGACAAGAGCAGAAAAATTCATATAAAGTAATATCGATACGCCAGCCGCGCCCAAAATCCCCCCCAAACTGAAAAAACCATGGAAGCCTGACATCAAATTTCTCTTTGTGTTTTTTTCCACTACTACAGCCTGGATATTCATTGCAACATCCACCGTACCAATGGATGCCCCAAAGATAAAAAGCATAACTCCAAGCTGGGTAACACTCGAAGACAATATTAAAAGTGGTAAAGAAACAATAGCAAAAATTCCTGAAATTATAATAACCTTACGACAACCAAATAAAGTAGTCAGAAATCCTGTAACAGGCATGGATACAATTGATCCAAGCCCCAGAAAAAACAATAAAACCCCTAGCTCTCCTGAATCAATATTTAAAAAATTTTTCACCAAGGGTATCAAAGGAGCCCATGCCGCAATTCCCATACCAGCAGCTAAGAAAACCGCTCTAGTTGCAATCACATTATTCATAATCCATCTCAACCATAATGTTTATATAAAAACCCACTCTATACTTAATCAAACAAGGTTATACACTTCATATTGAAATCCATTGTGTATATACAAGCTGCCTCTTTGTTGGTTGCACTCGCTCACCCCAGTCGCATAGTTATCTATGCTCAGGGGACTTGCTCCTTTGCCGCCGCGATGCAACTCGAAATCCATAGGGTATAGAGTCATAAAAACATTAATTCATAATTATGAATTAATTTTAATTTCAAAAGCATTCATTCCTATTTTATCAATTTTAATTTCATCCCAGTGATTAATGACTTCGAGAACTGAAGGGTGTATTTTCTCTTGGCCCCCAATTTGTATGACCTCACAACCCGCTGCTAATGCACTTTGTATTCCTGCATACGAATCTTCAAAAACTAAACAGTCTTTGGTTTTCATTCCCAAACGCTCAGCTGCCATGAGGTAGGGAGAAGGATGCGGTTTCCCGTCCTGTACATCATCAGAACCCACGATGAGGTCCGGTATCTTAAGACCACAAACACTCATTCTATGATATGCAACTCTCTGGCTGGCTGAAGTGACTACAGCCCAAGGGCAATCATTTAAAGAAAGTAAAAATTCTTTTGCGCCAAATAAAGCTTGTGCTGAACCTGAGTGCTGAACTTCTAAATCATCCAATAACTGAACCTGTTCTTCCACATTCAAATGTGGGGCAATAGTCAAAATAACATCTCTGGAACGAACACCATGACATATCTCCAATACATGTTGGATAGGTACATTCTGCATTTCGCACCATTTAGACCAAATCATTTCAACTTCCGATAAGGATTGAACCAACGTCCCATCCATATCAAATAAAATAGCCTTTATATTATAAATCCCCATTACCCCTCCGATAATAAAAAACAAACACTGTAAACCATCCCAATAATTTATAATAAAACATAGGAATCACAATAAATAATCAAACCTATTTCATTAGGATAAATCAATATCACAGCATCTGCTAATCAATCACTTCAAATTATCTCTGGATCGTTTATAACCCAATAAATCTTAATGGAAAAAACGCCAAGTATCATTATGCTATAGTTAATTAACGTCCTCGCCAAACTCCAGTTCTCTCTTGTGTCCTCCCAGGCCACTGGGAACTGATCTAATTTCTTAGATAACCTATTTGTTAGATAAATAATTTCAGCATCAAATGCGTATCCATTAATCTTCTGCTTAGAAAACACTTCTTTTGCCACATCAGATTTCAACATTTTAAATGGACACTGAGAATCAGAAACTTTACAATTCAATAGTAAGTTGACTATTTTTAAAAATATTTTACTGGTTATCTTGCGATATGAGTTCGCTTTTGATTTATTCTTTGAAAAGCGCTCTCCAATAACCAAATCAACATTTGAAACTTCAATCCTCCTGTATGCAATAAAAAAATCATTTTCTTTTATAGGAAAATCAATATCTGTATAAAAAACATATTTCCCTTTTGCTAAATCGACGCCTCTTCTAATGCTATATCCTTTTCCATAGTTTCCACAGTTAGAGATCACCAGAACATCAGGATAATTTTTCTTTATTTTTACAACATCTTGGTCATGAAAATTATTTTTATCTGAATCGTTGACTATAATTATTTGTACCTTCAGCTTCTCCTGAATGTTTCGGATACGCTGGATAGTTTTTTCAATAACAGAATAATTTTCATTATAGCGAGGAAGAATAATTGAAACATCAATAGCATCACCCTCTATGCGATGATTTTTTGTCTCCATAATGATACCTTAAGGTATAATGTACTAAAATCCCAATAATAATTTACCCAAATCTGTTAAGTGTATCTGAGAGGTATCTTGTTGATGTGCTTTTTTAACCGGAAAGGCTTTCCCTGTTATAGATGTCGTCGGCAAACCTTTTTTATAAGCTACAATTCTCTCGGCAACTTGTTGTTCTGTAATATCTGTTCGTGGGAATAAGCAAAAATATTGAGCTAACCTTGGCTCATTTGAAGTATTAGGTATATTCCCGTGAGGCAGTGCACTGTCAAAAATGACATAATCCCCTGCTTTCAATGGAATTGATTTAATATTCATCCCTGCTGTATCAGGAAATCTACTGTTATATCCCGCTGGCTGTTTTGATAACCATTCATAGATAACTTTATGAAAACCGGGAACACACTGGAACCCACCAGAATTACCATTATCATCAGTTAAGCTCAAAAGACCCTGTATTTTTCTTTCCAGTGGGCGTTTCGAAACATCAATATCCCAATGAATAAAACCCTCATATTTCCAGTTTTCATTAACTGGAGGGTTCATATTTACTCTGTCAACACTAACCAGTAAATCTGAGGTACCAAAAATCTTTTCATATACAGAGTAAATGATTTGATTCTGACGATTATCCCACAAAGACTGATGATGATAAAAAGGAATCCGCCCCATTTCATCAATTCCTGAACGAGAACGAATCTCCATGTTATAAAAATCACTGTGGTTACTCTTATCCATTTCCAAAAAATAAAATATAGCATCGACAGTTTTTTGAACTTGTTCTTTGCTTACTGCCGATTCTATGATGATATAACCATTGTCATCCCAACTCTTTAAATACTTTTCCATTTTTCCTTCTGAAATAGATAAATTCATAATTTCCACCTACTTATATTTATTTCATTTAGTTATCTTATCAACGAACACAATTTAATCTCTCTATCAGAGATAATTTAAGTGCATTAGACTTTGATCTAAAATGTTTATAAAATGGACAGGAAATAAAATCATTAAAATCAACTCGACCTAAGCCAAATAAAATTAAAGGATATTTTTTATAAAAAAATTGAGGTAAATCACAAATAAAATAAAAAACAAAAAACATTATAAAATACCTACATTAAATTATTCCTTATCGAAAAAATGACAATAACAAATACCTCTCATGAATATAAAATAACAATCATATATTTAATTTTATGTTTCTACGCTCCAGACGCGTCGTAATAATAAATATATCACCCAATATTTGATGATATATTTTCCGTCTTTTAGAAACTTGAAGAGGGGAAATCTAATTCTATATTTAGAATCAGATGATTTTAACTCGTTCACCTAGAAATAATTTACCTCTTTCTAGGTGTTAAGAGTAAAAAACATTCTGATATTACCTGCATGCATTTCTGCATACAGGTAATACTAAAAAATATTTATGAAATTAAAATCATGAGGTAGGTTATTAATTATTTATATATCTGGAATAAATCTGCTCCTGTGGCAATAACTCCCTCTTCTGCAATCATTCTGATTCCTGAATAGTTATCGATATTGCTGATAATAACTGGGCTTATCATTGACTTGGCATGAGAGTTCAAATAATCAAGGTCTAATTTCAGTAACGCCGTTCCTGTTTTAACTTTCATTCCTTCTTTCACCAAACATTCAAACCCACGGCCACCCAAGGAAACAGTATCAATGCCCATATGGACAATAACTTCAGCACCATTATCCGCCTCAATACATAACGCATGGTTAGTATCAAATACCTTTACCACCGTACCTGTAACGGGTGAGAAGACTGTTTCCGAAGTCGGCTTGATTGCAATACCGTCACCCACTAATTTACTGGAGAAAGCTTCATCCGGTACATCTTCCAGCTTGACTAACTCACCCGTAACAGGTGCTAGTAAAGTCAGAATTTCTTTATTTTCCTGCGTACTCTTTTTTTCTACCGGAATATCAGACTCTGGAATATCATTTTCCGTCGCAGCAGCAATCGGGCCTTTAGCAATAACATCTTTCATGGCGCTAGCAATCAGTTCAGCACGCATACCAACAATAATCTGAACACTTCCTTTATTCAGGCGAATAACACCAGAAGCCCCAAGACGTTTAGTGACTCGTTCATTAACTAAACTGGAATCTTTCACGGATAAACGCAAACGGGTGATACAAGAGTCAATATTGATTAAATTGGCCGATCCACCTATCGCAGCAACATAGTTATATGCTTCTTCCTGAATATCGTTTTTGCCACCAGCATTCAATTTCATATCTGCATCAGTTCCCGCGCTAGAAGGTAATTCACGGCCTAATGTCATCAGGTTGAATTTTTTGATAGTGAAACGGAATACAACATAATAGATACAGAAGAATACTAACCCTTGTGGGATCAGCATATACCAGTGCACAGCTAGCGGGTTGCGTGAGGAGAGGAAAAGATCAATAAAGCCGGCGCTGAAACCAAAACCGGCAATCCAGTGCATCGCCGCTGCAATATAAACTGAAATGCCCGTCATAATGGCATGCAGAAAATAAAGCACAGGTGCCACAAACATGAAAGAGAATTCAAGTGGCTCAGTTATACCAGTAAAGAACGCAGCAAATGCTCCCGCCAACATGATACCGCCAACCATTGCTTTATTCTCAGGACGGGCGCAGTGGTATATAGCTAATGCCGCTCCCGGTAACCCAAACATCATGATGGGGAAGAAACCAGCCTGATAACGCCCGGTAATGCCCGGAATAGCCGTTCCTTCAGCAATAGATTTTCCTCCTCCCAGGAAATTAGGAATGTCATTAATACCTGCAACATCAAACCAGAAAACTGAGTTCAACGCATGGTGCAAACCTAAGGGTATTAGCAGACGATTAAAGAATGCATAAAGCCCGGCTCCTACAGACCCGAGGCTGGTAATACTTTCACCAAATACCACCAGCCAATCATAAATGACAGGCCAGACAAATATCAGGATAAAAGAAAGTAGAATCATTAAAAAAGAATTCAGGATCGGTACCAAACGGCGTCCACTGAAAAAAGACAGTGCCAAAGGTAATTCAACATTACTGTAGCGGTTATAAAGCTCAGCTGAAATAACTCCTATTAAAATACCAATAAACTGGTTATTAATTTTATTGAATGCCACTGGCACATCAGC
This sequence comes from Xenorhabdus sp. KJ12.1, assembly GCF_963876495.1. NCBI lineage: Bacteria > Pseudomonadati > Pseudomonadota > Gammaproteobacteria > Enterobacterales > Morganellaceae > Xenorhabdus > Xenorhabdus sp. KJ12.1. The sequence goes on from NZ_CAWNQH010000068.1 coordinate 29,705, forward strand.
AACCGGAATACCTTCAATCATCGCGATGACTTCGGGCGAACACAGTTTCATAACAACCATAAACCCGACTAATCCGGTCAGTGCAGCAGCCCCGTCTTTATCTTTTGACATACCATAAGCAATACCAATTGCAAATAATATTGCCATATTGTCAAGAATAGCCTTACCGGATGAGATAAACAAAGCTGCCATTTTATTGTCAGCTCCCCAACCGGTCGGATCAATCCAATATCCAATCCCGAGTAATATCGCCGCAGCAGGCAATGTTGCAACAGGCACCATTAATGCCCGACCAATCTGTTGTAAGTAAGTTAAAATGTTCACTCACGCCCCCTTAAAGCCCCATGAATGGAGTCTTTTATTGAATAAACGATGTAATAACACCACTCATCTATTTGTTGTTAAACAATTTCAAGTCTAAGAAATTTATTTTTCATCGCAAATTAAATCCTTCGCATATGTGATAAAAATCACTTAAATTGATATATTTTTGAGCGAAATATGGCCTTAATCAAAAACTTATTTTATTATAAAAAATAACATTATCGTGTGCGTGTCAGGTAGAACCGCTGTAAAGAACAGGTATGATAGGCAGCTTTTGCCCCGCCACTGTTCGTATAATTTTAATTTTATAAATGAATAATTTTTTGAAGAGGTCATCATGAGGCTGATCCCCCTAACAAATGCAAGTGATGTAGGTCGATGGTCTGCTCACTATATTGTTAGAAAAATAAATGAATTCAAACCAACAGCAGAACGCCCTTTTGTTCTCGGCCTGCCAACAGGCAGTACGCCATTAGCAACTTATAAAGAACTCATCGCGCTATATCAGGCAGGAAAAGTGAGTTTCAGAAATGTTGTAACCTTTAATATGGATGAATATGTTGGCATTCCTGAGGATCATCCCCAGAGTTACCACACTTTCATGTATCAGAATCTCTTCAATCATATTGATATTGAAAAAGAAAATATCAACTTACTCGATGGGAATGCGACAGATATCGATGCTGAATGCTTACGCTATGAGAATAAAATTAAAGCGTATGGCAAAATTCATCTGTTTATGGGCGGTGTAGGTAACGACGGCCATATTGCATTTAACGAACCCGCGTCTTCTCTCTCTTCCCGTACACGGATTAAGACGCTGACCCTGGAAACACGAACTGCCAATTCCCGTTTTTTCAATAATAACGTGGAATCAGTCCCCCAATATGCGTTAACTATTGGTGTGGGTACGTTAATGGATGCTGAAGAGATCATTATTCTCGTAACCGGAACTCAAAAAGCACTGGCTCTACAAGCTGCTATTGAAGGTAATGTTAACCATATGTGGACAGTAAGCTGTCTACAGATACATCCAAAAACAATTATTGCGTGTGATGAAGCTGCAACAATGGAGTTAAGAGTAAAAACCGTAAAATATTTTCGCCAGATAGAGGCTGATATTCTGAGTGAATTCGCCAGTTAATACTTAATTCAGGCATTTAGGTTCAGGCATTTAGGAGTCCAGAATGTACGCTTTAACTAACTGTATTATCTACACCGGACACGACAGGCTCAGTGAATATGCTGTTATTATTGAAGGTGGGATAATCAAGCATATTTGTCCGGAAAATGAGTTACCGGCAGGCATTGAACAGCATGACTTACAGGGTGCAAACCTCTCTCCCGGATTTATTGACCTGCAAGTCAACGGCTGTGGCGGAGTCCAGTATAATGACCGCATGGAAGATCTTACGGAAGGGACACTGCATATCATGCAGAAAACCAATCAGCGATACGGCTGTACCAGTTTTCTGCCAACGCTTATCACTAGCCCTGATGAGCTGATGATCAAAGCCATTGAAGTAATGCGTATCTATCTGGCTAACAACCCCAATCAGGCGATTGGTTTACATCTGGAAGGACCTTACATCAATCCGGTAAAAAAAGGCACACATAATGCTGCCTATATACGCAAACCAACACCGGAAATGGTCAATTATTTGTGTATTAATGCCGATGTGATCAAGAAAATTACTCTTGCTCCTGAGATGGTAGAAAATCATTACATTCATCAATTAACTGAAGCGGGTATTGTTGTTTCTGCGGGTCATTCCAACGCAACCTATGAAGAGGCACGACGGGGATTCCAAAATGGTATTACCTTCTCCACTCATTTATATAATGCCATGCCAGCCATTTCTGGCCGACAGCCGGGTTTAATCAGCGCAATTTATGATACTACTGAAGTCTATGCCGGTATTATTTGTGATGGTATGCATGTTGCATGGCCCAACATTCGTAGCGCCAAGCGTCTGAAAAATGAAAAATTAGTTCTCGTGACAGATGCCATTGTCCCTGCCGGGCTGGATGAAGGCAGTAATATAGAACAATTCACCTTCGCTAATAAAACAATATATTATCGTAACGGGTTATGTGTCGATGAGAATGGCACATTAAGCGGCTCTTCAGCCACAATGATTGAGTGTGTCAGGAATAGTGTCGAAAAAGTTGGCATCGCTTTAGATGAAACACTGCGCATGGCAACCCTTTACCCAGCTAAAGCTATCGGTGTCGATAAACATCTTGGAACGATTGAGCCGGGTAAAGTAGCAAACCTGACAGCATTCACTCATGATTTCAAAATCTGTAAAACCATAGTTAACGGAAATATCGTTAATAACAATAACAACAAAGGGAACGAAGCTGAACTATCGAGCATAGTGCCTGATGAACAACCATAACACACAAAAACAAATCGCGAATATTGAGCTGGTCAAACAGCTCAATAGCGCCGTGGTCTATCGGTTGATAGACCAACTCGGGCCAATATCCCGTATACAAATCGCGGAAGAGAGCCAACTTGCTCCGGCCAGTGTGACAAAAATTACTCGTCAGTTAATTGAGCGCGGTCTGATTAAAGAAGTTGATCAGCAGGCATCTACTGGCGGACGTCGCGCTATTTCCATTGTCACAGAAACCAGCCATTTTCATACCATTGGTGTTCGGCTGGGCCGTCGGGATGCGACGATTGCGTTATTTGATATGAGCGCCAGACAACTGGCAGAAGAGCAACATCCTGTTCTGGAAAATAGCCAGCAAGAAGTCGAACAACGGATTATCTCCGTTATTGAAGACTTTATCAGCAGAAATCAGCGGCGTAACCGTGAACTGATTGCAATCTCCATCATTGTCCCCGGATTAGTTGATCCCCATAATGGCATTATCCGCTATATGCCACATATTAAAGTCGATAACTGGCCATTGGTGCAAAACCTGCGTAATCACTTCAATATTTCATGTTTTATCGGGCACGACATCCGCAGCTTGGCACTGGCAGAAAACTATTTCGGAGCCACTCGCGATTGTGAAGACTCTCTTCTTGTACGTGTTCATCGTGGTGTAGGTGCAGGCGTTATTATCAAGAATAATGTATTGCTCAATAAACGTGGCAATCTGGGAGAGATAGGCCATATCCAAATTGAACCACTGGGTGAGCGTTGTCATTGTGGTAATTTTGGCTGTCTGGAAACGATTGCATCCAATCCGGCCATAGAAGCCAAAATACAGCACCAATTACAGCAGGGGTTTCCAAGTAAGCTGACATTGGATAAATGCAGCATCCATGACATATGTCGCGCTGCTAATCAGGGAGACTCTCTGGCAGTCGAAGTGATCAGACAGGCAGGGCATAATCTAGGTAAAGCCATCGCCATTGCCATCAACTTCTTTAACCCACAGAAAGTTGTTATTGCCGGTGATATCACTGAAGCAGAGCAGGCTCTGCTTGCCGCTATTCAAAATTGTATCAACACTCAGACTTTAAAAAACTTCCGTGAAGACCTGCCTATCGTGGTTTCCGAATTAAACCACTGTTCTGCAATAGGCGCATTCGCCTTAACGAAGCGAGCTATGCTCAATGGTGTGCTGTTACAACACCTTCTTGGAGGATAATTCGTCATTTCAGCTTCTTTTATCATCAAGATGATTACAGGGCAAACAAACAAGCGATTTTATGCATATTTTTTTAAAAAAGCAGTTGACGCATCTGTCTGATATACGCATAATGCGCCCCGCACCGCCGATGAAGGCAAAGCGAAAAAAGATGGCTACGTAGCTCAGCTGGTTAGAGCACAGCACTCATAATGCTGGGGTCACAGGTTCGATTCCCGTCGTAGCCACCATCTTTGCGGGAGTGGCGAAATTGGTAGACGCACCAGATTTAGGTTCTGGCGCCGCAAGGTGTGCGAGTTCAAGTCTCGCCTCCCGCACCATTTCTTCTTCGGTTGCACTTAAATCGAGTTTTGTTAAGGTTGTTTTAAGTTTTAGTGTGTTGTTTTCAGGTGGGGTATCGCCAAGCGGTAAGGCACCAGGTTTTGATCCTGGCATACCCTGGTTCGAATCCAGGTACCCCAGCCATATTTCTGAAAACGATAATTTCTAATAAATAGATAACCATTTATAAAACAAGGTTTAAAATGAAAATTTTCAGGTGGGGTATCGCCAAGCGGTAAGGCACCAGGTTTTGATCCTGGCATACCCTGGTTCGAATCCAGGTACCCCAGCCATTTTCCTGAAGGTTTTCATAAAATTTACGGTTAACGTAAATGGCTACGTAGCTCAGCTGGTTAGAGCACAGCACTCATAATGCTGGGGTCACAGGTTCGAATCCCGTCGTAGCCACCATTTTAAATTCAGTTGGGGTATCGCCAAGAGGTAAGGCACCGGATTCTGATTCCGGCATTCCCAGGTTCGAATCCTGGTACCCCAGCCAAATTTTTCAAAACGCTGACTAAACTGACAACCGCCTTTTGGTGGTTTTTTTGTTTTTCTGCCAAAAAATATCCCCAGCTTATCGCCTGATAGTCTCCATCTTTGTTTGATAACCTGCCTGAAATCGACACATCTCCCCCTGTTTATAAAGCGCTCAATAAAAAACATATCTAAGGGTAGAAATATTAAAAAAATGGCTCCTACCCTCAAAAATATTTGCTAAAAAACAGTAATCACACCCCCAGCGCATATTTCAGCGCCAGTTTTTTCAGTGCGCCTGAGCGCTGCGCTGCCATCAAGGCCAGATTACGCATAGTTTTCAATCCTGGCAGGTCATGGCTGAATGCCGTATGAAAGAGATCCATTCCCGCCTGCATAACCAAATTATCCGGCATCCTGCGACGTTGATAACGCATCAGTACAGTCAGGGAATCCCAATCTTCCAAGGATTCTTTGGCATCAATCAATACTTTGAGTAAAGCATCTACATCCCGATAGCCCAGATTGACACCCTGCCCTGCCAGTGGGTTAATTGTATGAGCTGCATCCCCCAGCAAAACCAGCCCTTCACGCACATAATCGCTGGCATGATGGCGGGTCAGAGGAAATGAACCCGCAGCAATCGGAGTCACTTTACCCAAACGGGCCGGAAATGCCTGAAATATTTCCCGTTCAAGCTGTGTCATTGACATCGCCTGTAACTGACGAATGCGGGCGGGAGAGTCATACCATACCAACGATGCCCACTGGTCGAATAACGGCAGAAAGGCTCTGGGACCAGAAGGAAAAAACTGCTGCCATGTTACGTCTTTCTGAGGTTGTTCCGTTTTAACAGTTATCAACATACACGACTGACGATATTGCCACCCCCTGCTGCCAATCCCCGCTAATTGCCGAACCTGAGAACGTGCGCCATCAGCACCAATAATCAAACGAGTGTTTAATTCCGTACCATCAGCCAATTCAAGTTGCCATGTTTTGTGATCACCATGACGCTGCATCGATTTCAGCTCAGCGGGGCAAAACAGTGTCAGATTAGGATACCGTTCAAATTCCTGCCACAAAGCCAGTTGCAGAATGCGGTTTTCTACCATGTATCCAAGTTCAGGCAGGCCAAGGCTTGCTGCATCAAAAATCACATTGGAATCATTCTGCTCCCATGTCTCCAGCTTCCGATAAGGTGCGCTACGCATCTGCACAACATGTTCCCAAGCACCCAATTGCTTTAGTAAATCCACGGATGCCCGACTAATGGCAGAAATACGAATATCCGGTTCACTTTCTGCACTGTAGAGTTGTGGTGGCTGATGTTCCAACAGAGCGACACGCCAACCTTCCTGCGCCAATCCCAATGCCGTTGCCGCACCAATCATCCCGGCACCCACGATAACCATATCGAATTTTTGTTGTGGATTATTCATATTCATCACGCTATTAACTTCTTGATTAAAATAGTGTACCGGAATTTTCCCTTTCCGGCTGTGAATATCCGGTGTTACAGTCTGGTCACTGGTGCCTCAAATGAATACAATAGCCTGCAACATTATGCTAAACACACTGTATTCAATATGCTGGTTCAATAGACTATGCTTTTCAGTGTTGACGCATCATTCCACTGGAAACACCGGATACACAAAATGTCGACGATAAAAAAACTGTATATCAAAACCTGGGGCTGTCAGATGAATGAATACGATTCATCCAAGATGGCCGACCTGCTGGAAACCACTCACGGTTATCAGTTAACCGATATCGCCGAAGACGCAGATATCTTACTCTTGAATACTTGTTCAATCCGTGAAAAGGCCCAAGAAAAAGTCTTTCACCAACTCGGGCGCTGGAAAGGGCTGAAAGACAAAAACCCTGAAGTTATCATTGGCGTTGGGGGCTGTGTGGCTTCTCAGGAAGGGGATTACATTCGCCAGCGTGCTCCGAGTGTTGATATTATATTCGGGCCACAAACCCTGCACCGCCTGCCGGAAATGATTAATCATGTGAAAGGCACCCGCAGCCCTGTTGTTGATATCAGTTTCCCTGAGATCGAGAAATTCGACCGCCTGCCAGAACCCCGTGCGGATGGCCCGACGGCATTTGTTTCTATCATGGAAGGCTGTAATAAATACTGCACATTCTGTGTTGTTCCTTACACCCGTGGGGAAGAGGTCAGCCGTCCTTGTGATGATATTCTGTTTGAAATTGCTCAGCTTGCTGCGCAGGGTGTGCGTGAAGTAAACCTGCTCGGTCAAAACGTGAATGCTTATCGCGGTGCAACATTTGACGGAGATATCTGCACATTTGCTGAATTATTGCGTCTGGTTGCGGCTATTGACGGAATCGACCGCATACGCTTTACAACCAGCCATCCGATTGAATTTACTGACGATATCATCGCCGTGTATGAAGACACACCTGAACTGGTCAGCTTCCTGCACTTACCTGTCCAGAGTGGCTCTGACCGCATTCTGACTCTGATGAAACGTGCTCATACTGCGCTGGAATATAAAGGAATTATTCGCCGTCTGCGTAAAGCTCGCCCGGATATCCTGATCAGTTCAGATTTCATCATTGGTTTCCCGGGTGAAACACAGGATGACTTTGAAAAAACAATGAAATTAATTGCCGATGTTAATTTCGACATGAGTTTCAGTTTTATTTATTCAGCACGTCCGGGTACTCCTGCGGCTGATTTGCCGGATGATGTGAGTGAAGATGAGAAAAAACAGCGTCTGTACCTGCTCCAGCAGCGTATTAACCAACAAGCCATGAGCTTCAGCCGGGCAATGCTTGGCAGTACTCAGCGTATTCTTGTTGAAGGTCCATCCCGTAAGAATATTATGGAGCTTTCCGGGCGCACGGAAAATAACCGTGTAGTTAATTTTGAAGGCGCTCCTGATATGATTGGCAAGTTTGTTGATGTTGAAATTGTCGACGTCTATGCCAATTCCCTGCGCGGTAAGGTCATCCGTACTGAAGATGAAATGGATTTACGTGTCTATGAGTCACCCGAATCAGTCATTGCCCGAACCCGTAAGGAAGACGAAATCGGTGTTGGCACTTATCAGCCTTGATGACTAGCCAACCTTAAGAACAGGATAACTTTAACAAATAGGCCGGATTCACAGGCCTTAACATAGAGATAATCAGTGACACAAATCAACCCACAAGTAGCAACACAAGAGATCTTTCTGGAACCCGCAGATAATCAGCGATTAATGAGCCTGTGTGGCCCACTTGATGACAATCTGAAACAACTTGAGCGTCGTTTGGGAATAGAGATAAACCGCCGCGACAATCGTTTCAAATTGGTGGGCAAGCCACTGTGTGTCAGCGCAGTAGCCAGTATACTGCGCCGCCTGTATGTTGAAACCGCCCCTGTACGCGGAGTGATACCGGATCTCGAACCTGAGCAGATTCATCTGGCTATCACGGAAACCCGCGTACTGGAGCAAGCAGCAGAAAGCGTCCCTGACTACGGTAAGGCCGTGAATATCAAAACCAAACGGGGAGTAGTCAAACCCCGTACTCCTAATCAGGCGCAGTATATTGCCAATATTCTTAGCCATGATATTACGTTTGGTATCGGGCCTGCGGGAACGGGTAAAACCTATCTGGCCGTTGCAGCAGCGGTTGATGCACTGGAGCGTCAGGAAATCCGCCGGATATTGCTCACCCGTCCTGCTGTTGAAGCCGGAGAAAAACTGGGCTTTCTGCCGGGGGATCTGAGCCAGAAAGTCGATCCTTATCTACGTCCGCTTTACGACGCATTATTTGAGATGCTGGGATTTGAAAAAGTTGAGAAGCTGATCGAAAGAAATGTCATTGAAGTCGCCCCACTGGCCTATATGCGTGGACGAACGCTCAATGATGCCTTTATTATTCTCGACGAAAGCCAGAATACAACCATCGAGCAGATGAAAATGTTTCTGACCCGTATTGGTTTCAACTCCAAAGCCGTTATCACTGGTGATGTCACCCAGATAGACCTGCCCAGAGGCCAGAAATCAGGCCTGAGTCACGCGATGGAAGTTTTATCTGACGTTGATGAACTGAGCTTTAACTTCCTCTACAGCGAAGATGTGGTGCGCCATCCGGTGGTTGCCAAAGTCGTTATCGCTTATGAAGTATGGGAAGCCGCTGAGCAGAAACGTAAACAGGCGCTTAATGAAAAGCGCAGGCAGGAAGCACAATGAGTTCAGTTATATTAGATTTACAAATTGCTTGTGAAAAACCAGAAGGGCTTCCTGAGGAGGTCCTTTTCCAAAACTGGCTGGAAGGCGTTTTGCCACAATTTCAGGCAGAAAGTGAAGTCACAATCCGTTTAGTTGATGAGGCAGAAAGCCACGAATTAAACCTCACTTATCGAGGGAAAGACAAACCAACCAATGTGTTATCTTTCCCGTTTGAAGCTCCGCCTGAAATTGAACTACCCTTGCTCGGTGATTTAATCATATGCCGTCAGGTTGTTGAAAAAGAAGCACAGGAGCAGCAAAAAACAGTCGAAGAACACTGGGCACATATGGTGGTTCACGGCTGTCTTCATCTGCTTGGGTATGACCATATTGAAGATGAAGAAGCAGAAGAAATGGAATCTCTGGAAACAGAAATTCTGGGAAAAATGGGTTATCCTGATCCCTATCTTGCGGAAAAAGAATAACCCCCAATAATATTTTTATGTTAAATATTATCTATACCCAATGAATTTCGAGTTGCATCGCGGCGGCAAGGGAGAGAGTCCCCAGGAGCATAGATAACCGTATGTTTATAAAAACGGTGACTGGGGTGAACGAGCGCAGCCAACAAAGAGGCAGCTTGAAAGACGTAGGGTATATACACATTAATTAATGAGGAAATAAAATTAGAACGCCATGAGCGACGACCATCCTTCTAGTAACGATAGCCCTGGACCTAAGAAAGGCTTTTTTGCACTTCTTAATCAGATTTTCCATGGTGAGCCGAAAAACCGCGATGATTTAGTTGAACTGATCCGAGATTCAGAACAGAACGACCTCATCGACCCCGATACCCGAGAAATGCTCGAAGGGGTGATGGATATTGCTGACCAGCGCGTGCGTGACATTATGATCCCACGCTCACAAATCGTTACCTTAAAACGCAACCAGCCTCTGGACGAATGTCTGGATGTCATTATCGAGTCAGCCCACTCCCGCTTCCCTGTGATCAGCGAGGATAAAGATCACATTGAAGGCATTCTGATGGCAAAAGATCTTCTGCCATTTATGCGCTCGAACGCAGAACCTTTCAGCATTGATAAAGTTCTGCGGCAAGCGGTGGTGGTGCCGGAAAGTAAGCGCGTTGACCGATTGCTGAAAGAGTTTCGTTCCCAACGCTACCATATGGCGATTGTTATCGATGAATTCGGCGGTGTTTCCGGTCTGGTCACGATTGAAGATATACTTGAACTGATTGTAGGCGAAATTGAGGACGAGTACGACGATGACGAAGATAACGACATTCGTGCCCTGAGCCGCCATACTTATTCAGTACGAGCTTTGGCTCAGATTGAAGATTTCAACGATGTTTTCGGCACTAATTTCAGTGATGAAGAAGTTGATACCATAGGCGGGTTGGTCATGCAGGCATTCGGGCATCTGCCTTCCCGTGGGGAATCCATCAGCATTAATGGCTATCATTTCAAAGTAGCTATGGCAGATAGCCGTAAAATCATTCAGGTTCATGTAAAAATACCGGATGACGCTGAAGTTCCTGGCCTTGATAAAGACTAATGGGATCTGGATGAACAAAACCTCATTAATAAGTTGCCAGCGGCTGCGTGCCTTGCTGGCACTTTTCTTCGGAGCCAGTGGAACACTGGCTTTTTCACCTTTTGATTTCTGGCCTGCTGCTCTTATCTCCCTCTTTGGCCTGCAAATCCTGACGTTAAACCGAACCAGCCGACAAGCAGCCTTTATTGGTTTCTGCTGGGGATTTGGGTTGTTCGGCAGCGGAACAAACTGGGTTTATGTCAGCATTGCCGGTTTCGGGGGTATGCCAACCGCCGTTAATATCTTTTTAGTTGTCTTGCTGGCGGCTTACCTTGCGCTTTATCCAACTCTGTTTGCCGGGTTACTTAACCGGTTTTTCCCTGCTTCAAACGGGATCAGGCTGATAATTGCCGGCCCTGCTCTGTGGCAGTTAACGGAATTTTTACGTGGTTGGGTACTTACCGGTTTTCCGTGGCTACAGTTTGGTTACAGTCAAATTGATGGTCCGTTAAAAGCCATTGCGCCGGTTTTCGGGGTAGAAGGTATTACTTTCCTGTTGATGATTATCAGCGGGTTGTTGGTTTTTGCTACTGTACATAAAAAAATCGTAGCTGCCATCATTGCCGTTGCTTTACTGATGTTACCGTGGCCAATGAGGCATTATCAGTGGTATACCCTACTACCGGAAAAATCGGCTGATATAGCACTGGTACAGGGGAATATCCCTCAGGAAATAAAATGGGATCCTTCAGCATTGGGCAAAACAGTGGATATCTATCTGGATAACAGCCGCCCTTTTATTGGGAAAGTTCCCATCATTATCTGGCCAGAAGCAGCCATTCCTGATACCGAACACGACCAGAGTCTCTTCCTGACCAAACTGGATGCGTTGCTCAGGCAACATCATACCAGCCTGATCACGGGTATTCCCGATGCACGACCAACATTAGACGGATACAAATTCTATAACAGTATTATTGTGTTAGGGGAGAAAACACCTTACCAGTATCCGGCGGCTGACCGCTATGACAAACATCACCTTGTGCCGTTTGGTGAGTTTGTACCTCTGGAATCATTACTGCGTCCATTGGCACCCTTATTTAACCTGCCAATGTCCTCTTTCAGTCAGGGAAATTATATACAACCTCAGCTTTCTGTTGCTGGTTATGACATTACTGCTGCTATCTGTTATGAAATCATTTTGGGTGAGCAAGTCCGCGATAATTTCAAACCCAGCACAGAATTTTTGCTGACAATTTCCAACGACGCATGGTTCGGCCAATCTATTGGCCCGTGGCAACACTTCCAGATGGCGCGGATGCGCGCTCTTGAACTGGGTCGCCCATTATTACGGGGAACCAATAATGGCATTACTGCCGTAGTCAGGCCAGATGGTTCAATACAGGCTGAAATTCCGCAGTTCACCCGTCAGGTCTTGGAAGCCGAAGTCACTCCAGCCAGCGGGATCACCCCTTATTTCCGTATTGGGAACTGGCCGGTTTGGGGAATGACTGTATTGTTTATTTTGTTCGGATTAATCAGAAACCGCCGTCATACTTAGTTAAGCATTTAACGATACCCCTAAAAATCCCCCAAAGAATAAGTTCAGAATGTATTTATATACTGAACTTATTCTTTCTCGTATGTCATTTTAGGTAATTTCTCCAACACGAATCCCTCCATTAGTTTCATTTCTAAAATATTCACAAAAAACATAAAAACAGCCTAAAAGATCACCGTACTACGGTATTTATTCCTAAAAAGTGCAAACTGTGAACAAGATTCAAAATTATTTGCCACAAAATCACACTTAAACAAAATTGTTTGTTTATAGTTCGAGTTGGCTCGCAAAATGAAAACATCAATGTTTCAAAAAAGTAACATTATGAATTATTTTTTTACGACTCATATACAAAACAATATTAGAAATTTATTTCTATGCTAACGATCTCTGTAAAACAGAAATAAAAGCATAGATCCACCCCCTGCAAACAAACCCAGTTTTGAATAAAACAACCACATGAAGGAGCTGTATATGCGTAAGTTTATGTTAGCCACAATGTTGCTTAGCGCGGTAGGAGCTGCCCATGCTGAGGAACTGACCGGCACATTGAAAAAAATTAAGGACAGCGGTGTTGTTGCTGTCGGGCACAGAGAATCTTCTGTTCCATTTGCTTATTACGATGGAAAACAGAACGTTGTCGGTTTCGCCCAGGACCATTCAAATTTAATCGTGGAAGCGATTAAGAAAAAAATTGGTGCTCCTGATCTACAAGTGAAATTGATCCCGGTTACCTCCCAGAACCGTATTCCATTACTCCAAAATGGGACTTTTGATTTTGAATGTGGTTCAACCACCAATACTCCCGAGCGCCAAAAACAAGCCGCATTCTCCAATACTATTTTTATCGTCAATACCCGCCTTCTGACCAATAAAGATTCAGGTATCAAAGGATTTGATGATCTGGGTGGAAAAAATGTTGTTGTCAGTGCCGGTACAACATCTGAAATGCTGCTGAATAAGCTTAATGACGAGAAAAAAATGAAGATGCGCATTATCAGTGCAAAAGATCATGGTGATTCATTCCGGACACTGGAATCTGGTCGCGCTGTCGCCTTCATGGTTGATGATGCGCTATTGGCAGGAGAGCGCGCCAAAGCGAAAAAACCTGAACAATGGATTATCGTTGGTGAACCGCAATCTAAAGAAGCTTATGGCTGTCTGATGCGCAAGGATGACCCTCAGTTCAAGAAGCTGCTGGATGAAACGGTTGCAGAAATACAGACATCAGGCAAGGCCGCAGAAAGGTTCGATATCTGGTTTAAACAGCCGATTCCACCCAAAAATCTGAATATGAATTTTACTCTGTCCGATGAGATGAAAGAACTGTTCAAAGCACCAAATGATAAGTCATTGAATTAATTATAAACCTAAAACCCCGATTTTATTGGCACGACGGGTATGAGGTAGCCGTTTCCTACCTCATTTTTATGTTTCAGGGAGCATATGTATGTCAATTGATTGGAACTGGGGCATCTTTCTACAGGAAGCGCCTTTTGGTAATACCACCTATCTGGGGTGGATCATTTCTGGATTTCAGGTAACTGTCGCTCTTTCAATATGTGCCTGGGTTATTGCATTTATTGTCGGTTCTTTTTTCGGCATTCTGCGAACTGTACCGAATAAATTTCTTTCCGGGTTAGGAACCTGCTATGTCGAACTATTTCGTAACGTTCCCCTTATAGTCCAGTTTTTTATATGGTATCTGGTTGTTCCGGAATTCCTGCCCAAAAACCTGAGTGACTGGTTCAAAATGGACTTAGATCCTAATATCCAGTTTTTCCTTTCCTCATTGGTTTGCCTCGGGTTATTCACCGCGGCACGAGTATGTGAGCAAGTCAGGGCCGCTATTCAATCCCTGCCACGGGGACAAAAAGCCGCAGGGCTGGCAATGGGGCTGACTCTGCCTCAGACTTACCGTTACGTTTTGCTACCCAATGCTTATCGTGTCATTACGCCCCCCATGACCTCAGAAATGCTCAATCTGGTGAAGAACTCCGCGATTGCTTCAACTATCGGTCTGGTGGATATGGCAGCACAGGCAGGGAAATTACTGGATTATTCAGCACATGCCTATGAAACATTTACAGTTATCACACTGGCATATGTGGGTATCAATCTCGTGATCATGCTGGCAATGAGCATGCTAGAGAAAAAAATACAGCTACCGGGCAATATAGGAGGGAAATAGGACATGTATCAATTTGACTGGAGTTCGATTGTTCCCAGCCTGCCGCTTCTGTTGGATGGATTAATCATCACCGCAGAGATCACACTAATAGCTATCGTGATTGGCATTGCCTGGGGAACCATTCTGGCAATGATGCGGCTTTCTTCCATTAAAGCTCTGAGCTGGTTTGCGGCCCTGTATGTTAACCTCTTCCGTTCCGTACCTCTGGTAATGGTATTGTTATGGTTCTATTTAATTGTGCCTAGCTTAGTTCAAAATGTTCTGGGTATATCACCAAAAACTGATATCCGATTAATCTCTGCAATGGTAGCGTTCTCAATCTTTGAAGCGGCCTATTATTCTGAAATTATCCGGGCCGGTATCCAGAGTATTTCCCGTGGTCAGTCAGCCGCATCGCTGGCATTAGGGATGACACACATGCAAAGTATGCGTTTGGTCATTCTGCCACAGGCATTCCGGGCAATGATACCGTTGCTGCTGACACAGGGCATTGTATTATTTCAGGATACTTCTCTGGTATACGTATTGAGTCTGGCGGATTTTTTCCGTACAGCAAGCAATATCGGTGAACGTGACGGTACACAGGTTGAAATGGTTCTGTTTGCCGGGTTGGTTTATTTTGTTATTAGTTTTTCCGCCTCAATGCTGGTTAACTATTTAAAGAAAAGGACTATTTAATGATCTCGCTGAAAAATGTATCCAAATGGTATGGTCAGTTTCAGGTGCTGAATGACTGTTCAACTGAAGTCAAAAAAGGCGAAGTCGTGGTCGTTTGCGGGCCTTCTGGTTCTGGCAAATCCACACTCATAAAAACGGTCAACGGCCTCGAGGCTGTCCAGCAAGGTGAAATTTCGGTCAATGGAACAAAAGTCAATGATAAAAAAACCGATCTGGCACAATTACGTTCCCAAGTCGGCATGGTATTTCAACATTTTGAACTGTTTCCTCATCTGTCGATCATAGACAATCTGACTCTGGCTCAGGTTAAAGTTCTCAAGCGCGATAAGCAGGCAGCAACTGAAAAAGGCCTGAAATTGTTAGAGAGAGTTGGGTTATCAAACCACGCCCATAAATTCCCTTCCCAGCTTTCCGGCGGGCAACAGCAGAGGGTAGCTATCGCACGTGCTCTTTGTATGGATCCGATTGCCATGCTGTTTGACGAACCCACTTCTGCCCTTGATCCAGAAATGATCAATGAAGTGCTGGATGTAATGGTTGAACTGGCTAACGAAGGAATGACCATGATGGTCGTTACCCATGAAATGGGGTTTGCAAAAAAAGTGGCTCATCGCGTTATCTTTATGGATGAGGGGACAATTGTCGAAGACAGCAGAAAAGAAGATTTCTTCGTCAACCCTAAATCAGAACGCGCCCGCGATTTTCTGGCAAAAATTCTGCACTGATTACGTTTCTGGTCGGCGGTATCAACATACCGCCGGCTTTAAGCCGCATCTGTACCCGGTAGGAAAGATAAAGGGGGTAAAAATTCAGTAATTTTCTGTGTTGTACCACTAACAGGTGTTGTTGCCCCTATTCCTATCCGCTATGCTATGGCATCTTAAATTTCATAAACAAACATACTCGCTATACCCAATAGATTTCGAGTTGCATCATGTCGGCAGGGAGTTAATCCCAGAGAACCCAACAAAGAGGCAGCCTGAAAAATGAAGGGTATAAAAGGCGTAGCATTATTACTCACCATAGGATCATCGGTGCCATGCAAGAACAATATCGTCCAGAAGACATAGAGCAACAAGTCCAGCTTCATTGGCAAGAGAAGCAAACTTTTAAAGTGACCGAAGACAGCAGCAAAGAAAAATACTACTGCCTGTCCATGCTACCTTACCCTTCTGGCCGACTACATATGGGCCATGTCCGTAACTACACTATCGGTGATGTGATTTCCCGTTACCAACGTATGCTTGGTAAAAATGTCCTGCAACCTATCGGTTGGGATGCCTTCGGCTTACCAGCAGAAGGCGCAGCGGTTAAAAACAATACCGCACCAGCACCGTGGACTTATTCCAATATCGAATACATGAAAGGCCAGCTGAAAATGCTGGGATTTGGTTACGACTGGGATCGTGAAGTCACAACCTGTACACCGGAATATTATCGCTGGGAACAATGGTTCTTCACCAAATTGTATGAAAAAGGTCTGGTTTACAAAAAAACCTCCGCAGTGAACTGGTGTCCAAACGATCTGACCGTTCTGGCGAATGAGCAGGTTATTGATGGTTGCTGCTGGCGCTGTGACAGCCCTGTAGAACGTAAAGAAATCCCGCAGTGGTTTATTAAAATCACCGATTACGCCGAAGAATTGCTGAACGATCTGGATAAGCTGGAAGAGTGGCCTGAGCAGGTGAAAGTTATGCAGCGTAACTGGATTGGCCGTTCAGAAGGTGCTGAAATCACCTTTAATGTTGCTGACAGTCAGGAAAAACTGACCGTCTATACCACCCGCCCGGATACCTTTATGGGAGCAACCTATGTTGCTGTAGCTGCGGGTCACCCTCTGGCAAAACAGGCTGCGGAAAGCAATTCTGAGCTGGCAGAATTTATCAACGAATGCCGTAATACCAAAGTTGCTGAAGCAGATATGGCAACAATGGAGAAAAAAGGCATGCCGACCGGTATGTTCGTAATCCATCCATTAACTAACGAAAAAATGCCTATCTGGGTTGCCAACTTCGTTCTGATGGAATACGGCACAGGTGCAGTTATGGCGGTTCCAGGCCATGATCAGCGTGACTGGGAATTCGCAACCAAATATGACCTGCCAATAAAAGCGGTCATTCTGGACAACGATGGTAATGTACCAACTGTTCAGGAAAGCGCGATGACTGATAAGAACGCTCTGGTCAATTCCGGTGAATTCAGTGGGCTGAGCCATGAAGAAGGCTTCAATGCTATCGCTGACAAACTGGTTGAAATGGGTGTAGGTAAACGCAAAGTTAACTATCGCCTGCGTGACTGGGGAGTTTCCCGTCAGCGTTACTGGGGTGCACCAATTCCAATGGCAACACTGGAAGATGGTACAGTAGTTCCGGTTCCTGAAGATCAACTGCCGGTTATTCTGCCGGAAGATGTTGTAATGGATGGCATCACCAGCCCAATCAAAGCAGATCCGGAATGGGCCAAAACGACTATTAATGGTCAGCCTGCACTCCGTGAAACCGATACCTTCGATACCTTTATGGAATCGTCATGGTATTACGCTCGTTATACCTGCCCGGATTATGATCAAGGTATGCTTGATCCTGCCGCTGCTAACTACTGGCTGCCAGTGGATCAATATATTGGTGGTATTGAACACGCCATTATGCACCTGATGTATTTCCGTTTCTTCCACAAACTGATGCGTGATGCGGGTCTGGTCAATTCAGATGAACCAGCAAAACATCTGCTGTGTCAGGGCATGGTTCTGGCAGAAGCCTTCTATTACACTGGCAGCAACGGTGAAAAAATCTGGGTATCTCCGGCTGATGCTATTGTTGAGCGTGACGAGAAAGGCCGCATCACCAAAGCAATGGATAGTGATGGTCATGAACTGGTTTATACCGGCATGAGTAAAATGTCCAAATCCAAAAATAACGGTATCGACCCACAACTGATGGTTGATAAATACGGTGCTGATACTGTTCGTTTGTTTATGATGTTCGCTGCACCACCAGAACTGACTCTGGAATGGCAGGAATCTGGGGTAGAAGGAGCTAACCGCTTCCTGAAACGTGTATGGCGTCTGGTTCACGAGCATGTAAGCAAAAATACTGATAAAGGCGAAATTCAGCCACTGGATATCACCAGCCTGACAACCGAACAGAAAGATTTGCGTCGAGACCTGCACAAAACTATTGCTAAAGTCACGGATGATATCGGCCGCCGTCAGGCATTCAATACCGCAATAGCCGCTATCATGGAGCTGATGAATAAACTGACCCGCGCACCGCTGGAAACAGAGCAAGATCGTGCCCTGATGCAAGAAGCGCTGACAGCCGTTGTACGTATGCTTTCACCTATCACACCACATGCCTGCTTCGTGATGTGGAAAGCACTTGGTAATAAATGTGACATTGATACCGCTGCATGGCCGCAGGCTGATGAAAAAGCCATGGTTGATGATACTAAACTGGTTGTCATTCAGATCAACGGTAAAGTCCGTGGCCGTATCACCGTACCGGCAGATGCGACAAAAGAATATGTTCAGGAGATGGCTTCTCAGGAATACAGCGTAACGAAATACCTTGAAGGCGTCAGTATCCGGAAAGTTATCTATGTTCCGGGTAAATTGCTGAATCTGGTCGTTGGTTAATATTATAGGAAAGAGTATGCGACATCGTATTTTCACGTTGTTGCTGGGGTTAGCGGTGCTTGTCACCGCTGGCTGCGGCTTTCATCTACGTGGCACAACACAGGTTCCCAAAGAACTCCAGACATTACAGCTAAACTCTGGTGATCCTTATGGGCCATTGGCACGGGCAGTACGTCAGCAGCTACGTCTGAACGATGTCAGAATTGCTGAACAGGCCAGTGCCTCATTGCCAATTCTGAAATTACTGGGTTCAAGTGAAAACAATGTCACGGTTTCAGTCTTTCAGGATGGTAAAGCGGCGGAACGCCAACTGGTGCTGGATGTTGATGCACAGGTTCTGATGCCAAATGGTAACATTTACCCATTAGAGGTCAGGGTTGAACGTTCGTTTTTTGATAACCCATTGGAAGCACTGGCAAAAGATGCAGAAAACGAACTTGTTAAGCAGGAAATGCGTGAACAAGCGGCTCGTCAGCTGATACGCAAACTGCTGACAATTCAAAGTTCAGAGCAACCTAAATCTGCTGAAACACAAAAGCAATGATCAGACTCTATCCTGAACAACTTCTTTCGCAGCTCAATGAAGGGCTGCGAAATAACTACCTGCTATGGGGCAATGAACCATTGCTGCTACAGGAAAGTCAGGACAGTATCCGGAAAGTAGCTGAGCAGCACGGCTTTCTGGAGCATTTTTCGTTTTCACTGGATAACCATACCGAGTGGGATGAAATCTTCAGTTTATGCCAGTCACTCAGCCTTTTCGCCAGCCGTCAGTCAATTACCCTGTTGTTACCTGAAAATGGTCCCAATGCAGCAATGGCGGAACGTTTGGTTAAGCTATCAGAATTACTGCATGACGATGTTTTATTGATACTGCGCGGGCATAAACTGACCAAGGCACAGGAAAACAGTATCTGGTTCAAAGCGATCGGGAAAAATGGTGTTTATATCAGCTGCCTCAATCCTGAGCAAAACCGTCTTCCTCAATGGGTCGCACAACGCGCTAAAAGTATGGGCCTGTCACTGGAAGATGAAGCTAACCAGTTACTGTGTTATTGCTACGAAGGAAATCTGCTGGCATTGTCACAGGCGCTGGAGCGGCTCTCACTGCTCTATCCTGATAATCGCCTGACGCTTCATCGGGTCGAAGAGGCTGTCAATGATGCGGCACATTTTGCCCCTTACCATTGGGTCGATGCGCTACTGGCGGGCAAAGTCAAACGCGGATGGCATATCCTGAAACAATTGCGACAGGAAGATATCGAAGAGATTATTCTGCTTCGTACTATACAGCGAGAACTGATGCTACTGTTAACCCTTAAGCGTCAGGAAAAAACAACACCTTTAAAGGCACTGTTTGATCAACATAAAGTCTGGCAAAACCGTCGGATGCTTTTGACTTCGGCATTACAACGGCTATCACTGCAAGATTTGCACTCAGCTATACACTTGTTGACCCAGATGGAGTTGCGCATCAAACAGGATTATGGCCAATCTATTTGGGCTGACCTGGAAACCCTTTCTATGCTGCTGTTATACGGAAAAGACCTCGGAAAGACGCACGGAAAAATATTACCAGAGAGCTTTTTGAATGCTTCACACCACTAATTCATCCTTAACTCATCCATCGTTAAATTCACCGATTATTCATGCTTTATTTGGTGGTACTTTTGATCCCATCCATTATGGTCATTTACGTCCGGTAGAAGCATTAGCAAAACTGGCGGGGCTTAAACAGGTTATTCTGTTACCTAACCATGTTCCGCCTCACCGCCCTCAGCCAGAAGCCACCGCTCAGCAACGGCTGGAAATGGTGCGTCTGGCAGTACAGGATAATCCCCTGTTTACTGTTGATACGCGGGAATTGCAGCGTCAGACACCTTCTTACACTATTGATACATTAAAGTCATTCCGTGAAGAAGTCGGTGAGCAGTGTCCGCTGGCATTTATCATCGGGCAGGATTCCCTGCAATCCATTCATAACTGGCACCGATGGTCTGAATTGCTGGATATCTGTCATTTACTGGTCTGCTCCCGTCCCGGCTATTCAAAGCAGCTTTCAACACCGGAAATGCAGGAATGGCTGGAGCAGCACAAAATTGATACTCCCGCACCATTAAGTCATAAATCACATGGTTACATTTATCTGGCCGAAACACCGTTGTTGGACATTTCAGCAACCGATATTCGCCGCCGCCATCAACAGGGCTTAAACTGTGATGATTTATTACCTCCATTAATACAAAATTATATTGATTCCCAGCAGTTATATAGTTGATAGTTAAATCATATGTGATTTCCCGGCTCAGTAGCTTACGTTTATAGAGACGGGCATGCTATTATTCTGCGTTACTCAACTACTTTGATAAAATTAAGGTGATCCTTTTGCAAGGCACAGAACTACAACAATTTATTATTGATAAACTTGAAGATTCAAAAGCACAGGATATTGTTTCTATAGATGTTCGTGGAAAATCCAGCATTACAGACTGTATGCTGATCTGCACCGGTACATCAAGTCGTCATCTGATGTCAGTCGCTGACAATCTGGTTGATGACTGCCGCGAAGCCGGCATTATGCCTCTGGGTGTCGAAGGACAAGGGATCTCAGACTGGATTGTTGTAGACCTCGGCGAAGTAATGGTGCATGTCATGCAGGAAGACAGCCGCCGGATGTATGAACTGGAAAAACTCTGGAGCTGAGTTTGAAGTTACAACTTGTCGCTGTGGGAACAAAAATGCCGGACTGGGTACAGACCGGCTTCATGGATTACTTACACCGTTTTCCCAAAGATATGCCATTCGAATTAATTGAAATTCCGGCAGGAAAACGGGGCAAAAACGCCGATATCAAACGTATTCTGGAAAAAGAAGGCGAACAAATGTTGTCGGCTGTCGGTAAAGGCAACCGTATTGTCACGCTGGATATCCCCGGCTCTCGTTGGGAAACACCCCAACTGGCACAACAGCTTGAACGCTGGAAACAGGACGGAAGAAATGTCAGTTTACTGATTGGTGGTCCGGAAGGGTTAGCACCTGCCTGTAAAGCAGCGGCAGAACAAAGCTGGTCACTTTCCCCACTGACTCTTCCACATCCTCTGGTACGGGTTTTGGTTGCTGAAAGCCTATACCGGGCATGGAGTATCACAACTAATCACCCTTATCATCGGGAATAAATTAGGTAATCTATCACCGTGAATTCTGGTAATGGGATGAAGAATAAACGAACTCCTTTTCGCGATTATACGGCTGAATCAGCCCTCTTTATACGCCGCGCACTCGTGGCGTTTGTTGGCGTTATCCTTTTAACGGGGGTTCTGATTGCCAACCTCTATAATCTCCAGATCACCCGGCACGAAGATTACCAGACGCGCTCAAATGGGAACCGTATCAAACTTGTTCCCATTGCGCCAAGCCGTGGACTCATTTATGACCGTAACGGCACACTTCTGGCAGCTAACCGTACAATTTACCAATTGGAGATTGTGCCACAAAAAGTTGATGACCTTGATAAGACACTCAATGAGCTGCGTTCTATCGTCGGGCTAACTGATGAAGATATCGAAAATTTCCAAAAAGAACGGCGACGTGCCCGTCGTTTTACCTCAATTCCCCTGAAGACACCGCTGACTCAGGTACAGGTTGCCCGGTTCTCTGTTAATCAGTACCGTTTCCCCGGTCTGGAAATCCGAGGATATCAACGCCGTTATTATCCTTATGGCTCTGCCCTCACCCACGTTATCGGCTATGTATCTAAAATTAATGACAAAGACGTAGAACGGCTCGAACAGGAAGGGATATTACCGGATTATGCGGCGACTCATGATATCGGCAAATTGGGTATTGAACGTTATTACGAATCCATTCTGCATGGCAAACCCGGCTATGAAGAAGTTGAAGTTAACAACCGCGGTAAAGTTATCCGCCAGCTACACGAACAACCGCCTCAAGCGGGTAAAGATATTTATCTGTCAATAGACTTAGAGCTGCAAACTTACATTGAAAAAATCCTGACAACCAGCCGGGCCGCCGTTGTTGTTACCGACCCCCGGACTGGCGAAGTGCTGGCAATGGTATCGACTCCAAGCTATGACCCCAATCTGTTTGTTGATGGTATTTCCAGTAAGGATTATAAAGCGCTGCTCAATAACCCTAACCGTCCATTGATTAACCGTGCAACACAAGGTGCATACCCTCCGGCCTCGACAGTAAAACCCTTTATTGCTGTTGCAGCACTAAGCAGCGGTGTCATTACAAAGAATACAACTATCCACGACACAGGAAGATGGCAATTACCTAACTCCAATATGAGTTACCGCGACTGGAAACGTTATGGGCATGGCCTGCTGAATGTGCATAAGGCTATTGTTGAATCGGCTGATACCTTTTTCTATCAGCTCGCCTATAATATGGGCATCGATAAGCTCTCCGAGTGGATGATAAAATTTGGCTACGGTCAGTTTACCGGTATTGATCTGAAAGAAGAGACCGCGGGTAATATGCCAACCCGGGAGTGGAAACAAAAACGCTATAAAAAACCTTGGTATCAAGGTGATACAATATCTGTCGGTATCGGTCAGGGTTACTGGACCGCTACACCTATGCAGATGGTAAAAGCCCTGATGATATTGATCAATGACGGCGAGGTGAAAACACCACACTTCCTGCTGAGAACTCATCTGAACAATAGCGTCCATCCTTACCAGCCTCCAGTCATTGAACCTATCGGAGATATTCATTCCGGCTATTGGGAAATCGCCAAAGAGGGAATGTATGGCGTTGCCAACGCTCCGAACGGTACGGCACGCAGGTTTTTCGCTGGTACTCCCTACAAAGCCGCAGGCAAAACTGGTACAGCTCAGGTATTCAGGTATGAAACCTATAATGCAAGTAAACTTGCAGAACATCTGCGGGACCACTGGCTAATGATTGCTTTTGCTCCTTATGATAATCCAACTGTTGCCATCTCAATTATTTTAGAAAATGGCGGTGCCGAGCGGAAACCTATTGGCGCCATCGTGCGCCAGATTTTGGATCATATCCTAATCAAGAGTGATAAAGATCCCTCACCTACTGAGCCTGCTGATAAAAACAGGTCACTACCCGCTGGGAATCCAGCCAGCGGGACACGAGTTAATGAGTAATGCTATGACAGAATCGCAGAAAAAAGTTCCTTTCTGGAACAGAATACATATAGATACCCCGCTGCTATTGTGCATTCTGCTACTGCTTGCCTACAGCCTTTTCATTATGTGGAGCGCCAGCGGACAGGATGCTGGCATGATGGAACGTAAAGTCGGACAGGTGCTTATCGGGCTGGTGGTTATGGTAGCCCTTGCTCAGGTACCACCCCGAATATATGAAAGTTGGGCACCTTACCTTTACATTGTCTGTGTGATCCTGCTTATCCTTGTTGATGTTTTCGGGCAAATCAGTAAAGGGGCACAACGCTGGCTGGATCTGGGCATTGTACGTTTCCAGCCGTCAGAAATTGCCAAAATTGCGGTTCCTCTAATGGTGGCCCGCTTTATGAACCGGGATCTTTGTCCCCCTTCCCTGAAAAATACGGGAATTGCATTAATCCTGATTTTCTTGCCAACCCTGCTTGTCGCGGCACAACCTGACTTAGGTACATCTATCCTGATCGCCGCATCCGGGCTGTTTATCTTGTTTCTGGCTGGAATGAACTGGCGCTTAATCGCGATTGCCGTTGTATTGGCAGCCTGTTTTTTACCGATATTGTGGTTCTTTCTGATGCATGACTATCAACGGGCCAGAGTCATGATGCTGTTAGATCCGGAAAGCGATCCTCTGGGAAAAGGCTACCATATCATTCAATCAAAGATTGCCATTGGCTCGGGCGGGTTATTTGGAAAAGGCTGGTTGCAGGGCACACAGTCACAATTAGAGTTTTTGCCTGAGCGTCATACCGATTTTATTTTTGCGGTTCTGGCAGAAGAACTGGGGCTAGTTGGTGTCATCGTATTGCTTGCCCTTTACTTACTGATCATTATCCGTGGGTTGATTATTGCAGCCAAAGCACAAAATACTTTCGGCCGTGTCATGGTTGGAGGGCTAATATTGATACTGTTTGTTTATGTTTTCGTTAACATCGGTATGGTTAGCGGTATCTTGCCAGTGGTCGGCGTGCCCCTGCCACTAGTCAGCTATGGAGGCTCGGCATTAATCGTCTTAATGGCTGGATTCGGCATTATCATGTCGATACATACCCATCGCAAGTTATTATCCAAAAGTCTATGAGGAAGAGATTTCATGCGTCAACAATGGCTTATTCTCGGCATAGTGGCTGTACTGATTTCAGGCTGTACAACAAAAAATGAAAAGGGAGCCACCTCCGTTCTGCCCATTCCGACCCGTGATGTTTTAGGTGCAGAGCCTGTCTATGAGCCTTATCACCCCAGTGTTAATCAGGATTACACAAAGGACGGTGTGAATTATCACATCGTCAAGGATCCGGCCCAATTTACTCAGACAGGGTATGCCAGTGTATTTGGTGAAGAATCCACTGGAAAATTGACCGCGATTGGTGAACGGGATACTCCCTATGCACTGACAGCCGCCCACCCGACACTGCCAATACCGGGCTATGTACGGGTCACTAATTTAAGTAATGGACGCATGATAATTGTCAGGATTAATGATCGTGGCCCTTATAATAAGCCGGGAAAAGTTATCGAATTATCGCGGGCTGTTGCTGATCGTCTGAATTTAATGCCGCAAAGCAAAGTTAAGCTGGATGGCATTCAGGTTGCTCCTGATGGCTCACTTGCGGGTTTGGGTACAGAAGGTTCAACTATTGTCAAACAAAGCTACGCCCTACCTGACAGACCTGCGCTGAACTCATCAGCTTCTGTCACAGGTATGGACTCCGGTTTATCTGAGCAAACTCCCCCAGAACAGAATCTATCCGCAAATACTGTCAACACTGATAGTCAAAGCGTTTCACAACCGGAGAAGCCTGCTTCTGTGCAGGAGCCTCCGGCACAAACAAAATCAGTTGTCACATCTTCTGCTACACCAGAATCAGCTAACGTATCAGGCTATATGGTACAAGTTGGCGCGGTCAGCACCGAAGCTAAAGCCAGAGAGTGGCAGCAGTCGTTAAGTAAACGCTTTAATACTCCCGGACGAGTGATTCAATTTGGTCATGTCTACCGCGTGCAACTAGGGCCTTTCAATGCCCGCCAGCAAGCCGTAGAGTTACAACAGAAATTAACGGATCAAATGCAACAATCTTCCTTTATTACTACTCCGTGATTAGCAAATCCCCCGCTGATATTTGCCTTTATTCCGGCCATTATCAGTGGGGAGAAACCAAGTAAGATAAAGGCATTCACCGAATACAGCGTAATCAAGTAAAAAAGTGCAAATATACTTCTGTCCCAATTTTGTTTAATGTCACTCTTTTCGTCATTTGTTATGATGTGACTTATCTTTTATCAATGCTTCTTCACGGATGTCATCTAATCAATCATGAAATACATAGTTACTTCCCGTTTTATTAAAAATGCTACGCTGAGCATTGCTCTGGCAGCCAGTGCTTCTGCATTCGCCAACACCGATGATAGCTTCAAAACCATGATCCCCGGTGTTCCACAACTTGATGCCGAAGCCTATATTCTGATTGATTACAATTCAGGAAAAATATTGGCTGAAAAGAATTCAGATGTCCGTCGCGATCCTGCCAGCCTGACAAAAATGATGACCAGTTATGTTATTGGTCAGGCTATTAAATCCGGGAAAATTAGCCCGAATGATATCGTTACCGTGGGTAAAGATGCATGGGCAACAGGAAACCCAGTCTTCAAAGGCTCCTCCCTGATGTTTTTAAAACCCGGCGATCAGGTTTCTGTCGCTATGCTCTCCCGCGGTATTAACCTGCAATCAGGTAATGATGCCTGTGTCGCAATGGCAGATTATGTGGCTGGTAGTCAGGACGCGTTTGTCGGCCTGATGAATAAATATGTACAGAGCTTAGGATTAAAAAACACTCATTTTCAGACGGTTCATGGTCTGGATGCAGCAGGTCAATACAGCTCTGCTCATGATATGGCTCTGATTGGTCAGGCGCTAGTCCGCGATGTACCAGATGAATACTCCATCTATAAAGAAAAAGAATTCACTTACAACAACATTCGCCAACCTAACCGTAACGGCTTACTGTGGGATAAGAGCCTGAATGTTGATGGTATTAAAACAGGGCATACCAGCGGTGCTGGCTATAACCTTGTCTCTTCCGCCACGGAAGGTAATATGCGTCTGATTGCTACGGTGATGGGCAGCCCGACTTTCAAAGGCCGTGAAACAGACAGTAAAAAACTGCTGACATGGGGCTTTCGTTTCTTTGAAACAGTCTCCCCCTTGCAGGCAGGTAAAGAATTTGCCTCTGAACCCGTCTGGTTTGGTGATAACGATAAAGTACAACTGGGCGTCGAAAAAGATGTTTATCTGACTATTCCTCGTGGTCGCCTGAAAGATCTGAAAGCCAGCTATGTTCTGAACAGCAATGAGTTACATGCCCCACTTCCCCAGAATCAGGTTGTTGGCACCATCAATTTCCAGCTTGATGGTAAAACGATTGAGCAACGTCCACTGGTCGTGATGCAGGAAGTGAAAGAAGGTGGTTTCTTTAGCCGTCTGATTGATTATATCCGTTTGATGTTCCATCACTGGCTTGGCTGATATCTTGAAAAATTAAAGTTAAACCACATATTTATATAACTTGTCAGAAAATAGTCATGCTACGGTAGAATGCCTGATTTTACCGTGGCGAATAAATCAGGAGTGCCCATGAAAACGAAATTAAATGAACTGCTTGAGTTCCCCTGCTCATTCACTTACAAAGTGATGGGATTAGCTCAGCCTGAGCTGGTGGACCATGTTGTTGAAGTGGTTCAGCGCCACGCACCGGGCGATTACTCCCCAGATGTGAAACCAAGCAGCAAAGGCAACTACCACTCTGTTTCTATTACCATCAATGCAACTCACATTGAGCAGGTTGAAACACTATATGAAGAGTTAGGCGCACTGGAACTGGTGCGTGTCGTGCTGTAATGTATCACTTTGTTAATCTGTGATTATTCCGACAAAGCGCTGGCAAAAAACCAGCGCTTTTCTCTATCTGCTCTATCTAACCTGACTGTATCCGATTCTCTGTTAACCCCGCTCAAAAACGCCAGAACGCTTTCGAACACAGGATCAAAATAGGATAGATTTCCAGCCTTCCCAATAACATAGCAGCACACATCATCCATTTCGCTACCGCACTAAGATTACCAAAACCTTGTACTGTATCGCCGTAACCTACTCCCATGTTATTGATACATGCTGCAACCGTGGCAAATGAAGTCACCAAATCATAACCAAGCAGATTTAGCGCCCAAATAAAGAAACAGCTACAAAAAACATATAAGAAGAAAAAACCCCAGACCGAACGCAGTACCCTTTCCTGCACAGGTGCCTGACCAACTTTAATGGTTGAAATCGCATTCGGATGAATAAGTTGATTAATCTCACTGAAACTTTGTTTTGTCAGGATCAGGAAACGTAATGCTTTGATGCCTCCACAAGTGGAACCAACACAGCCCCCAAAGAAACTGACAGCCAATAACATCAGCATCGTATGGGGTGGCCACTGAGCATAATCGGAAGTCGACAGACCATTATCTGTCATCATTGAACTGGTCATAAAAAAACCATGAACAAACGCATCTTTCAGCCCATACATGCCGGAACGGTATAACTCCAGCCAAATGATGCAAACTACGATGAAAAGTACCAGCAAGAAAAATTTAAACTCCGCATTTTTCAGTAACGGTTTAAGGCTTCTCCGGGTCAGAATGACAAAATAAAGAGTGAAGTTAACTGCCGATAATATTGAGAAAACACCGCCCACCATTTCAATCAGGGAATTGTCATAATAGCCAAGACTTTCATTACGGGTCGAAAATCCCCCCAAAGAAACCGTTGATATCCCATGACAAATAGCATCAAACCAAGACATCCCGGCCGCCCAGAAGCTGAACGAACATAGTCCACCCAATAACAGATAAACTACCCATAGGCTTTTGGCACTATCAGCCAGACGTGGCGTCAATCGCTCCTCTTTAAATGGGCCCGGCATTTCTGACTGATAAAGTTTTACGCCACCAATGCCAAGCAGCGGCAGGATAGCCACAGCAAGAACAATCACGCCCAAACCACCGATAAAGTTCAGCTGAGCACGATAATAAAGAACGGATTTGGGTAAAGCAGAAACATCATTCAGTACTGTTGCTCCGGTGGTTGTAATACCGGATACACCTTCAAACATGGCATCAACAAGATTGATATTCAGGCTTTTATCCAATACGAAAGGTAAGGCACTCAACAACGAAAAGAGCAACCAGAACAGGACGATAATAAGGAATCCGTCCTGAGTACTGGGTTGTATTTTTGTTTTTCGAGTGAAATACCACCCAACGCCGCCAAAAATCAACCCGATTATAAAAGTTTCTAAAAAAGCAAAAACGCTTTTTTCTTTATAAAATAGGGCAACAAAAGTAGGCAGCAACATTGAGAGGCTGTAAAGGAGCACCAGAGAACTGCAAAGATGCCCTACAATCAAAAGTTGGTTTTTTCTGACCATCTGTTAGCTCAAACAGAAAACAAGGAGGAAATCATCAAAATATATAACTATGATAATATAAAATTTAAATATATTCGTCTAATTAACATTATTAGTGTATTAGCGCATTGCCGAACTGGTGAGAATCCTTTTAGGGCGTTATACTGGCGGGCAATTTTTGTTAACCGATGATGACAGTCCATTGCAACATAACACCGTTATTTTACGCCAGTTGGGTCTTCAGCCCTACGAGCCGGTTTCTGAAGCCATGCACCAGTTCACCGAGCAGCGGACAGCGGAAACTACCGATGAAATCTGGTTTGTCCAACATGAGAAAGTGTTTACACAAGGTCAGGCGGGTAAAGCAGAACATATAATTGCCGCAGGTGATATTCCTGTTATTCAGTCCGACAGGGGTGGGCAAATCACGTATCATGGTCCCGGGCAGCAGGTCATGTATATTTTGATCGACTTGAAACGCGCTAAGCTCGGGGTTCGTCAGCTAGTCACCGCGATTGAAAACACCGTTGTCGAAACGTTAGCTCATTTTGGCGTTGAATCTTATGCCCGGGCCGATGCGCCAGGGGTATATGTCAATGGTAATAAAATTTGTTCATTGGGATTGCGTATCCGCAAAGGGTGTTCTTTTCATGGGCTGGCATTAAATATTGCAATGGATTTACAACCATTTTTGCGCATTAATCCATGTGGATATGCAGGTATGCAAATGACCCAGCTCAGTGACCTCGTTACCGGGATCACGGTTGAAGATGTACAGCCCGTTCTGGCACAAAAATTCTGCCAGATCTTGGGATTCCAACTCACCGATGAAAGATGATATAATTTTTTAACATTTTTCAAAAAAATTTGAATAGTCTTATTGTCCCGATGAACTTGATGCTGAATTTAGTTTATTAATCAGCAAAATAGTTATCAGGCAATAAATTACAATCTGAAGAATATAACTGGAACCAGCACGATTATGAGTAAACCAATTCAGATGGAACGTGGTGTCAAATACCGCGACGCAGATAAGATGGCTTTAATCCCTGTGAAAACAGTGGTTACAGAACGTGAAGCACTCTTGCGTAAACCTGAGTGGATGAAAATCAAACTTCCTGCGGATTCCAGCCGCATTCAGGGAATCAAAGCTGCAATGCGCAAAAATGGGCTGCACTCCGTCTGTGAGGAAGCCTCCTGCCCTAACCTTGCAGAGTGTTTTAATCACGGAACAGCGACCTTTATGATCCTGGGTGCCATTTGTACCCGCCGCTGCCCGTTCTGTGATGTGGCACATGGCCGACCAAACGCGCCTGATGCTAATGAACCGATTAAACTTGCACAAACCATTCAGGATATGGGGCTACGCTACGTTGTTATCACTTCCGTTGACCGTGATGACTTACGTGACGGCGGAGCACAGCACTTTGCTGACTGTATCACTGCAATCCGTGAAAAAAATCCATCAATTAAAATTGAAACTCTGGTACCGGATTTCCGGGGTCGTATGGATCGCGCACTGGAAATTTTGACCGCAACACCACCTGATGTGTTTAACCACAATCTGGAAAACGTACCACGCATGTATCGTCAGATCCGTCCGGGTGCTAATTATGAATGGTCATTAAAATTACTGGAAAGATTTAAAGAAGCACACCCGGATATTCCGACTAAATCTGGCCTGATGGTAGGTTTGGGAGAAACTAACGAAGAGATTCTGGAAGTCATGCGTGATTTACGCAAACATGGCGTCACCATGCTGACATTGGGGCAGTATTTACAGCCTAGCCGTCATCATTTGCCTGTACAGCGTTATGTTAGCCCGGCAGAATTTGATGAAATGAAAGAAGCAGCCTTAGAAATGGGCTTTACCCATGCAGCCTGTGGCCCGTTTGTTCGCTCATCTTACCATGCAGACATGCAGGCCAAAGGCATGGAAGTCAAATAAGCAATACCACTGCTGATGAATCTTGTTCTTGCTGTATTTATCGGTGGTGGCATAGGCAGCGTTTTACGCTGGTTTATCAGCCTCCGCCTGAATCATATCTCAGCACCGATTGCCGTTGGGACTCTGACGGCTAACTGTGTTGGCGCATTTATTATCGGGCTGGGGCTGGCTTATTTCAGTAAAGCGACACATATCGATCCCGTCTGGAAACTTCTGTTAACAACAGGCTTCTGTGGTGGCCTGACGACGTTCTCTACATTTTCTGCTGAAGTAGTTTATTTATTACAGGCAGGGAAAGTAAGCTGGGCGTTGGGCAGCATTCTGGCGAATGTGATTGGCTCATTATTGATGACTATGCTCGCCTTTGCTGTGATAAACAAGTTCTGAGACAGCGAGTATCAGGAAACATAAAAAAACCCGTTTTTATAACGGGTTTTCAAAATACGGGATTAGAAATTAGATCGCGACAACGTTTGCAGCAGATGGACCTTTCGCACCCTCGGTGATTTCAAATTCAACTTTTTGGCCTTCTGCCAGTGTCTTGAAACCATTTGATTGAATGGCGGAAAAGTGTACAAAAACATCTTTGCTACCATCTTCTGGAGTGATAAAACCAAATCCTTTAGATTCGTTAAACCACTTAACGTTACCTTTAATTTTAGACATCAAACTTACCTTTAATAAAAATGACACAAACTCCATGCTACATACAGTACAACAAATAATATAGCTTACTGTCTGCAACCTAGATCACGAAATATATAACAAAATGCGAAAAACGCACGTTTTGTTTAATTTCATTGATTTATTTTATACGCCAATCGCCATTTCACAAATCAATTGGCGTTTCATTTTAGTTTTGTTTACTTTTTTGCCTTCTTTTTCTTCTCATGCTCCAGCAGCCATTCCTTAATATTCAGCCCTCCTGTATATCCGACTAACTTACCATCATGGCCAATTACCCGATGACAGGGGACAATCAGTGAAATAGGATTACGTGAGTTCGCCATACCAACGGCACGACAATAATTTACCGAACCCAGTGTTAGTGCTAATTGTTTGTAACTCCACATCTCACCAAATGGGATATTACAGAGCTGCTTCCAAACCCGCTGCTGAAATTCAGTTCCCTGCATACTTAAAGGAACCGTAAATGTATCTCGCTTTCCTTTAAAATATTCTTGTAACTCTTTTACACACTGCTTAGTTATCGCATTTTTAGATTCTAATTCTTTCTTTTCATTAACAAAATAAATACTAGTAACGCCTTCATCATTAGCAGTGACGTGCACATAAGGTTTAGGAAAACCTTCTGGAGTATTCAGATAATGGTGATACATAAACTACCTCCATTTAATTTATTGTTAATAATTTCTGCACTATTTCTATACTAGCCTAAAGCTCTCCTTCATCAATTTGCAATGATGAATTCAGTTACACATCTGACAATTTGATAAAGAAACCATACCGCCTACTGATAATAAAAATCAGAGGATTGCCAATAAGATATAATACCTTACTTTTAATAACACACATTCAAAAAAGATAAAAACACCATATATTGAAACAAAAAAGAAATCAAAACCCATATATAGTATCGTTCTCATAAAGAGATTATCAAAGTGTAATGCATCAATACTCTTTTTTATTCTTCAATAAGTGCCCGGATCAATAAAGAATTTTACCAGAAGAGTGATAATTTATGGCAAACACCATTGGATCCCGGGTAGTTATACTCATCGAAAATCAGATACAAACACTTTTCATCTGGCAGCGATAACAAATAAATCTCAACGTATATCCTCTCCCCAGAAGAGATAAACTCCAGAGGAGTTATTTTTCATCCCTGCCATGACATCAATATTTTTTCTATTAAATCATGCTGTCTGCAATGAAAGATTCAAATTAAGTCTTAAATGCAAACAGTTATCTACAAAACAGATTATCTTTTGATTAACAATAATAAACAATAATTTGTCAGCATATCTCAACGCTTCGGTATATAGCTTGGAAAATTTATCTAGATTAAGCCATTAAAGAGAATATACCTTTTCACAAAGCTAAATATTTATTACATGACAATTAAACTCAAAGTTAAGAATTTATATAACGTATTCAGTTATTGTCCAAAACAGGAGGTTAATTTATTGGAATCCCACTATAATAAATCTGAACATTTGCAAAAAAAGCAGGATGTATGTCTTCATAATCGCCTGATAAAACTGTTTAAAAGCCAGAAAAATATCAATAGACAAGATAATTGCATAAGTTCAGATAACTAATGACAGGAAATTCTCCGCAATAAAAATAGTATGATTTACGATCAGACTGATTTTCCCTCATGCCATATTTAAATGCAGCAAAGAATATAATCAGGGGATATACATTAGTGGGAAAATTTAAAACCCGATAAAAAAACCACCGGAAAAAAATTCAAGGTAATGCAGAAAAATGATAACTCAGACAGGGATCCTGTTCAGACAACATTCAATACACTCTTCTCCAGAGTAACCAGAAAATCCATAAAGCAAAAATCCTTTCCTCTACTCCAGTTCATAACCACACATAAATCTATTAACAAATCAACACCCATATCCATGGTTACTCCATTTTTTCGATCAAAATCATTGTTCTAAATAATATTTATTAAATAATTTAGACATTTCACATTTTCACTTTTATTATATTTTGTTAATGTTGTTTTACCTGTTAACAAAAAAATAAATTACCCTATGTCGATACCTGATACACCCGTGCCCGATAGCTCAAGTTCAGACACGCCGATAAATGACCACACTATAACAGGCAAAAGTTCCTCATTTGTTGGAGGTATTTTTGATAGTCTCCCTATTGTTATCGGCTATATTCCCATCTCTTTTGCTTTCGGTCTAAGTGCAGTCAAACTGGGTTTTTCTCCTCTCGAAGCCATATTTTTTTCGTGTGTTATCTACGCAGGTGCCAGTCAATTCGTCATCACGGCATTACTCAGTGCAGGCGCATCACTATGGATTGCAGCCCTGACGGTTATGGCGATGGATATCCGCCACATTCTGTATGGCCCGGCTTTACGCTATCGGCTCAAGCAAAAGTTATCCCAAAAGAAAACGGTTATTTGGGCGTTCGGGTTAACCGATGAAGTTTTCGCCGCTGCTACAACAAAATTAATAAAAGATCAACGCAGCTGGAGCGAAAACTGGATGGTCGCCATTGCCACGTGTTCCTGGCTGTCATGGGTATTGGGCACAGTAGCGGGCGCATTGCTGGGTAATGGTTATCTCGACTCATACCCTGCTATTGAAGCAGCGATGATATTTATGCTGCCAGCCCTGTTTTTAAGTTTTCTGCTCTCTTCCTTCAAAAAACAAAATAATTACTGCGTTATTGCTTCTCTGACTGGCGCATTAATAGGTGTCATGTTTTTTTCTATCCCGGTTGCCATCCTGACAGGAATTATTGGTGGCTGCTTAGGTGCTCTTATACAAGCTCATCTAACTCAAGTGGGGGAAAAAGCATCTCATGATTGATCATAAGATATTCATAATTGGAATGGTTGTAGGAATAGCCAACTTTTTGTTCCGCTATCTGCCTCTGTGCTTTGGCTCGAATCGTTCTCCCGGAGCAAAAATGGGAAACATCGGGATCATATTGGACAGTATTGGGGTGGCATCAATTTGTTCGCTCCTCATCGTTGCAGGAATTCCTGAGGTGATGCGGGCACATGACAAGTTTTTTCCTACACTGTTGGGCTGTCTGGCTATCGGTATATGCTTCTATAAGACACGTAGCATTATCATATCTACACTGTCCGGAGCAGCCATTTTTGGATTAACATTCAAAGTATTTATGAATTAGGTATCAATATTAAAAGAAATATGATGATAATAAATAACTATAATTGCTAAATTTAACTTTTAATATAGTATTTGTATGGTTTTTAACAGAAGTTACTTTACCGGTTGAAACTAATAAGGTATCTAAACAATGGAAAGTTCATTCACTCCCACAGAAGAGTTGCTTAATTGCCGTGTTGCACAGCAAAAAGAGTTGAACAAAAGTTTGCCCTATCAAGAGATATTACTGACTCGCTTATCGATGCATGTCCAGAGTAAGATGCTGGAAAATAGAAATAACATGCTGAGAGCTCAAGGAATCAACGAAACCTTGTTTATGGCACTGATGATCCTGGATACCAAAGAAAGTCGCAGCATTCAGCCATCAGAACTTAGTGCAGCGTTGGGTTCTTCTCGTACAAACGCAACTCGAAT
Organism: Xenorhabdus sp. KJ12.1; assembly: GCF_963876495.1. Lineage (NCBI taxonomy): Bacteria > Pseudomonadati > Pseudomonadota > Gammaproteobacteria > Enterobacterales > Morganellaceae > Xenorhabdus > Xenorhabdus sp. KJ12.1. The sequence goes on from NZ_CAWNQH010000068.1 coordinate 65,087, forward strand.
TGCTGATGAATTAGAGAAGCAAGGCTGGATAGAAAGAAAGGAGAGCCACAACGACCGCCGTTGTCTCCACCTTCATCTGACAGAAAAAGGTACAATTTTTTTGAATAGTTTACTCCCGCCTCAGCATGAGTGCTTGGTTAAACTTTGGTCTGCCCTTGATCTGGAGGAACAGAAACAATTAGAGAACTTGATGAGAAAATTGCTGACACAGTTGGATAATCTTGGGGATTGTTTGAAAAAGTGATTGTTTCTCCCTGAACAGTACTGAGTCAAAAAAAAATCACATTATGGCAATATGACCTAAAAAAACTTTTCCGCTAGCCGGTATCATTTGATACTTCATATGGCTAACGATTAGCCTCTGATAATAATCAATCCCATAAGTCTATCTTTTCCAGTAGTGTCATCTACACTACTGGAATTGAATGGTTTTTAAATATTCATGTCGTACAGCAAAATACACAGAAATTACGGAGATTCACTATGAGTTCTAGTGAGGGAAATCCAGTACCACCAACTTCGAATCAGCCTCAAAAAAATATGAGAAACAAAAAACGCTCTCGTAGCAATGCATTGATTTTAATCTCTTTATTATTTCTCATCGTCGGAGTTATTTACGCCATTTACTGGTATCTCTTCTCGCGCCACCAGCAAGAAACGGATAACGCCTATGTCACAGGCAATCAGATTCAGATCATGTCTCAGGTGAATGGTAGTGTTACCACTGTCTATTTTGATAATACCGATTTCGTGAAAAGTGGCAGTGTTCTGGTTCAACTCGACCCTACAGATGCAGAACTTGCACTAGAAAAAGCACAGAATGGACTTGCCATGGCGGTTCGGAACACTCAGCAACAGATAGTTGATAGTGAAAGATATCAGGCCATAATTGCACAGAAAAAAATTGCCCTCAGAAAAGCACAGAATGATTTTGACCGCAGGAAAATACTGGGTAGCCGAGAAGCGATTGGTAAAGAAGAGCTACAACATGCTTATGAAAGTGTGGCGCTTGCTCAGGCGGATTTGAATGTCGCAATTGAACAGTACAATAGTAATCAGGCTGTTATTTTGCATACACCGCTGGAAAAACAACCCGCAGTGGAAAAAGCAGCCTCCGATGTCCGTGATGCCTGGCTGAATTTACAGAGAACCAAAATTGTCAGCCCTGTAGACGGGTATGTTTCCCGCCGCAATGTACAGATAGGCTCCCGCATCAATACAGGAGCGCCTTTGATGGCTATCGTACCCGCCACCGGCATGTGGGTTGAAGCTAACTTCAAAGAAACCCAGCTCGTTAATATGCGGCTTGACCAACCAGCAAAAATCGTCAGCGATTTTTACGGTGATAAGATCGTGTATAAAGGAAAAGTTGTCGGCCTTGATATGGGTACAGGCAGCGCATTTTCTCTGCTACCTGCTCAAAATGCCAGTGGAAACTGGATCAAAGTTGTCCAGCGCTTGCCTGTCCGCATTGAAATTGACTCAGAAGACTTGATAAAACATCCTCTTCGTATCGGGCTGTCAACAAAAACCACCGTTGATACAGCGGATACCAACGGAATTGCCTTATCCACCACTGAACGCATTAAACCGGCCTATCACACAAATGCGTTGGCGATAGACATGTCTCCTGCAAACAAAATAGTTACTGACATCATTAATAGTAACTTAAAGAATTAATTATAAGGGGGAGCCATGGTAACACGAGCACCACTTACAGGCGCAAAACTGGCGTTAGTGACCATTTCTCTCGCAATGGCTACTTTTATGCTGGTCTTGGATTCAACCATTGCCAATGTTGCCATACCAACCATTGCGGGGAATTTAGGGGCATCAAACTCCCAGGGAACATGGGTTATCACCTCGTTTGGGGTTGCCAACGCCATATCCATCCCCATTACCGGCTGGCTGGCAAAACGCATTGGTGAAGTCAGGCTGTTCATCTGGTCTACAGCACTGTTTACCCTCTCTTCATGGCTGTGTGGGATCTCAGGCAGTCTTGAGATGTTAATCGCTTTTCGTATTATTCAGGGATTAGTAGCAGGCCCAGTGCTTCCGCTTTGCCAAAGCCTGTTGTTGAATAACTACCCACCAGCCAAGCGGAATATGGCGCTGGCACTCTGGTCTGTCATGGTGGTGGTTGCTCCCATTTGTGGCCCGATACTGGGCGGTTATATCAGTGATAACTACCACTGGGGCTGGATTTTCTTTATCAACGTCCCTCTTGGTATCGGAATTATCTTTGTCACAATGAAACTCCTGCGAGACAGGGAAACCAAAACAGAAATTAAACCGATTGATACAGTTGGTTTAATTTTACTCATCGCAGGTGTTGGATGCTTACAGATCATGCTTGATAAGGGTAAGGAGCTGGATTGGTTTAATTCGACTGAAATTATTGTTCTGGCAACTATCGCTGTTATTTCATTAGTGCTTTTGGTCATATGGGAATTAACCGACGATAACCCCATTATCGACCTTTCACTGTTCCGGGAGCGTAATTTTACTATCGGAACATTGAGTATCAGCCTCGCCTTTATGTTGTATTTCGGCAGCATCGTTCTGCTACCACAGCTACTACAGGAAGTATTTGGCTATACCGCAACATGGGCCGGTTTTGCAGCCGCCCCGGTGGGGATACTCCCGCTGTTACTGTCACCACTTTTCGGTAAATATGGTCATAAAGTTGACATGCGTGTCCTCATCACCTTCAGCTTTATTGTTTATGCTATCTGTTTTTACTGGCGGGCATATACATTCGAACCAGGAATGGATTTTGCCGCAGCGGCATGGCCCCAATTCTTACAAGGGCTTGCGATGGCCTGCTTCTTCATGCCACTGACAACCATCACTTTGTCAGGTTTGGGGCCTGAACGCATGGCATCCGCTTCCAGCCTGTCAAACTTTACCCGTATATTATCAGGCTCAATTGGTACATCGATCACAACCACATTGTGGACACAACGTGAATCGATGCATCATGCAAACTTTACCGAGCAGATCACCCCGTATAACCCCAATTATCAGCAGGTTCATCAGCAACTCTCTCAATTGGGAATGAATGATCAGCAAATTGCCGCCTATCTGGCAAAAGAGATCACTCATCAGGGGTTGATCATTTCAGCTAATGAAATTTTTTGGATTTCAGCAGGTATATTCTTGATCCTGATATTACTTATCTGGATGGCGAAGCCACCTTTTGTAGCAGGAAAACAGGGTAGTGGCGGAGCACACTGAGCGGATTTTATATTTCCGTTCATGGTTTTTCCGACAATTGCAGATCATTCTCTGACTGAAAGAACCCGAGATCATTCGGGTTCTTCAGACAATGATGCTAACACCGCTTCAATAACCATCTCTTTAACTTCAGCCTTTGGTTTGCCTGTCGTACCGGACATGTAGCAAAGACTGCCATTTTGGGTAATTCGTTTTCATTGAGGGGATGGATAAATGAGAGGACGAAGCCTCTCAATGGAGATCAGATTAAGTTAGAACCACTACATATTAGTCATTAATTTAATATTGGATAAATACCCGGCCCGATGGGTAATCCAGTAAAATACCATCCGATAAGCAACAACATCCAGACGATAAAAAATACCAGAGGATAAGGCAGTACCAGCGTATAGTAAGTGCCTAATACTACAGCCGTGATCCATATTGTGTCATGATGACTCTCTATCTTCCTAACACCAAGGGAGGTGTCCTATGACCTCACCTGTCAACCTCTGGGAA
>NZ_CAWNQH010000069.1:0-67839 GCF_963876495.1 Xenorhabdus sp. KJ12.1
GAAAGGTGTTTTTCTTGGTATAACCTTTGAACTCCACCCGCAAAGCGGGTGGTTTTATGTTTAAGACGCTAACGCGACTTAAACTGGCTAAAGCCATAATCAATCCACTTAGCCTCGGCTAAGTGACAACGTCACTCCGCTTCCAGCTCCTCACGTAGTGCCTGTAATGCTTCACGGGTAATCATAGCCAGAGTCCGATAAAAACCACTGACAGCGTGAGCTTCAACTTTTCCAAGGAACTGCCCACACCACGGCAATAAATATTTATCGAATAATGTTATCTGAGCCTGAACTTCATCTTCTGCCGCCTGATCTTCCAACCATGACGCAGCCAGCAATAAAGAGCCAAACTGATCGGCTGCTGTATCAGATAATGGCATACCCCGCTCGCTCAGGAAATGACGCACTTCATTTTCTGTTCCATCAGTATAATCAGAGCGGCAAATGGCAACTTTAGCCGACTGCCCGACAAACAACGCCTGATAGTCTGATTCTATTAGAGATAAATCGCTATTTTGTTGTAGGCGAACCAATAACTCATCCTGTTCTAAAGGCCATGCCTGCTTTAATTTACCTTCAGCAATCATGTTCATCAGAGGCTGTAACATAGGATCTTGCGGTGCGCGGTTAAATAGGGTGCCTAAAATGCGGCAGACAATCGAAAATTCATTCATGACTTCATTAAATCCCAATAATTTAAAATAACGACTCATCCAAATGGCGTTATTTTGCTAATCATCCGCCATGCTGTAAAGCAGCTTATTAATAGCCAAGCGATATATCCACAAGGCCAGTTGGTGTTTGTCCCTGCTCCATCCGACGGATATTATTACAAATGGCATCCATAGCCTGTTCCGGAATGGTGTTTGCAGCAATATGCGGCGTAATAGTGATACGGGGATGAGTCCAGAATGGGTGCATATTTGACAGCGGCTCTTCAGCGAAGACATCAAGTGTTGCGCCGGCAACATATCCTTTATCAATGGCAGTCAGTAAATCCTGTTCAACAAGATGAGAACCTCTCGCTATGTTGATGATATATGAACCCTCTTTTAATTGACTAAATGCCGAAAAGTTTAACACACCACAGGTTTCAGACGTGCTGGGAAGTAAGTTAATTAATACCTTACAGTCAGAAAGGAACTCTCCAAATTGCTCTTCACCATAAAAATTTTCAACGCCGGTAAGTTGTTTTGGAGTCCTACTCCAACACCGTACCGTAAAATTAAACTCTGTTAATTTCTCAATCACACAGCGCCCTAAAACCCCGGCACCCAGTACACCGATAACAAATTCTTTTCGATCGTGAGGAGATAATGGCTGCCAAATGCGCTGCTCCTGATTACGTTTATACTCGTCCATTCGCCGGAAATAATGTAACACCGCACTCACTGCATACTCCTGCATCTGATACCCCATCCCCGTATCTTCTAGGCGGATTAACGGGACATTAGCTGGCAAAGCTCCGGGGTTTTCCAACTCTTTCTGGAGAATAGAATCAACACCTGCGCCCAGAGAAAATATTCCCTTAAGATCTGAGCGCTCAGTCAACATTTCATAGGGAGGATGCCAAACGAGAGCATAGTCTGCGGGAGCGTTATCACCCTTAGCCCACTTTCTCACTTTAGCATCAGGTAAACGTTCAGTTATTCCTTGAACCCACTTATCGGCATCAGACGCAGGACTAAAAAAAATGATATTCATATAATCTTATCCCTTTTTATTTTTTAATAGATTAAAACTATTGCCGAAAGGTGAAATGTCAAGAAAAACATAGCTGAATGTCGTCCATTCGCTCACCAATATCCACTATTCAATTGAATTGAATCAATTTATATTTCTGCTGACTTTCATGTAATGAAGATTATTTTAGCAATAATGCTATCTTTATGGTCTTTTCAGCATTGCAGTAAGTGACGCGCTACCCGCCACGCAGATGGCCCCCAAAAGAAGTATGACGACAAACACAGATAGTAATATGCCAAAGTGAGATATTTCTGCCGCAATTAATGGCCCGATACTGGCCCCAATAAATAGAATGAATCCATTAAGCGCCATTCCAGCACCTCGATTGGGCGCTGATAGCGAACCAAACTGCGTGATCATCGCAGGAATAGCAAGGGCGATACCGATAACAAAAACCAGACTACCAATGGCAATGCCAGTCAGGGATTGTGACAATATAGCTTCCAGTGACAACCCGACAGCAGCAGTAATATAACCAATGATAGCAATTGCAGGCATACTAATTCTGCTAGCTAATACACCCACCAACAGTGCCGCAAACATACCCGGTAATCCAATTAAGCGCAGTAAAATTACTTTATCCGGCGTCAGTCCCAACTCCCATAAATGGGGGCCTAATGCTATATACATGGCGACAAATGATAACAACAGCGTAATATGCGCGCATGACAGAAGTAAAACCGCCGGGCGAACAATCACACAGGCTCTGGCTCCCGACCATCTGGCATTCTTGATATTGTCCCTAGCCGGATGGTGGTCAGCAGTCCCTCAGGTAGCACGTATGCTCACTGGCTCAGATAGCCAGCAAGAACATGCAAGACGTCGGGCTTCTGTTGTTGAAGCTGCCCGGCGCTTAGCATCAGTACCCTAAATTACAAAAAACTATCAGAGCCTTGATTAAAAACAACTGCAAAAGTGCTATAAATGCTTATCACGTATGCAAATTGTTTTTTATTTGTCTAATCAATCAAAAAGCACGAAAAAATCGTGATAAGCCTGTTGACGCCTGCGCTGCTTTTCCCTATAGTAGCGCCCCGTTGCAGCGACGAATACAAACAGAATCGCTGAAATGACAAAATATGGTGAGGTGTCCGAGTGGTTGAAGGAGCACGCCTGGAAAGTGTGTATACGCGAAAGTGTATCGAGGGTTCGAATCCCTCCCTCACCGCCATATTTTGTAATCAACTGAAAAATTAGAAAACGGTGAGGTGTCCGAGTGGTTGAAGGAGCACGCCTGGAAAGTGTGTATACGTGAAAACGTATCGAGGGTTCGAATCCCTCCCTCACCGCCATTATTTAATATCAGTTGAATAACTTATAAAGATATGATGCCTCGTTAAAATAACGGGGCTTTTTTATTTTATCCTGGTTAAAATTCCCCCTTTTATTCTCATTCAACTCTTCGTTTCTGCCGATCCTTATAATAAGGAATGTAGAGATTCAGTGTTCCACCCCAGAAAATACCATCTAACAAACCACTGGCAAAACCAAATAATAAATTGAAGCTAAAAGAGTGTGTTAGCGCTGGATGTATTGCTGCCGAGGCGGAAATAATGAATTTAACGCAAAATATAATCAGAATAAAAATCAAGGTTAAAGGAGTACCTGAACGGATAATCAAATCGCTGTCAGGCTTTTTTCTTAAGCGGGGCTGAGTACTCCATAATTTCCAGCCTATTGCAATACCTGCCAATATCCCCACAACAAGCGCTAATAATGCCGAAGCCTGAAAAACCGTTTCATGTAGTACAACATAAACTGCCCAGATAAAAAACACGATTGGCAATAAAAATAGACGACTCACCGTCATTTCCCTGTCATCTAATGCTTTAATGCCACGGAGAACCAAAAAAACAAATAAGATCCAAACCCATACCGGTGTATCTTTGATAATCATCAGGATTGACATATCTTTCCTCACTGAGTCCTATTACTTTTAAAAGAGCCTAACCATATAGACTCTTATTATAATTGTTCCTCAATGGGCTTTCTATTTTGTCATCTTAATCCAATAAACAAACGCGAATCATATGACCGTCAGGATCTTCAATAACAAACGTCCGGCCAAATACTTCAGTATGAGGCTCCTGTAATACTTTAACTTTTAGTTCCTGTTGCCATTTTACAAATAATTTATCGATATCTTCGCTATTTGGTAACATGATGCCAATTTCGGAAAATCGGGGAGTATTTAAATCAGGTTTCGTACCCCCTGACCAAATGGAAAATAAAGCTTCAGCACCAGCAGAAAATGCAACGTAACGTTGGCCAGCAAAAACCGGTTCAGAATTAAATATTTTTGTATAAAAGGATGTCGAACGCTCTATATCAGAAACATAGACAAGCTGAAGATTAGGTTTAGCAGTTATTGTTTCCATATTAACCTCATATTAATTTTATCAAAATTTTTATTTGTATTTAAATAAGAGACTGATGTAATTCAATTTTCCCTGATCAATATTTTTCATATTTAATAGGTTTCAACAGTAGCTTTCAGCCTTAATACTGTTTCAACTAAATCATGTGTGACTTGTTTAAAGAAATTCTGAACCTGAATAGCAGGCACATTCGAATCAGGCATAAGTGATACCGTTGCCTTAATCAAATATTCCATATTGCTTTCACGTGGGATAATTTGGTGAGAAAAAAGTAAAGTTCCTATATGTGGAAGACTAACCTGATCAGTGAATTCTTTATTGATTTCAATATTTGAAAGGTAGAATCGAATTTCTGGCTTTCCCCTCAACACCATTCTGCCGTATTGCCCAGTTTTTACCTCACCTTCAAATTGCAAAGACTCAAGATCAGTTTCCCATTTCTTCCTTAACTCAAAATCAACATAATGAGCCCAAATATGCGATGGTTCAGCGTTTACTGGGATAGAAAAAGACAGAACGAGCATAAAATACCTCCAACTATTGTATGTGCTATTAGAATAGCTGTAAGGTATCAACACTGAGTGACAGTTTCTGTCAGTAGCCTGACTTAATCAGTGAGGTATTTTCTTAAATTCTCTCCACTCTTTCAGTAAGGATTGCCTTGATCGGGGGTAACACTGTTTTTCAACATGCAGACTCAAGATTCTGTCAGACCGAAAATGGCGGAATTCTCCACGTAATTCACACCAACCAATCACAATACTGACATTTTCAAAATACCCTAATGCGAATGGCCAGATAGTTCTTTCAGAATCCTGTTCTTTTAAGTCCCGGTAAGTCAAAGTAACTTTACGTCTGGCACGAATTGCTTGCCGGATTGATGAAATATCGATCACGGGCTGAGTAGCGGCCGCAGCAGGCCCAACTAACAAAGAACTGCTCTCCAGAAGTTGCTTCAATTCTGTTGGGATAACCGCTGCAATTTTATTGACAATACCCTTTGCCGCTTCCCTCAATTGTGGATCTGCACGTTTCGCCACCCAATTGGCACCTAATGCCAGCGCTTCGATTTCATTCTGGGTAAACATCAATGGCGGCAATACAAAACCGGGCCTTAAGACATACCCCACCCCCGGTTCCCCCTCAATAATCGCTCCCTGCTCCTGTAAAGTGGCAATATCCCGATAAAGCGTTCTTAAGCTAATATTCATCTTCTGGGCTAATACTTTTCCCTGCACAGGAAAATGATAGCTACGTAATATTTCAATCAAAGATAACAGACGCTGCGCTCTGGACAATGTTCCATCCTCATCCAATTTATTTATTCATTAAATCATAGGATAACTACTGAAGTGGACTCAAATGAATCTGAAGGGATCTTGGTAAATATATACGCCGAGAGATCCATAAAATAGCCCGTTTTTATAACGCCCGACAAGCTGTATACCAATAGAAATACCCTATCACTCCAGCCAAGTGGCAATGAAATAGCTAGCTGACCAGAAATATTGAAAGGATAGGCAAACACTGAATCTGTCCATTTGGCGGTGAAACAGTAAACCTAATGTGTAATTTTCCCGTATCACGCTCTGACAGTTCTAACCATGGTAAATCCGGGGTCGGAGGTGTGTAAGGCTCATCCGGAAGTACTCCTGCCAAAGCATCCGAATAAGCCGCCGTATCTCTGACAGAGCGTGTACAACAAAGAAAATAGGTACCACCATACCAGTAGTCACCATAATAGTGATACTTAAACTGGTTTTGGTGACTTATACACGGCAGGGAATAATGGTGATTACTCACTGAAAAGTAACCTGGAAAATGAATAGCATATCAGTATGTTTTTCTACACATAATATTTGACATCACATGGTACATTAATAACACTGATATTTTTACCTCTAACGGATCTAGGGAAATAATGACTATATATGATCTAAAACCCCGTTTTCAGAACCTGTTACGGCCTATCGTCATTCGTCTTCATCATCTGGGATATACAGCCAATCAAGTCACATTATCCGCTCTGTTTTTATCACTTTTTATCGGTTTATTATTAAGTTTACTTCCCACACCTTCCCTATATTGGATACTGCCTGTTTTTCTATTTATTCGTATGGCACTGAATGCAATTGATGGAATGCTGGCGCGGGAACATAACCAAAAATCTCATTTAGGTGCTATTTATAATGAGTTAGGAGATATTATTTCTGATGTTGCCCTCTATCTTCCCTTCTGTTTTTTACCCGGTGTCAGCAATATCAGTTTACTGATTATTCTATTTCTTACCATTTTGACTGAGTTTATTGGTGTATTAGCACAAACCATCGGCGCATCACGACGCTATGATGGCCCAATGGGAAAAAGTGATCGCGCTTTTGTTTTTGGCACTTATGGGTTGATTATTGCCATTTTTCCTTCGGCTTTAAATTGGAGTAGTTACCTGTTTCCTTTTATCGCTATCTTACTTGTAATGACTTGCTATCAGCGGGTTGTCAAAGCCCTGTACGAGATCAGGCAAATTGAACAATCCCAATCCAGATAAGGCCCCATAATGACACAGCTATTCAAACAACGTATTGCTGAAGAACACTACTTCACTACATCTGATGATGTATCTCTGTTTTATCGTCACTGGCCACAGCAACAAATCAAAGCAGAAAAAGCGATTATTATTTTTCACCGTGGTCATGAACACTCCGGACGCGTTCAGCATATTGTTGATGAACTCAATCTGCCTGATTTTGCTGTCTTTGCGTGGGATGCCCGTGGTCATGGTCAGACAAAAGGAGCACGTGGCTATAGTCCGTCAGTCGGCACATCAATTCGTGATGTAGATGAATTTGTCCGGTTTATTGCCGCTAAATATGATATTGCGATGGAAAATATCGTAGTGATTGGTCAGAGTGTCGGCGCTGTATTAGTGTCCGCTTGGGTACATGATTATGCGCCGAAAATCCGGGCGATGATCCTTGCTGCTCCGGCTTTTGATATTAAATTATATATTCCTTTCGCTACGCAGGGATTGCAGTTGATGCAGAAGATTCGCGGAATTTTCTTCGTCAATTCCTATGTAAAAGCGAAATTTTTAACTCACGATGAAACCCGTATTGCGTCTTATAATAACGATCCACTGATTACCCGTGAGATTGCAGTCAATATCTTGCTGGAGCTTTATCAAACCTCAGAACGTGTCGTTAAAGATGCCGCCGCGATCACACTTCCTACTCAATTATTCATTTCAGGCAGTGATTATGTTGTGAATTCAAAACCACAGCACCAGTTCTACCAGCAATTAAGTAGCCCAATAAAAGAGAAACATGTCATGGCAGGTTTCTATCACGATACGCTGGGTGAAAAAGATCGACACCTTATTTTTGATAAGATCCGGCTTTTTCTGGAACGTATTTTTGCTATTCCACGTTACCAGCATAACTATGAGCAACAAGATATCTGGAGCTACTCCGCCGATGAGTTTCGTGCACTCAGTACCTCTCTTCCTCATTTCAGTGCCAAAAACCTCGCTTATAAATTAATGCGTAAGGCCATGAAAAGTCACTTAGGTAAGGCTTCAGAAGGAATACGGCTGGGTCTTACAACAGGATTTGATTCGGGTTCTACACTGGATTATATCTACCGTGATCAGCCACAAGGTCAGGGAATTTGGGGGAGACTGCTGGATAAACACTACCTGAACAGCATTGGCTGGCGTGGTATACGGCAACGTAAAATTCATATCGAAACGCTGATCCGACAGGCCATTCGTTGTTTGCATGAACAAAAAATGCCAGTACATATTGTGGATATTGCTGCCGGGCATGGGCGCTATGTTCTCGATGCCATCAATGAGTTCAGTAAAGTTGATTCTGTTTTATTGAGAGATTATAGCGATATTAATGTACGTCAGGGGCAGGCTTATATTGAAGAACGCCATTTGTCAGAAAAGATTCAGTTTGTTATCGGAAATGCTTTTGATGCTGATAGCATAGCCTCAATAACACCCGCGCCAACACTGGGAATTGTTTCAGGCCTCTACGAATTATTTTCTGATAATAATCTGGTCAGAAATTCCCTACACGGGCTTGCTGAAGCTATTACAGAAAATGGTTATCTGATATATACCAGCCAGCCGTGGCATCCGCAGCTTGAAATTATTGCTCGTGTTCTTTCAAGCCACCGAGAAAATGAACCGTGGATCATGCGACGTCGCACACAAGGTGAAATGGATGCATTGGTGGAAGCGGCCGGATTTGAGAAGTTATACCAGTTAACAGATAACTGGGGTATCTTTTCCGTTTCAATTGCTAAGCGTGTTTATCGTTGAAAATAATATGAGCCAGTATTCACTGGCTCATATTATTTTATTAAAAATTTTCATAATGATAAATTAAGACCTTCGTTAATTTAATATAGACATAATTGGCACTATCATTTTTGCTACAGGGTAAACTCCATGATAATTACATTCATCATTTTTTTTACTAGAAGATATTTTGGCATTATTTTGAATCTGTCTTGGAAGACAAATCATAGAAACCTGGTTTTCCACCAATCTTCTTTCCTCACTAGATACAACAATATTATTAAAGTTTAAGTCTTCACCAATTTGGTTATGCAAACTTAGTAGAAAAGCCACTGAACTTATAAGCATTATCGGTACATGATGCTGATTGATAACCGAATATTCGACGTATTGATGCCTTCTAGAATGTCCCGGACTCGTATCTGTAACAGTGTTTCTTCTTCCACGAATTAAATCTTCAGGATGTACTAATCCTAGAGCATGACCAATCTCATGAAGTAGAATTGTATATGTATGAAGCTCTGCATACTCTCTAAAAGAATGATCGAGCCCCATAGTTTCTATCCAGGTAGTGAAAAGTAAAGAAGATACTTCGATTTCTGGTGCCATATATATTCCTGATGACGTAATACCATAATCAAATCGATCTTCTTCGTATTGTCTCGAATAAGGAAAAATCGTGAACGCTTCTAAATCCCCCAAGTAATAGTCACTATGACTGGTATCTAACATAGTGGGCAACATAGTTTGTACCACGAAATTTGAAGGCCCCCCAACATGCCCTTCAGCAATAGTGAAATGTACACCTAATACATTATTCCAATAATTTACAGCGCGGCGCATAAGTGGTGCTATATAAATATCAACATGCCCCTCCGGCGGATAAATGTAACGTATAAATAAAAGAGGATCAGGCAATATATATCGCATTACACTGCCATACCCTACTACAGGATTATAAGGATTACGATCCAAATCATAAAATAATCCGACAACAGAGGATCTTATATCATTTTCAGATAACGGGTTATCATCCATATCATCTGCTGCTATGCCAGATAATGATGAAAATGATAATACTATGACTATTAATATAAATATTTTATTTATTAAGCCCATAAAACACTCCTCCTACCATTATCAAACAATTACTTCAATCCATAAAGAATTTTTTAAATTTAACCATTATAAAAATATAATTAACCTGTTATTAAGCTAAAAGTCTCTTATATTAATAAGTCACTCACATATAATGGCCAGTCTTATAGCGTTCGCCATTAATACTTTTGTACTGATACAGGAAATTTGAACAACTTATTGATTTATAATTTTTTATTCACTAATCTTGATCGTTACCAAAAATAGTAATTACATATAAAAATAGTACCTCATGTTGCTATCTGTCAATAAATCTACATTTAAAAATTCATCATCTCTGATCTCAAAACAATATCATCAAAAACAGCATTCGTTTGATTTTTATTTATTCAACGCTAACCTATCAGGTAACTTTTTGACGTATAACACCTTTATTAGGTAACTAAAGCGATATCCTTATCTCTGTTTCTTATTTCAATCCACTATACACAATGGACTTCAAGATACATCGCGGCGGCAAGCAACTTGAATGACAAAGTGTATAAATGGATCTTTTATTCTTAGGTCTTACATGAAATGAATACTAAAAAAATCAATGGAATACGGATTTTTAGCGCATTTATTGACGCTTGCTGGAAAGAATCTTACTCTTTCTCCCGTTTTATCAAAGATATCATTGCTGGTATCACTGTGGGTATTATCGCTATTCCTCTGGCAATGGCTCTGGCTATAGGGAGTGGAGTGGCACCGCAGTATGGTCTTTATACCGCAGCAATCGCCGGTATCGTTATCGCCATTACCGGCGGTTCACGTTATAGCGTATCCGGGCCGACTGCCGCCTTTGTCGTCATTCTCTATCCGGTATCACAACAATTTGGCCTGAGTGGCCTATTGATAGCGACACTCATGTCCGGTGTTATCCTGATTGTTATGGGTCTGGCTCGTCTGGGTCGCCTTATCGAATACATTCCGCTTTCTGTAACCCTTGGGTTCACTTCCGGCATTGCTATCACGATTGCCACCATGCAGATACAAAATTTCTTTGGCTTGCAAATCAGCGAAGTTCCGGAAAACTATATCGATAAAGTCATTACTCTCTCTCAGGCAATTCCTTCATTTCATTTTAGTGACACAATTATTGGCTTGACTACCCTTCTGATATTAATCTTCTGGCCCAAACTGGGATTAAAGTTACCGGGTCACTTACCTGCTTTAGCTGCCGGAACGGCTATTATGGGAATAATGCATCTGCTGGGGCATGATGTAGCTACTATCGGCTCTTCATTCAGTTATACGCTGGAGGATGGAACACAAGGTCAGGGCATTCCGCCAATCCTGCCTCAGTTTGTATTGCCGTGGAATTTACCGAATTCTCCTTCTTTCGATATTAGCTGGAATACAATTTCCGCATTAATGCCTGCTGCATTTTCAATGGCTATGTTAGGCGCGATTGAATCTTTACTGTGTGCGGTCATTCTTGATGGTATGACAGGAAAAAAACATCATTCCAACAGTGAGTTGGTCGGGCAAGGCTTAGGCAATATTGCTGCACCCTTCTTTGGTGGTATCACAGCCACCGCCGCTATTGCCCGTTCTGCAGCTAATGTGCGAGCCGGAGCAACCTCCCCTGTCGCCACAGTGATTCACTCTTTATTGGTGTTATTAACTTTACTGCTTCTGGCCCCCATGCTTTCGTACTTACCGTTAGCTGCAATGTCCGCTATTTTACTGATTGTGGCCTGGAATATGAGTGAAGCCCATAAAGTGGTGGATTTAATTCGCCATGCACCCAGAGATGACATTATTGTGATGCTGCTATGCATGTCATTGACCGTTCTGTTTGATATGGTGATCGCAATTACTGTAGGCATCGTTCTGGCATCACTACTGTTTATGCGTAAAATCGCCAATATGACCCGTATCAGCACTTCTGCCATAACAGATGCTGAGAAAGGATTCTTGGTTGTTCGGATTAACGGGCCACTTTTCTTTGCAGCTGCGGAGCGCATTTTTACTGAATTAAAAGAAGAAAGTGCTGAATATCAAAACATCATTATGCAGTGGGATGCGGTTCCTGTACTGGATGCAGGCGGGTTACATGCTTTTCAGAGTTTTGTTCGCGAGATGGCTAAAGAGTCGAAACAGGTTGTTGTCTGTGATATCCCCTTCCAACCTTTGAAAACACTGGCAAGAGCTAAAGTCACACCCATTGCAGGGCAACTCAGTTTTTATGCGACTTTACCTAAGGCATTAAAAGAGATGAAAGTGGAATATCCACCTGAAATTTGTGTCTCACTGGATAAAGCCTCCCATCAATAATTAAAATATGCGGTTACAAGGTATACCCTTCGTCTTTCAAGTTGCCTCTTTGTTGGCTGCGCTCACTCACCCCGGTCACATAGTTATCTATGCTCCCGGGGATGAACTCCCTTGCCGCCGCGATGCAACTTGAAATCCATTGGGTATATATTTATCTGCAACCGCAATTTCAGCAATACATCCGACCAGCTCAAGAATTATTTACTGGTATCCAGCTCAGGAAAGCTTTTCACTACATCATCAATGGCTTTCATCTGCATCAGGAATGCTTCCAATTTTGCCAGTGGCAGAGCAGATGGGCCGTCACATTTTGCATTTTCCGGGTCTGGATGTGCTTCGAGGAATAAACCTGCGATACCCACAGCCATTCCCGCACGAGCCAGTTCAGCAACCTGCCCGCGGCGTCCGCCGGAAGCTGCACCGAATGGATCACGGCACTGTAAAGCATGAGTCACATCGAAAATGATCGGTGAACCGTTGGTTGCCTGTTGCATCACACCAAAGCCCAGCATATCTACAACCAGATTGTCATAACCGAAGTTGCTGCCACGGTCACACAAAATCACCTGATCATTACCGCCTTCTTTGAATTTCTCGACGATATTGCCCATTTGCCCCGGGCTGACAAACTGGGGTTTTTTAACATTAATCACTGCACCCGTTTTCGCCATCGCTTCCACCAGATCGGTCTGGCGAGCAAGAAAAGCAGGAAGTTGGATAACATCAACCACTTCAGCTACAGGTTGTGCTTGCGCGGGTTCGTGTACATCAGTAATAATTTTTACGCCGAAGGTTTGTTTCAGTTCCTGAAAAATTTTCATTCCCTCTTCAAGGCCCGGGCCACGGTAAGAACGGATAGAAGAGCGGTTAGCCTTATCAAAAGAGGCTTTAAAAACATAAGGAATGCCCAGTTTTTGTGTCACCGTGACATAGTGTTCACAAATCTTCATGGCCAAATCCCGTGATTCCAGGACATTCATGCCACCAAACAACACAAATGGCAGATCATTTGCGACCCTGATATCACCAATATTAACCACTTTCTGTTGCATGCTTATACCTTCTGTTGTTAAGGGTAAAAAATTTTAATAAAACACCAAATCAGGTGTGAGTAACTCTGCCACCATCCGCTTAATACCTGACTACCAATACGGTAGTAAGGTCAGTGCAGCACTATGGTTCGGCGTTCTCTATCTATAGAATTAATCTGCATTTTTATCATCTCTGAGATAGGGTCTTCAGGACAATGTTCTACAAAGTAACTCAGATCTGAAACCGCAATATGATCACAATCAAGCTGGGCATAAATAAGCCCACGATCACGGATTTCATACGGGTCATCCGGATCAAACATCAGCACCACTTCACTGGCTTTGAGTGCCAGTTCCATCTTTTTTTCTTCCATCAGAGAAACTTTGATCGTATCAGTGATTTTGCGTACTAAGCTGCTGTTATCGGCTTCCTGTAAGTCTTTCTTTTCCAGCCGGACAGTCGGGCCAATGTTACCTTTCAGCCAGACATCAAGGATATGTTCATTAAGCGTTTCCCCATTCATGGGGTTAATAAACCAGGCAGGTTGATCAGGCAAATCAATACGTAATATCAACTGGGTCGGAAATATTACCGGCGTTATAGGAATATCCAACATCTGAGCGATATGCACAAATAGCGCACCCAGTGCAACCGGTGCACCCTGACGGGAAACAATTACACTATCCAGCCATAGAGTATCCGATAGACAGTACACCCCATTTGCTCCACCAAACTTCCACTCCTGATAAAAAAGTGTCAGTAATGATTGCAGTTTTTCTTTATGGCCATTGATTGAAAAAAGTGCCTGCTGTGCTTCTTCGACTAACGCAGTTAACTGCTCTGACACTAATGCCTGAGGGAAATCAGGGCGAATAGCCTTTGATACCAGAATAATACCGTCAATCAGGGGAGCATCATTGAATTCATAATTAGTTATGGGTTTCATTTTTATTCCATCGACCTACCGTGATACGTTCATTACCACCATAATCCTGAAAAGTCGCTATCTGATGATAACCCTTCTCTAAAAACAGGTTCCTGACAACTGCTCCCTGTTTCCAGCCATGCTCCAATAACAGCCATCCATTCGGTAATAGAAAATGGCGGGCCTGTTCCACTATTGCCTGTAAATCCGCCAAACCATTTTGTGCGGCAATCAATGCAGTGGCCGGTTCAAACCTAACATCCCCTTCTTTCAGGTGAGGGTCATTCTCATCTATATACGGGGGATTACTGACAATCATATCAAATTGTCTGTCACCCACTGCAGAAAACCACTCACTTTGTAAAAAATTCACATTGTGAATGGCTTCTTGTCCATTGACTTTTCCAATATTGATCTTTTCAACATTGTTTTTTGCCAGTATGACTGCTTCAGGATTAATATCGACCCCCGTGACATGGCAATCACGCCTTTCAGTTGCCAGTGCCAGAGCGATCGCGCCCGTTCCCGTGCCAAGATCGAGGATTTGTGCCGGCGTTTCCGGCAACAATTCAAGCGCTTTTTCCACCAGACACTCCGTGTCAGGTCGCGGGATCAGGGTTGCGGGTGAGACTGCGAGTGGTAATGACCAGAACTCTTTCTCACCGACAATATAAGCGATTGGTTCACCTTTCAGTCGGCGAACCAGTAAGCCATCAAGCTGAAGGGATTCTTCTCCTGAAATGGACGTTTCACTAAATGCTATCAGGTAGGTACGGGAGCGACCTGTCACATGCCCCAACAGGATCTCCGCCTCTCGCTTAGGGCTGCTACCAGCAGGCAAATTATCAGATAACTGAGCCGCTGCGTATTGCAGCCAATGTTGATAGTTCATTAATCCTGCTCTGACAGTGCAGATAACTGGTCAGCCTGATATTCGGTAATGATTGGCTGGATCAACATATCCAGTTTGCCTTCCATGACTTCATCAAGGCGGTATAGCGTCAGGTTGATGCGGTGGTCAGTCACTCGCCCTTGCGGGAAGTTATAAGTCCGGTTGCGATCTGAACGGTCACCGGAACCAAGCAGGTTGCGGCGCTCAGAGGCTTCAGCTTCCTGACGCTTCTGCATTTCAGCAGCACGAATACGGGCACCCAATACAGATAATGCTTTAGCTTTATTTTTATGTTGCGAACGTTCGTCCTGACATTCCACCACAATTCCGGTAGGAATATGGGTAATTCGGATCGCGGAGTCGGTGGTATTAACGTGCTGACCACCCGCACCGGAAGAACGGAAGGTATCAATTTTCAGGTCTGCTGAGCTGATTTCCGGCAATTCAGCTTCCGGGATTTCCGGCAATACCGCTACTGTACAGGCTGAAGTATGGATACGACCCTGAGATTCTGTTTCCGGCACACGTTGAACACGATGACCGCCTGATTCAAATTTCAAATGCCCATAAACCTGCTCACCAGAAACTTTCGCGATAACCTCTTTGTAACCGCCATGTTCCCCTTCGTTGGCACTCATAATCTCTACTTTCCAACGACGAGATTCGGCGTAACGGCTATACATGCGGAACAGATCTCCGGCAAATATTGCCGCTTCATCACCACCGGTTCCCGCACGAACTTCGAGAAAACAGTTGCGCTCATCATCCAGATCTTTTGGTAACAGCAATAACTGGAGTTGCTGCTCCAACTCTTCATTACGAATTTTTGCGTCCTTGAGTTCTTCCTGCGCCATTTCCCTCATTTCAGGATCATCAAGCATCATCTCGGCTGTCTGTAAGTCATCCTGAATTGTTTTCCAGGATTTGAAACAGCTAGTTACATCGGTAAGTTGAGCATATTCCTTTGATAATGCACGGAAACGCTCTTGATCAGCGATCACTTCGGCATCACCGAGGTGAGCCAGTACTTCTTCATGGCGTTCTTGCAATGCTTCCAGTTTAGCGACAATAGAAGGCTTCATTCGTAATATCAGACCTTATTTAGAATAGGGTTATGGATCCAGCCCAAGGCTGTCCCGCAGGAGATTCAGGCGTTCTAAATCGCCGTCACTGGCAGCCTTTTGGAGTGATTTAGTTGGTGTATGGATCAGACGATTCGTCAATTGGTGAGTTAACTGGTTGATGACCTGTTCTGCGTCAGCACCCTGCTGTATGGACATTAATGCTTTTGCAGTCATCTCAGCCCTGATTTTTTCTGCCTGTTCCCGATATTCGCGAATTGTATTAACTGCGCCCTGCGAACGCAACCAATCCATAAAATGAGTGCTCTCTTGTTGTACAATTCCTTCAGCAATCACAGCCGCCGCTTTACGTTGCGCAAGATTTTGCTGAATAATGGCCTGTAAGTCATCAACGCTGTACAAATAGGCATCACTCAATTTCTCAACATCCGGCTCGATATCTCGGGGAACAGCAATATCAATCAGCAACATGGGTTGATTACGACGTAATTTTAGTGCCCGTTCGACCATTCCTTTACCAATAATCGGTAAAGGACTGGCTGTAGAACTAATGACTATATCTGCTTCTGCCAGTCGGGTATCAATTTCTGACAAGGATATCACTTCCGCATTCACCTCATTCGCCAACGTATACGCACGCTCTTTCGTGCGGTTGGCAATCATAAGATGGTTAACCCGGTGCTCTTTAAGATGACGGGCGACAAGCTCAATCGTTTCCCCGGCTCCCACCAGCAGAATATTTAACTGAGAAAGCGACTCAAAGATCTGCCGGGCGAGCGTACAGGCAGCAAAAGCGACAGAAACCGCATTCGCCCCAATTTCTGTTTCAGTTCTGACCCGTTTGGCAACAGAAAATGATTTCTGGAACAGGCGCTCTAATTCCCCTGATAAGGATTGGTAGCTCTGCGATTCAGAAAAGGCTTTTTTCACCTGACCTAAAATTTGAGGTTCACCAAGCACCAGTGAATCCAGACCGCTGGCAACCCTCATTAAATGGCTGACAGCATCACTCCCCAGGTGCCAGTAAAGGCTCGTGTTGAGTTCATCGTGGCTTAACTGGTGATATTCGCATAACCAATTGATGAGTTGCTCTTTCAGGTTGTCCTGCTGTTCAACACTGAGATACAGTTCAGTACGATTACAGGTTGACAGCACAACCCCGCCTCTCACCAGCGGCTGCTGGAGCAGATTATCAAGTGCAAGCCCTATCGTATCGGGAGAAAAAGCTACCCGTTCACGCAAAGAAACAGGCGCTGTTTTGTGATTTATACCGAGTGCTAATAAAGTCATCTTAACTGCGTTGAGTTATCTGGCATTGGCTCATAACAATATTAATAATCATTCTCATAAACCTACACCTTTCGTAAGGACTCTCATTGGTTGAGCATTCTACTTGATGCAACAGTTCAATAAAAGTCAATCAAACAGTTCGACTATAATTATTCGGGAAATTTTAACGAAACTTCGCTAAATTACCTCCTTGATTATAGACTTTGATTGCACATTACTCGCTATCACACCATTGGGCTACCCTATGAAAATATCATCATTTTTTCGTTTACTCCCCCTCTCCGCTGTTCTGCTGACGGCCTGTACCGTTACACAGGCACCAGACGGAACAGGGTCAATGAGTTCCCCGCAATGGAATGATCGCAAAACACAATTGCAAAATTTGACTCATTATCAAACCCGGGGATCTTTCGCTTATCTGGCAAATGAAAAAAAAGTGTATGCCCGTTTTTTCTGGCAACAATATGCGGCAAATAACTACAAGCTACTTCTGCTGAATCCCTTAGGGACAACTGAGCTGGAATTAACTGTTCAGCCTAATATCACCCAGATTACTGACAATGAAGGGAAAAAATATATCAGTAATAATCCGGAAGAACTGATTTATAAACTGACCAATATGAATATTCCGTTGGATAATCTGAAAAGCTGGATTATCGGCCTGCCCGGCAATGCCCGCGATTTTCAGCTGGATAAAAACTATCTGCTTAAATCAGTAAGCGATAAAGAAAATGGTGAAATCTGGCAGGTAAATTATCAGGGATACGATACGTCAATGACTCCCGCCTTACCAAACCGGCTGGAACTGACCCAAGGTAAAAACCGTATTAAACTGAAAATGGATAACTGGACTACCCAATAATGACTTTAACCTGGCCTTCTCCGGCAAAATTAAATTTATTTTTATATATCACCGGACGCCGTTCTGATGGCTATCATGAACTACAAACACTGTTTCAGTTTCTGGATTATGGTGATGAAATAACCATCACTCCCCGTCAGGATAATCAGATCCGCCTGCTGACACCTGTTAAAGGCGTGCCAAATGACGATAATCTGATCGTCCGGGCTGCGCGGTTATTACAAGAGCACGCTGAAAAGCAGTCAATCGGCACCCAATACCGGGGCGCAGATATCCACATTCATAAACGTTTGCCCATGGGTGGCGGTCTGGGTGGAGGTTCTTCCAATGCAGCCACGGTACTGATTGCCCTGAACTATCACTGGCAGACAAACCTGTCGGATGATGAACTGGCACAACTTGGCGTCACTCTCGGCGCAGACGTTCCTGTCTTCGTTAAAGGGCACGCAGCTTTTGCCGAAGGCATCGGTGAAAAATTGCAACCAGCCTCACCTGAAGAGAAATGGTTTCTGGTTGCTCACCCCGGAATTGAGATCCCGACCCCAAAAATATTCACAGATCCTGAATTAAAAAGAAATTCTCCGATCCGCACTTTACCCGCATTATTACAGGCACCATTCAAAAATGATTGTGAGCCAATCGCAAGAAAACGTTTCCGTAAGGTTGAACAGCTTCTTTCATGGCTGTTAGAATACACTCCGTCACGCCTGACCGGGACAGGTGCATGTGTTTTCGGCGAGTTCGAATCAGAAGCATCAGCCCGTAAGGTGTTAAATCAAGCCCCAGAGTGGATGCAGGGCTTTGTTGCGCGTGGCGTTAATATTTCACCATTGCATACATTTCGCTGCAAACAAACAGCTCTGGGATAAACATGTTATTGAACCAATGGATCGTTGTTTTGCTTTAATGAGTAGCGGTTTGATTGGTCAACAATATCTCTCTGGACGCAAGCCTGAGGTTTTTCTCGTGCCCGATATGAAGCTTTTTGCTGGTAATGCCACCCCTGAACTAGCACAACGTGTTGCCAACCGTCTGTACACAAGCCTGGGAGACGCTGCTGTCGGTCGTTTCAGCGACGGTGAAGTCAGTGTTCAAATCAATGAAAATGTACGCGGTGGCGATGTATTCATCATCCAGTCCACTTGTGCACCAACCAACGATAACCTGATGGAATTGGTCGTTATGGTCGATGCGCTGCGTCGCGCTTCTGCCGGACGTATTACTGCGGTAATTCCTTACTTTGGTTATGCGCGTCAGGATCGTCGTGTTCGTTCAGCGCGTGTGCCTATCACTGCCAAAGTCGTTGCGGACTTTTTGTCCAGCGTTGGTGTAGACCGTGTTCTCACGGTTGACCTGCACGCCGAGCAGATCCAAGGCTTCTTTGATGTTCCGGTTGATAATGTATTTGGTAGCCCAATCCTTCTGGAAGATATGCTCCAGAAAGGGCTGGAAAACCCGATTGTTGTTTCTCCAGACATTGGTGGTGTTGTTCGCGCCCGTGCTATTGCTAAGCTGCTGAATGATACTGACATGGCTATTATTGATAAGCGCCGCCCACGTGCGAACGTTTCTCAAGTTATGCACATCATTGGTGATGTTGCAGGCCGTGACTGTATTCTGGTTGATGACATGATCGACACAGGTGGCACGCTGTGTAAAGCCGCTGAAGCCCTGAAAGAGCGCGGAGCGAAACGGGTATTTGCTTATGCGACACACCCAATCTTCTCTGGTAATGCTGTAGAAAACATCAAGAACTCAGTGATAGATGAATTTATTGTCTGTGACACAATTCCTCTGTCTGATGAGGTCAAGGCGTTGAACAAAGTTCGTACTCTGACACTGTCTGGCATGCTCGCTGAAGCAATCCGCCGTATCAGCAATGAAGAGTCAATCTCTGCAATGTTTGAACACTAAGATATAAGCCAGTGCAGATTTTGAGCACAAACTTATACAAGTGATTAAATAAATCATCGCTGCAAAAACCCGTTGGTGCGCCTGTACCAGCGGGTTTTTCTGTTTATTTAACAATCGGATGAAATAATTAGATATTGGTTTAATTAATCAAAAGAATATTCACAACCCAAAAATAATAATTAATATCAACAAGTTAATCTGTCTTATGATTTATATCTCCAGAAAACTCACCATCGACATATCAGAACAGAAAAACAGCAGTCATATCTGTGCATAACAAATCATCTGGTACGTCCAGTTCTCTATAAGCGTAACAATACTGGTGCGCCCTTGTGGTTGCTGCTAACCTGTCGCTGTTTTGAAAACTGACGATAAAAATACCTTAAAAAAACAACAATTATGTTAGTAAATATTTTTCATCGAAAAAATTAAAATTATCTGATGAGATAAATTTCAGGCTCATTTGGACTACTCAGACAGGAAACACCATTCAACCCAGAAAAGTTGTTCCCCATAGATTATTGATCTGACCAGCCAGATATCAATCAGACATATTCAACCTATCAGCACCTTCAAACTTATGAAGAGGCGTCGCTCAGGCTTTGCCATTAAAAAAAGCCGATGTTGCTGATAAATAAAAACTATTTAAGTAAGGATAATGCTAATGAAAAAGGCATTTTTATTCACACCAGCACTGTTAGCACTTTCAATCAGCACCATTTCTAATGCCCATGCTTATGACCATCTTTATGTTTTTGGTGATAGTTTGAGTGATACTGGAAATACTAAAGGTGTAGAACGTTTCACAACGGATGGTAAAACTAGCCAGCTTTATAATGAATATCTTGCTAAAAAACTTGCAAATATCGAATTAAAACCCTCCAGTGAAGAAGGCGGCACCAACTATTCACAAGCAGGATCGACAGCTCTGAAAGAATATAGTGAGCGTGGTCTTGGGACTAAGGAACAGGTAAGTCAGTATTTGGCACAGCATAATCAACAGGCTGACTCTAATGGAATCTATATCCATTGGGTAGGTGGGAATGATCTTGCAGCAGCATTAATCGCGGGAAGTAAAAATCCGAAGGACCCTTCTGAATCGTATGACATTGTCGGGAAAAGTGCGACAGAAGCATCAAGGCAGATCACTCAATTGGTGAACGCTGGTGCCGGGCTGGTCATCGCACCAACCGTGCCTGATGTGGGTACTACTCCAAGAATGTTAGAAACATTACTTAGCCAAGCTATGTTTAATCAAGCTTTAGTCGCTAAAGGTATTGACCCTAATGTTTTTAACGAACCAACAAAAGACAAAAAAGAAGCCGCTGACAAAGTAGCCATTGAACAAAAAATCAAAAATGATCCTAACTTCCAGAAAGCAAGCAAAGAAACCTTAACCTTAGTCCATGATGGTATTAATAGTTACGAAACTCCTTCTGGTGTTTTCCGTAATAAAGTCCTTGAAGGCACCTTGAAAGTAGTTGCCGCAAAGGCAGCCGCAAAATCCGCTCAAGCTGAAATTGACAAGGCCGATACACCAGAGAAAAAAGCTAAAGTTGAGGCGGAAATCAACGCTAAAACTGAAGAATTATATAAGCAACTTATTACCGCTTATAATGGTGCCAGTGAAGGTGCAACAAAACTCACCGATGCTTATAACGAATTAGTGGATAAACAAATCAGCGAGAGCAAGGGCAATATCCTGCGTGCCGATATCAACGGTCTGCTCAAGGAAGTGATCGACAATCCTTATAGTTATGGTATTCAAAATACATTAGGTTATGCCTGCCCTCAGGGACAGTCAGCCAGTGAATGTGTTTCTAAAATAGACGGAAAGGATAATCCTGAATTCAATAATATCAGAGAATTTTTATTCGCTGATCAATTCCACCCAACACCACTAGCACACAAAATTATGGGCCAATACATAGAATCCATCTATATTGCCCCATCACAGGTTATGACCCTGAATCAGGTCAACCGTGCTCCGGTTAAAGGTACGCGTGCTTCCCTTGATGGTCATCTGCAACAACTGCGCAGCGGTGGTAATGAACAGGGGAAAACGGGTGTATTCGGTGGCTATAGCGGCGGCCGTAATACCACCTTTACCTTAGGTGGTGATTATCAGCTGACAGAAAGTCTGTTACTGGGTGCTCTGTACTCTAACGATAATACTGAGCGTTCACCGACCTCTAACTTCTCTTATCAAAGTGATGCACATGTTGCCACTGCCTATGGTTTGTGGAACGTATTTAACAAAGCATGGTTAAGTGGTGATCTCCACTATGCGGACATCAATTACGACAGCTTAACCCGTAGCATCAAACTGGGTCAGGCAACTCGCAGAGAAGTAGGCTCCACTACAGGTACACAATGGGGTGCCCGTCTTACTGCCAACTGGGATATCCCAGTCACCAACATCGTAACCACCAGCCCGATTGTGCAGTTCAGCTGGGATAAAGGTGATGTTAAAGGCTATCGTGAATCTGGTCATCAAAGTTCAGCCATGCACTTCAGTGACCAGAGTTACACCTCTAAAATCGCTACGCTGGGCTGGCGTGTAGATACTCAGCTGGGTCGTTTCAACCCATATGCGTCTGTGCAGTTTAATCACCAGTTCGGCGATACTCAGTCTAAAATGCGTAGTGCGATTAATTCCACCAAAACATCGTTTGTTGTGGATAGTGGCAAACAGAGCAAAGACTGGCGTCAATATACTGTAGGTGCGAATGCCAATCTATTTGGTAACGTA
Source organism: Xenorhabdus sp. KJ12.1 (assembly GCF_963876495.1). NCBI lineage: Bacteria > Pseudomonadati > Pseudomonadota > Gammaproteobacteria > Enterobacterales > Morganellaceae > Xenorhabdus > Xenorhabdus sp. KJ12.1. Next base: position 22,594 of record NZ_CAWNQH010000069.1, read on the forward strand.
CGCGGTTTTGCATCCGTCACCCGTAATGAAGGCAGTGCACAAGATGCTAACTATGATTTCAGCTTAGGTATCAATGCCAGCTTCTAATTTTGTAGGCAATAAATCCGATATAAGTCGATTAATTTTAATCAGCTGATTAATTAAAAATGCAGGGCACAATATTGTTGCCCTGCATTTTTTCATCCCTTTCAAATCCCGTCCTCAGCCTAAACCCGCATAAAACTTAACACTGAAATAATATAAATATACTGGGTTAACTATTTCAGACACACTGGTCAGACATCACATTATTTACAAATAATTCAATGTGATATGGATTATTTTTTACGTTTGAACATACTCTAATTTAGTCAATTGTTATCAAATAGTTAACAATTTGATCGAACTCACAAAATATTTCACCTGTCAGCACCTCAAAACTTCCGAAAAGTCGTTGCTCAGACTTCGTCATTAAAAAATTGGGGAACTGATAAATAACAAAAACTATTTATGGAGAATACCAGTGAAAAAGTCTTTTTTATTTGCACCTGCCCTATTAGCGCTTTCAGTCAGCACCGTTTCTTATGCTAAGACTTATAATAAGGTTTATGTTTTTGGCGATAGCTTGAGCGATATCGGGAATAACGGATGTTATACGACAAAATATGAAAGCGATATTTGCCTTTCATATACTAAATATCTGGCTCAAAGATGGATGAATAAAGAGCTAATCTCATCAGATAATAAGGGTACTAACTATGCCAGAGGTAGAGCTACTGCTACCTGGGAAGCAAATACTGAAGAGCCTAATAATACAACACAGAGTCAACTCGATGAATATTACGCAAGTACCAATGGAAAAGCCGATCCTAACGGAATCTATATTCATTGGATAGGTGGTAATGACTTGGCAGCAGCTTTAATAGCTGGACAGTCAAATCCAGACAAAGCGCATTACATCGTCAAAAACAGCGCTGCCGCCACCGCAGCCCAGATCAACGAGCTTGTTAAACGCGGTGCAGGGTTGGTTATTGTACAGAATGTTCCTGATGTCGGTACAACTCCCAGAGTACTAAACACTCTACTTCGTCAAGGTATTTTTAATCAGGTTTTAGATTCTAAATTAAAGGAAAGAAATATTAGTCTTGAGGACTATACCAAGCTATCAGAACAAGATAAAAAAAATATTACACAAGAAATCGAAAATAGCGACGGATACAAAGCACAAACCAGCGCAGTTTTAACCCCAGTCCGTGATGGTCTTAACGGTTATGATACCCCATCTGGTGCTATCCGCCGCACTGTCCTTGAGGGTGTATTGAAAAAAATGGCAGAAAAAACAGCTAATGTTGACAATGCCAAAACACCAGCAGATAAAGCCAAAGCTGAAGCCGTAGCCCAAAAAATATATGAACAACTAATTACCATCTATGACAAAGCAAGTAAGGGTGGCACAAACCTGACCGAAGAGTATAACGCATTAGTTGAGAAAGGAATCAGTGAAAACAAGGGGAATATTTTACGTGCCGACATTAATGGTCTATTAAACGAAGTTATCGAAAACCCAACTCCTTATGGCATTAGCAACACGTTGGGTTATGAATGCCCTCAGGGACAATCTTCAACTAAATGTACCATAACGGAAGATGAGATCAGGAAGTTCTTATTCTCTGATGATTTCCATCCAACACCAATAGCACAAAGGATGATAGACCAATATATCTACTCCACCCTTATCGCCCCATCCCAAGTGATGACCCTGAATCAAGTCAACCGCACCCCGGTTAAAGGCACCCGTGCCTCCCTTGATGGTCATCTGCAACAGCTACGCCATACCGGCAATGAACAGGGAAAATTTGGAGTTTTCGGTAGCTATACCGATAACCGTCATGATTCCTTTACGTTAGGCGGCGATTACCAACTGGCGGAAAACTTTTTACTGGGCGCCCTGTACTCCAACAACAAATTTGATCGTTCCTCTGTTTCTAACTTTACTTACGAAGGCAATGGGCATGTGGCAACCGGTTATGCACTGTGGAACATCTTTGATAACGCATGGCTGAGTGGTGATATTCACTATGCCCGTATCAATTACGATAGCCTGACCCGTAGTATCCAGCTTGGTCAGGCAAACCGCAAAGAAACAGGCTCAACTACCGGTAAACAATGGGGTGCCCGTCTTACCGCTAACTGGGATATTCCTGTCACTGATATCGTCACCACCAGCCCGATTGTGCAGTTCAGCTGGGATAAAGGTGATGTTAAAGGTTATCGTGAATCCGGCGATAACAGTTCTGCCATGCATTTCAGTGACCAAAACTACACTTCTAAAGTCGGCACACTGGGCTGGCGTGTAGATACCCAGTTGGGGCGTTTTAACCCATATGCCTCCATTCAGTTTAACCACCAGTTCGGCGATACCCAGTACAAACTAAGCAGTGCGATTAACTCCACCAAAACATTGTTTGTTACGGATAGCAGTAAACAGAGCAGAGACTGGCGCCAATATACTATAGGTGCGAATGCCAACCTGTTCGGTAATATCCATGGTTTTGCTTCTGTTACCCGTAATGAAGGCAGTTCGCAGGATGCAAACTACAATTTCAGTCTGGGTGTCAGCTCTCGCTTCTGATTTGATGTCGTAAAAAATAAAGCTAAAAAACAACAAGCAAAATAAAGCGCAAGGGAAAATAATCTCTCCCTTGCGCTTTTCTTGTCTCGTCATATTTTCTCTTTCTATATACATACATCCGCATCACGTTGATTTTTCGTATAAGTAACCAGAAGTAATATCGTATTGAAATTATCAGGGAATATAAGGAATCAACTCTTAATCCAACCATATCGGGGGATAAGAGCTGAGAGGAAAGCAATGGCTACGTTCTCTGGAGAACTCCAATGAAAAAAGTACTTTTCGGAATATCAACTACAACACTACTTTTAACCAGTTTCATTACAAATTCCTATGCTTATGACACTACCTATGTCTTCGGCGATAGTCTGAGTGACGGCGGAAATAACGGGCGTTATACAACCGACGGAGCAAATAGTGAACTGTATGATGAATATGTGAGCCGCCACATTACCGGTAAAGACTTAACGCCTTCCAATAAAAACGGAACTAACTACGCTGAAGGCGGTGCAACCGCACTGCCGATGCCAAAACACCAGGATACAACAGAAAAGCAGCTGGATAATTATCTTAAACAACACGGAGGAAAAGCCGATCCAAATGGTATCTATATTCATTGGGTCGGTGGTAATGACATTACTGCTGCTTTACTAGCCTATAATATTATTTCGGATGATTCTAAAAAATCACATGAAATTGTTGATGCCAGTGCAAATGCTACATCAAACCAAATCAACACTCTGGTCAAAGCCGGAGCCGGGCTAATCATCGTACCAACCGTTCCTGATGTGGGAACAACGCCCAAAATGATGGAAGAATTGATTACAGAGGGATTAACAACCCTGAACAAAACGCCAAAACAAATTAAAGAAATATTAGAAAAGATCCATAAGGAGATTAACAAACACGATATTCCCAGCGGTGAAGCCCGTGAGATGGCAATAGATAAGCTCCTTGAAAAGTTGGCAAAAGAATCTGGGCTACCTAAAGATATTTTGGAGAATCTTTATAACACATACCGCCAAGAAGCCTCCGGGTTCACTGATAGTTATAACCAACAGGTAGATGATAAAATCAGTCAAAGTCATGGCAATATCCTGCGTGCTGATATTAATGCTCTACTACACGAAGTCATGGAAAATCCCTATGCCTACGGTATTCAGAATACATTAGGTTACTCTTGCCCTCAGGGAATACTTGCTGATAAGTGTTCTTCACAAGATACAAATTTTGATAAAGACAAAAAATTCTTATTCTCTGATGGCTTCCACCCAACCCCATATGTTCATCATGTCACCGGTCAATACATTACCTCAATCTATACTGCACCATTCCTTGTGGCATCACTAACTAGTGTCAATCAACTCCCGGTCAAAGGTGTTCGTTCATTCCTTGATGGCCACTTACAGCAGCTCCGCGATGCCGGTAATACACCGGGAAAAATCGGCGTATTTGGCGGTTATACACATAGCGGTAATGATACCTTTACGTTGGGTAGTGACTACCAGCTAACAAATAATCTATTAGTGGGAGCGCTCTATTCTCACTACGAGGATGAACGAACTTTAGCTTCCAGCTACACTTATGAAGGACTGGGACATACTGTCATCGCTTACGGACTGTGGAATCTCTATAACAACGCGTGGCTGAGCGGTGATCTCCATTATTCGCATATAAATTACGACAGCCTGATCCGTAATATTGAGCTTGGTGAAGCTACCCGTAGAGAAATTGGCTCAACAATGGGTAAACAATGGGGTGCCCGCATTACTGCCAACTGGAACATTCCTGTTACTGAAGTCATCACTACCAGCCCGATTGTGCAGTTTATCTGGGATAAAGGTGAGGTTAATGGTTATCGTGAACACGAAAACAACAGTACATCCATGCACTTTTCTGGTCAGAGATATACGTCTGAAGTTGGTACACTGGGCTGGCGTGTAGACACCCAGTTAGGTCGCTTTAATCCTTATGCTGCTGTTCAGTTTAATCGCCAGTTCGGGGATCTCACTACTAAAATACGCAGTGCTATTAATGCCACCAAAACTTCCTTTGTAATAGAAAGTAGTAAACGGAGCAAAAACTGGCGGCAATATACCCTTGGGATGAATATGGGACTAGTCAATAACCTACATAGTTTTATTACTGTAACCCGTAATGAAGGTAGCGGTGAGGAGCCTGACTATAATTTCAGTCTGGGAATTAATGCAATATTCTAAGATTCATTACCTTTCAAGTTGCAGCTGATAACGCTGCAACTTGAAATAAATGAAATACGTGAATAACCCAGTTAACAAAATACCCGTTTTATATTGTGTGCAATACTAATGATAGCGTTATATCAAAATATAAATATATCTTAATAAAATCACGAATGTTTATGTTGTTTTTTGCGACGATAGCGCTCATCATAATTTTTCAACCACCAATACTTATCCGTAATATGCTCCCGTCCTCCAAGACTAGCGCCACCCAACCAAATAAGTGCACCGACAAATAACCCTACCAGTGCAACTCCCGCAAAAAATTCAGATTCCTTAATACTAAATATATGGCTGAGCAAAACATAGGCTAGACTAATAAGCATCCCAGCCATGCCTAATCCCATAAAAATATTGCCCAGAATAAACGCTTTTTTACGTCCCATAGCCAACCTCCAATACTTTTTGTGAACGTAATTTGTTTACAAACGAACTCAAAAGCACGAAAGCGGATGCCTCCTAGTTATTATAGCCATAGTATTAAAAAGGTTATTGCGCCGGTGATCACAAGCTGTACAAATTTTCACTTATTTTTAATACCGACAGCCTATTATCTAATATCATAATCAATTTTGTACTCAAGCTCTGAGGCAGGTAAACTAGGCCTCTTTTTTTAATACATTAATGCCAATAAGCGAAACCAAACTGTGAGTAACATAAAATTAATCGTTGGTCTGGCAAACCCCGGGGCTGAATATGCTCAGACCCGTCATAATGCAGGAGCATGGTTTGTCGATTTATTAGCACAGCGCCATAACCAGTCCTTAAAAGAAGAAAGTAAATTTTTCGGTTATACCACTCGCATTAATATGAACGGGCAAGATGTCCGCCTACTGGTGCCAACGACATTCATGAACCTCAGTGGTAAGTCTGTTCTTGCCCTGGCCGGATTTTATCGTATTCAGCCGGATGAAATTCTGGTTGCGCATGATGAGCTTGATCTCCCGCCGGGTGTGGCAAAAATGAAGCTGGGCGGCAGTAATGGCGGGCATAACGGACTGAAAGATATCCAGAACAAATTTGGTAATAATCCTAATTTCCATCGTCTGCGGATTGGTATCGGCCATCCGGGTGATAAAAACAAAGTTGTGGGATTTGTACTTGGCAAGCCACCTGTCAGTGAACAAAAGCTGATTGATGATGCTATCGCAGAAGCATTAAGCTGTACTGATATTCTTATGAAAGATGGCATGAGCAAAGCCATTAACCGCCTGCACGCATTTAAAGCCAGTGCCTGACTGGAGTACATGGCACGTGATGCTATTGCGTGTATAATGGCGCCAATTTTATATAACTCACCAGCAGGCTATGCTCTATGGCTTTCCAGCCAGACAAAGGGCCATATTCATTGTTGGTGTATAAGTAATCAAAGGTGATAAATTTATGGGATTCAAATGCGGTATCGTTGGCCTGCCTAACGTCGGGAAATCTACATTATTCAATGCGCTGACCAAAGCAGGTATCGAAGCAGCAAACTTCCCTTTCTGCACTATCGAGCCAAATACCGGTGTTGTTCCGATGCCGGATCCACGTCTCGACAAGCTGGCTGAAATTGTTAAACCACAGCGCATTTTGCCAACCACAATGGAATTTGTGGATATTGCCGGTCTGGTAAAAGGTGCGTCAAAAGGCGAAGGTCTGGGTAACCAGTTCCTGACCAACATACGTGAAACTGAAGCGATTGGGCACGTTGTACGTTGCTTCGACAATGACAATATCATTCACGTTTCCGGTCAGGTTGATCCTGCGGCTGATATTGATGTTATCAATACTGAACTGGCCCTGTCAGATCTGGAAACCTGTGAGCGTGCTATCCAGCGCGTCCAGAAAAAAGCCAAAGGTGGCGATAAAGACGCTAAAACTGAATTAGCCGCGCTGGAAAAATGTCTCCCACACCTTGAGCAGGCAGGCATGTTGCGTGCTTTAGATCTGAGTGTGGAAGAAAAAACCGCTATTCGTTACCTGAGCTTCCTGACCCTGAAACCAACAATGTACATTGCTAACGTCAATGAAGATGGTTTTGAAAATAACCCACATCTTGACACCGTTCGTGCTATTGCTGCGAAAGAAGGCTCTGTGGTTGTTCCTGTTTGCGCTGCAATTGAAGCAGATATCGCAGAACTGGAAGATGAAGACCGTGAAGAATTCATGGCTGAAATGGGGCTGGAAGAACCGGGCCTGAACCGTGTTATTCGCGCCGGGTACGAACTGTTGAATCTGCAAACCTATTTCACCGCGGGTGTGAAAGAAGTCCGCGCATGGACAATTCCGGTAGGCGCAACCGCACCACAAGCGGCGGGTAAAATCCACACTGATTTTGAAAAAGGATTTATCCGTGCCCAGACTATCGCATTTGAAGATTTCATCACCTATAAAGGTGAACAAGGTGCAAAAGAAGCGGGTAAAATGCGTGCAGAAGGAAAAGAGTATATCGTTAAAGATGGCGATGTAATGAATTTCCTGTTTAACGTGTAACTATCCTCCTTCCACTTCAGTGGAACAACTCGTAACTGACGAGTTTTAATATGAAGGCGGCGTTGATATCATAAACAAATTCAGCGCCGCACTAAAAATTATTACCAAAACCCTCTTTTTACTACTGGCTAAATATTTAGCTATCATATACATTTCGTTTTTCAATTTATTTTTTCTTCGCCGCTTACTATTTTATAAACATACGATCATCAACAATATTATTTTAATTTACCTGATAATTAAACTTTATATTACCTTCCTTATTCTCAACAATCCTTTCTTGTTACATCATAAAAACTCTTAAAATCGATAAAAGTTGATATTTATAATCTGAAGAAAAATAGTTTAAATATAAAAAATGAATATCCATCAAGTTATATAGATAACACTTTTATATTAATTAACAACAAAGGATTTTTTATGTCACAAGAAAATGAAGTACGTGCTGAAGCTCAATGGGTTGATATTGAAATATTCGCAGAAAATATGAATGTAACAGTAAAAGGTGTCAGCCTTAAATGGGGTAAATTCCATAAACCGGGTAACAAAGGTAGTGAAGTAAAAATATCTGACATAGAGGGACATGTAATCCCAGCAGGAACTTCATACAGGATATGTTCTTCTGGGCGTGCGAACGCATCCAGTGGCACAGAAGGTGAATTCAAACTGTATGATGGTGATATCGAACTGGCTAAATATTATTGGGATTGCCCGTGGGGGAGCAAAAAGAATAAAGATGATTTCAAACCCACAAGTAATACAAATTATAAATTAAATAAAACAGGTGGCAATTACGAAAGCGGTGCATTAGGAAACATAAATATAATATGTATAAAAGTTAGATAATAAATTATATTACCGGAGTAATCAAATGAATGTCCAGAAAGGCATTACTAACCCCTTTACGGGGGTTAGTGTAGGTTCAACCGTTTTAGGTAATAATTTTAGCCCTTCAATAATTAATTCCAATATTACAAAGATAGTCACACAAAAAGAAATAGAAAAATATATGACAGGGCAAAGTCAGTATGTCTATTCAGATAAGCTCAATGAGGGAACATTGGGTGTATCTGGCTCTTATGGTATTTCAGGTGTTGCAAAGTTTACTTCTTCACTCTCTACATATGTAGGAAATGCTACAGCATCAAGCAGTAAATCAATCAATGTGGATTATAATATTTCCATGATCTCAGGAATTGAATATATCAATTTTGATGATTTAACTGCGGAGGATATTCTTAATTCATTAAGCCGTGGCCCGAAAAATCTTGCCCTGAAAGTACTGGATAAATTTAACGCTGTAAAACAATATCTTAAACAAAGAGAAACTGTTAATAATATCAATTATCAACAATCAGATAGTATAAAAGAAGATCTGATGAAAGACTGGCTGAAATCTCTTCAGGAATTCTCCAGCGCGTATGGTGACGGTCTGGTTGTAGGCGTTATTTGGGGAGGTTTAGGTACTGTTTCCATGAAAATGAGCAGTAGCAGCTATGAAAATAACTGGAAATATGGAGAAAATGCCGAGTTTGCTTACTCCGGCATTGGTACAACCGTTTCAGTAAAGCAGTCTTATAATGGTGGGCAGACAGATGCAAACTCTACTGTCAGCGCTGATTGTAGCGCATGGATTAGTGGTGGTTGCGTAGAAGAACAGGTAAATAAGTGGTTTGATGTAGTATCAGGTAAAGCATTCAATGAAATTGCTGATATTCAGTTATTGGATCGTGCCCCCACAGTCAGCTCAGTTTCTGCTCCACCAACAATTCCTGATTTTATCCGGCCTACAGAAGATAAAGAAACTAAAGACAAGCTTGAAAAGATAGGGCAATTAGGTGAAACGGAAGAATTTTCCGTTGCATCCGGTTATGAAGAAGCGAAAAAAACAAATAGCAGCCTGACGCTTGAAAAATTTAAAGAATATGCCAAACAGAAAAATAAGTTAGAAGCCCTCGAACAACTATCTGAGACACTAAAAAATAATCGTCTTGATGTTTTTTCTAACGAAAATTATCACGGTAAAATTGTTCAGTTATCCCCTAAAAGCACAGTAAAAAGTGCATCATCAATTTCTAAATCGACATCTACCGACCATGCTGTTTTAGGGGTATGGATACTCAACTGGTCAGATATATTCCCTTGGATGTCAATGGGGTATATAAATGAAATTTCTGATACTGCCAGCGCCGAAGTATTATTGAGAATGCGCTGCATGCTACAGGATCTGGCTGCATTAAGTAATATTTATTACACACTGGACTCTTGCAAACTTAATCTTGAGGATTTCCATCTCAGTTCAGCATCACAGTTAGCTGATTCTTTTAGTTCTGCATTAGCGAAATTGAAAGATATGTTAGATCGGGACGATGCAATTCAGAAAACCTTCGATTCTTTAAGTACAGAAGCACAGGCAATATACAAAAAGTGGAACGAATTAAAATTCTTACGCAACGCTGAATTGGGGCTGGGGTTACTAATCAATGGTAAACGCTCAGTCACAACAGAAATCGACCGGGTTAAACCATATCCTTATCCAGAAGCTATTTATAAAACAGATAATTGTACTTATGGTGGACATAATTACAGCGCATTCAGTTCATTTATGAAAGTATTACCCATGTTGGACTCAAATGGTGATATTTATGCCTTTGGTCCATCATCTATGCTCTTAAAAAATACCCTGAATAATGAAGTCACATTTACCAAAGGTGGAATTACTGCAATGAAATTCCAACCTGATATGAATAACGAAACATTGGTCAATGGTGACTCAGTACTTATCCCGATCCCGTATTCCGCCGCAACTAATATCCGCTGGAACGGTCAAGGGATGGGCAAGAGCCTTGCTTCAAGTACTTCTGTCCATCAACAAATCGAGGAATTGCAAAAAGAGCTTGGTGAATTAAATATGTGTAGTTTTAGTAGCGAGAATTGGAGCCCTGACTGGAAATATACAGATGCTTACCAATTACGCAAATTAAAAACAGCATACTTAGGTTTAGTTGATAGGATTGGTAATATATTTAACTAATACTCTGGCAATACAATTAATTTATTCCGGAAGGAACTCTTTTCTTCCGGCTTTCCCTTCAATCTCTTATATTCAGTAGATCCCACATTAAGCCCCGGAAACCTCATTAATGGTTTAAGTAACATTCAGGTTAACTATATTACAGTAAGATAGTATCAAATCCGCCACTCCACTGACATTACCTGATAAATGGCAGCTCTCAGTTACATTCAGGAACATTTCAATCAAATAAAACATGAAGATTAACCATAAATGACTGCTATGAATAAGTTATTTAGGCAAGAAGCCTTAGATAATAAAAAATCCAGATGGACGGGTAAGGCAATATTAATAGCAAAAGTTCCTGCATGGATTATTTGTGTTGCTTCAATCGTTTTTCTGACTATTTTGTTTCTTTTTATTACTTTTGGAAATTATGCAAGACGTATTAATGTTTATGGCGAAGTCATCACTAATCCTCACCCAATAAATATTCTAGCTTCTCAACAAGGCTTTATCTTAAAATCATTTGTTAAAGTCGGTGATATCGTAAAAAAAGGCCAGAAAATTTATCAGGTTGATATTAGCCAAGTGACCGAATCCGGTAAAACCAGCACCAACGCGCAAAACTCCCTCAAAAACCAGCTAACACAAATAAACAAAATCATTGAAAACCTCGAACATAATAAAAGCGTTACTTTAGCCAGCCTTGAGGAACAAAAAAATCAGTATGAGCTATCGCATGAAAAGGACAGGATTATCGTAGAAAACGCACGCCAAGGCGTTGAATTTGCAAAAGAAAATATGAAGAACTATAAAACTTATCAGGAACGGGGGCTTATTACAAAAGATCAGTTCAATAACTACGGTTATTCTTATTACCAGCAACAAAATATGTATCAAAACCTCTATAGTCAATACATCAGCGATTCATTAAAAATCACTAGTCTTAATAGTGAAATCATGCTGCAAAAAGCCGATTTTGATAAACAGATTTCACAATATAAAATTCAACAGGATGATTTAGAACAAAAATTAACTGAAATGAATGTCAGCGGATCGATATTTATTACCTCTCCTATTGATGGGAGGATTGAATCCCTGAATTTCACCGATGGTCAAATGGTTGTCACAAATGATAATTTAGTTCAGGTAAGCCCAGATGATGTGAAACCAACTTATTATTTAATTTTGTGGGTTCCTAATAGCAGCTTACCTTATATCAAAAAAGGTGATGGTATTAATATACGCTACGATGCTTTCCCATTTGAAAAATTTGGCCAATTTTCAGGGGATATCAATAACATTTCTTATATTCCCGCCACTGCTCAAGAAATGTCTCATTACAGAAGTTCACCAGTAAATGTCCCCGGAGATAAAACCGAATCCTATTATAAAGTTCTGGTTGGCCTGAAGAAAGAACAATTCAATTATAATGGAAGAAAATTATATTTATCCAACGGAATGAAAGCTCAATCGACCTTTTTCCTTGAAAAAAGACCACTTTATCAGTGGATGTTCTCACCATTCTATGACATGAAAAAAACATTAACAGGCCCTCAAAAATGAATAAAACCTCTTTTGAAACTATCACCGAAAGATTAAACCTAGGATTCAGAAGAAGAGTTCCTAAAATTTTGCAAACCGAAGCGGCCGAATGTGGATTAGCCAGTTTAGCAATGGTATTTCATTATCATGGGCTACAAATTGATTTATCCAGTCTACGCAGCCAATTCGGGATTTCCACCCGCGGCGTAACGCTGACCACACTGATCAATATTGCCACTACTCTTAAGTTCAAAACCAGAGCTGTAGCACTGGATCTTGATGAGCTTCAAGCATTAAAAACACCTTGTATTTTACATTGGGACATGAATCATTTTGTCGTTCTGGTTAATGTAAAAAAAAATAAAATCACTATCCATGATCCTGCATTCGGGCAACGTGTGATGACTTTTGCGGAAGTATCCAAACACTTTACTGGCATTGCATTAGAAGTATGGCCAGGTAGTGAATTTGTTCCGATAAAAAAACAAAATAAATTACGCATTATCTCCCTGCTAACTAATATTCAAGGAATTAAATCGACACTGAGTAAAATATTTTTCTTATCTCTGGTTATAGAAGCAATTAATATACTCTTACCAGTCGGAACTCAATTAATAATGGACCATGTCATCATCGCTCAGGATCATAGCCTTCTGAAGATTATTTGTTGTGGTTTACTCTTTTTCATTTTATTTAGAGTCAGTGTATCCACATTGCGTAGCTGGACATCCATTACTATGGAAGCATTTGTGGATGTACAATGGAAATCCGGTGTATTTGATCATTTGATGAAATTACCTTTAGCCTACTTTGAAAAACGTAAATTAGGTGATATTCAGTCCCGCTTTGGCTCACTCAGTGTAATACGGACAACTTTCACTCAAAATGTTATTAACAGCATTATTGATACTATTATGCTGGTTAGTGTTTTCATTATGATGCTGCTTTATGGTAACTGGCTAGTTTGGGTTGTATTAGGGTTTACTATCATCTATATCATCATAAGATTTATAACCTACCAATATTTCAGGCAGCTCTCTGAAGAGCAGATAGTTAAAGATGCCAGAGCCAATTCTCATTTTATGGAAACATTGTATAGCATTAATACATTAAAAGCACTTGGGTTATGTGATAGCCGGGCAAAATCCTGGTTAAATCTGAATATTGATACGCTTAATGCAAATACCAGACTTAACAAGATAGGCTCCATTTTTAATATTGTTAAGGCTTTTATTTCCACGAGTGAGCAAATTATCATTTTGTGGTTAGGAGCATCATTAGTTATAGATAATCATATGACACTTGGAATGTTTGTCGCGTTTAATTCATATCGTGGGCAATTTGCTGACAGAGCCAGTAATTTAATTGATATGGCAATGAAATTACGCATGTTAAACTTACATAATGAAAGGATTGCCGATATTGTACTTACTGACACAGAAAAAGAAACGCCAGATAGGGATCTCGGTTTTTCAGGAAAAGCGGTTAATTTAACCATCCATGATTTACATTATCAATATGACAGTTTATCAAAGCCGATTATTTCTGGTTTTAATCTCCATATTAATGCGGGAGAAAGTATCGCCATTGTTGGCCCGTCCGGGGCCGGGAAAACAACATTAATGAAGCTCATGAGCGGTTTATTAGAGCCAAATAAGGGGACAATTCTAATGAATGGGCTTGATATTAATGTTATTGGTTTAAATAACTACCGAAAATGTATTGCCTGTGTTTTACAGGATGATAAATTGCTTTCCGGTTCTATCGCAGAAAATATATCCGGGTTTACCCACTCACCAGATGTACACTTCATTCAGGAATGCGCTAAACGTGCAAATATTCATGATGATATTTTATTGATGCCAATGGGATATGAAACACTGATTGGTGAGTTAGGTAATGGATTATCAGGTGGTCAAATACAACGGCTATTGATTGCAAGAGCGCTGTATCGTCGCCCAAGCATCCTATTTATGGATGAGGCAACCAGCCATCTGGATTTAGATAATGAGTCATATATTAATGAGTCAGTATCTTCATTAAAAATTACCCGAATTATCATTGCGCACAGGCCTTCAACTATTCAATCAGCAGAGCGTGTTATTTCTATCTCTGGCTCTGGGGCTCCCTAATAACCCCATCTGGCAGAATTGATAATATCTCAGAGTAATCTCTGGTGAGAAAAGGTTTTTTTACTCTATAGAGAATAATTTGTGGTCTATAAAAAACCACCCACTCTAATAAAATAGAATGGGTGACTCTTGCCATATGAATAATTAATTAAACATTATCAATAACTGAGTCTGCGAATGCTTCCCCTTTTTTCATAGTTCCCTTAATATGCTCTCCCTTCTCTTTAGAGACAATACCCGCCTCTTCCAAGCCGTCTACTATGCTTTCACCTACTTTTTCAAACACACCAAAAATCCCTTTAGCGAACTCTTTCCAGCCAGCACCAGCGACTTGTTCCATTTCTTTTTGATTTAACTCTTTCATATATTACCTCATTATAATTAGGATACTTACTTCAACGATTCAAATATTATTAGCCTTAAAAACCACAATGTAGAATTAATACTCTTATTCATAGTTTCATCTCTGCTACGTCATTACCATATATCACTCAACATTAACTTTTATTAAACCGCTTTACTATTAATACATCAATTATCACACTCTTAATCATAGTAAATAGACTCCATGCTTTACTCATAAAAATATATAATTAAAAATAATAACCATTATATTGTTAAAGTTAACATTGAATTTGTTATTTATTTCCAATGATTATCTAATCATAAACTTTAATTGTAACTTATTACATCGCGAGTTTATTGTGATCTTCATCCATTAAAACATTAGAAATTTTAATTTAAATCAAAAATATAAACAGAGTATATACTTAATGAATTTCATAAAGCAGCACAATAATAAAAAAACCACTCCACCTCTCAGAAGATCTTGGTTTATTTGAATAACATAAAAACCAGTCCCTCTAATCAAATAGAGAGGCTGGCTCAGGTATAAAATGCACTCGAATTTAAAAATAAGACTTATTATCTTTTATAGCAAAAATACAACGTAGAAATCACAGGATATGAAAAATGACTCCTTCTAAAACATCTTATTTTCCTTTTATTCCTTATGTATGATTACCTAACACCATTTATTACTATCACGTACCTTACCAGTTACATTATGCAATTAACACTCTAGAGAATTACTATTTCCTTGTTCAAAATAAAAATAAATCATCAACTATTGATTTTTATTAACCAAACTAGAATCACTCTCAATATTCCATCAATCATTCTCACCTACGTTTTCCTGATAAATTCGATTCATATTATGAGTGATGTTATTGTGTAACTAAGCGTGACTATTTAGCCATGTTCTTATTAATCATTCTGACTAACAAGATCCAACAGCCTCCACCATTATAATAACTTCTATCTATTAAGGAAAAAGACCACCTCTAATAATTAAGGAAAAACCCGTTATATGTGAACTGTGAAATTTATCACGGTTTAACTTTATTCATATTTTCATTCATAAATCTTCCTTGAATTTTCACCAGAAAAAAATAACCATTACGGGTCTCATTGGCTGGTGTATATTTTTTATATTACCTATAACCTCCTATAATGGTTTAGTTTATGACTCTAATTGTTTATCTTTATCGCCAATCTTGGATATTGCTGCTTCTATCAACAATATTTGCATTGATCAGTGGATTTTCCGGGGCGTCAGTAGTCGGTATGATTAGCCAGGGAATTACAGGAACGGTTAATCTGACTTCATTTATCTGGAACTTTTTTGGTCTCTGTATTCTTTTTTTTGTTACGAAAACACTATCAGAAATTATGTTGTCACATTTGACTCAGGCAACCATTTATTCGCTGCGTCTAAGCCTGAGTAATAAAATATTACGGGCACCTTTTAAAAAATTGAACCGCTTTGGGAAACATGGGTTGCTGGCCGTTCTGACTAAAGATGTTGATGTGTTTATCCACTCTTTTATGTTAGCTCCGACTGTTTTTGGTAATATCACACTTATCATTGCCTGTTTCGGTTATTTAGCCTGGATTTCATGGCAGCTATTTATCATTTTGGCTATTGTCTGTCTGGTAACCGCTTCTCTCTTCTATTTTTTGGAAAAACGTCCTATACGCCTGATGGAAGAAATGCGTGAGCAGGTAGATAAAATCTACCTCAACTTTCAGCAACTGATCGATGGCAGCAAAGAACTGAAACTTAATAGACAAAAAGGTAATGCGTTTATTGATAACGTTATTTCCCCTGCTGCACTAAAATTTAAAGAGATCTGTATCAAGGCAAACAATAACTATGCCTGGGTACTGAATGCCGGTTCTGTGATCTTCTATATTGTTATCGGCCTGATGATTTTTGTCATTCCTATCTGGCTGCCTCAGGAACCGGCAACTTTAATGACAGTAACTCTGATTGTTCTGTTTTTGTCTGGCCCTATCAGTGAGGTTATCGGTGCCATTCCTGAATTAAGGCAGGCGGAAGTCTCATTACAAAAAATGAAGCGACTGGATAACGAACTGGAAGAATCTTTGTATGTGCAGCAGGCTAACTCCCCGGATCCATTTTTAACCGAAAAACCATTATCGCTTGAGTTAAAAAATATTATTCACCACTACACCACTGACAAAGAAGACCGGGAATTTAAACTAGGGCCTATGAGCATGACTATTTCTCAGGGTGAAATAGTTTTCATTGTCGGAGGTAACGGGAGTGGAAAGACAACACTTGCCATGCTATTAGTCGGTTTGTTCGAACAAGAATCCGGCTCTATCATACTTAATGGCATCAAAATGGATGAAACGAATAATGAACATTATCGTCAGTATTTTTCGGCCGTTTTCTCCAATTATCATCTATTCGATCAACTATTAAATACCGGTACGAATGTTACTGAAAAAGCAACTCACTATATTGAAGCCTTAAACATGGGTCACAAAGTCAAAGTAATTGACGGGCAATTTTCAACGACTGATCTTTCCGCTGGTCAGAGAAAACGATTAGCTTTAGTTGCTGCATATTTAGAAGACCGTCCTATCTATCTATTTGACGAATGGGCTGCGGATCAAGACCCTGTATTTAAAAAGATCTTCTATACTGAGTTATTACCGGAGCTAAAATCCCGTGGCAAGACTGTTATTGTTATTAGCCATGATGATGCATATTTTGATATTGCAGAACATGTGATTAAATTGGAAGATGGACATATTAAGGAGATAAAAACCAGTAGTCATCATCCTAGCTAAAAATGATCCAGATCAAAAAATATTTATAATAAATATATCCTCGCCCATTTTAAGAGCCTTATTGAAACAGGCTCTTTTTTTTAACTATGTATTATTATTTAAAATGCTCTTTAATATTAAAAATTAATAGTGGCAATACGAAAGACAACTGATCTCTAATAAAATTCGATATACAATAACGTTGCTGTCACTCTGTAAAATAACTTTATTTAATA
The DNA here is from genome assembly GCF_963876495.1 of Xenorhabdus sp. KJ12.1. Taxonomy (NCBI): domain Bacteria; kingdom Pseudomonadati; phylum Pseudomonadota; class Gammaproteobacteria; order Enterobacterales; family Morganellaceae; genus Xenorhabdus; species Xenorhabdus sp. KJ12.1. The sequence continues at coordinate 40,011 of NZ_CAWNQH010000069.1, forward strand.
TATAATCCATTACCTTAAATTCAATAATAAAGACAAGAAACAGTTTATATAAAGATGAAATTAATTTATAACTTTCCTAGAAAACCCCACTCATATTATCGTTGTTATTTTTTTTATTGTGTAATACTTTCGCCACATTAATTTTCTTATTAGAAAATATATCTCTTTGAAATTTATTTAGCCAACGTCTTTGGCTTTAATTCTGTTCCATTTTTTTGTTTTATCAGTTCTGAAAATTTTGTTTTTCCATATGCCCATAAAAGGGGAGCTATAAAATGAATCATCCTGAAACATTGAAACCATTTGCTTTATCTGAAGCACAAAGCAGCCGTTGGTTTCAATATCAAATTAACCCGGCCCAGAGGGGGCAGAATAATAGTGCATTTTGTGCCAGAGTCAGAGGATTAACTGCTGAGAAATTAGAAGAGGCACTTAATCATCTGATAAAACGCCACCCTATGTTACGGGCTAGTTTTGGTCAATATGGCGGTGAACTGGGATATCAAATAGCAGAAAATGCAATTGTTACAATCAAAAAACACGATGCCCGGGATCTGGATGCAGAAACGCTTCAACAGCTAGTCCACAATGATTGCTGGTATCCCTTCGATCTCGAAAATCCACTGCGTATTTATGTTAGTTGGTATCAATGCCATGATCAGGAATGTGTCATGGTATTAACCTTTGACCATATTGCCGTTGATGGCTGGTCCTATTGGATATTATTGGAAGAACTCGGCATACTTTTAACCGGGCAGGAATTACCTCCTGTCTCAGAACAGAGTTATCAGGATTATGTTACCTGGCAACAGCAGTGGCTTAATAGTAACAATGCAAAAAAACAACAGAAATTCTGGGTTGATAATCTCAGTGGTGAGTTAACCGAATTACAATTACCCGTCAGCAGCAAATCAAGCGTCAGTGCCCCCTCTTTGGTAGCAGATAAAATTACGGTTACTCGTAAACTCCCCGATATACTGGCCGAAAAATTAATTGCACTGACACCAAAATATCATAATAGCCTGTTTGCAATTTTTCTGGCTGCTTATCAACTCTTGCTACATCGCTATACAGGTCAGGATGATATTCTGGTCGGCTCTATCATGCCCGGTCGTAGCCGCTCTCTCTGGGGCAAAGTCGTCGGAGAATTTATCAATCCGGTTGCCTTACGCGCCCAGATCAAGGGTGAGATGACAGTACAGGAACATATCTTACAGGCTGCTAAAAGCATTCGTCAGGCAATTGAGCATCAAAAATACCCTTTTTCGAAAATACTGGAGCACATTAAGTTACAGCGCAATGCGGATACTCATCCAGTTTTTCAGACAACCATGACTTTCCAGCAACCCAGATATGTCAGTAACCTGACATCGTTATGGATGGATCAGAGCGGTACCACCACCGTGGACTGGGGAGGCGCAGAACTCCGCTCTTTCCCATATCCTTATTATGCTGAAATGCCTGTACCCTTAATGATTAATCTCATTGAAATTGATCAGCAGATTAATTGCGGTTTTCATTACGATACCAAACTGTTCGATTCTGAGTTTATCACTCAGCTAATGGACAATTTTTTCACTTTGTTAGCAGCCATAGCCGATGATGACCAGCAGGTTATTAGCCATTTACCGTTAATGGACGAACATCAGCTCCAGCAGGTACTCTGTGATTTTAATGCAACAAACGTCTCCTACCCGAAAGATGCTCTGATCCACCAGCTATTCGAGCAACAGGTTGACCATACACCAGAAGCGATGGCGCTGGTTTATGGTGACAGTCAACTGACTTATGATGAATTAAATCGCCGGGCCAACCAGCTGGCACATTACCTGATTGGGTTAGGGGTGCAACCCGATGACCGGATTGCTATTTGTGTAGAGCGCAGCCCGGAAATGATCGTCGGATTACTGGGGATTCTCAAAGCCGGAGCCGCTTATGTTCCGCTCGATCCGGCCTATCCGGCTGAACGGCTGGCCTATATGCTGGAAGATGCCGCTCCCGTCGCGCTGCTCACCCAATCCTCCCTGACTGACCGACTGGAAAATACCCCGACAATCGTGCTGCTGGATGACAGCAATTCATCACCCTTTAACCAGATGCCGGATACAAATCCCGATCACCGTACATGTGGGCTGAACTCACACCACCTTGCGTATGTGATCTACACCTCCGGTTCCACCGGAAAGCCCAAAGGGGTCATGGTAGAACACCACAACGTCATCAACCTTCATATCGGATTACAGTTGATGCTCGATCTCGCTCCGTCAAGTCGCGTAGCGCTGAATGCCAGCATCGTGTTTGATGCCTCGTTGCAAAGCTGGTCGCAATTGCTTGCCGGTCATACGCTGGTCATCATTCCGAACGCTATCCGTACCGATGGGCCACAGCTCTGGCGTTATTTCGAACATCATAAAGTAGATATGTTTGACTGCACTCCCGTACAGCTGCACGGATTGTTAAACACGGGCTTAGGCACCAGTACCGGTTATCAGCCCAAACTGGCATTAATTGGCGGGGAAGCCATTCACCCTGCCGTATGGTCGCGTTTACAGCAGATAAAAACAACCCGTTTTATCAATGCCTATGGGCCAACAGAATGTACTGTTCAAGCTACCTTCTGTCCGGTGGATAGCTCCCTGCCGCTTCCCAGTATCGGTAAACCGGTGGCTAATACCCAAATCTATATTCTTGATCCTAATGGCCAACCCGCTCCTCTGGGAGTCACAGGTGAAATTTATATCGGTGGTTCCGGCGTGTCCCGCGGTTACCTGAATCGTCCCGAACTGACGGCAGAGCGCTTTATAGTTGATCCTTTTGCCACTTCCCCAAACACTCGTCTGTATAAAACCGGCGATCTGGGGCGCTGGATGTCAGATGGTAATATCGAATATCTGGGTCGTAACGATTTTCAGGTCAAGATCCGTGGATTCCGCATTGAACTGGGGGAAATTGAAACCCGTCTGGCTCAGTGCGCAGGCGTTCAACAAGTCGTCGTCATTGCCCGTGAATATGATACGGCAGATACGCGGCTGGTTGCTTATATCGTTCCTGACTCAGACATCACACCAGGCATCTCCGAACTGCGGGAGCAGTTGAGTAGCAGCCTGCCCGAACACATGGTTCCCAGCGCCTTTGTCATGCTGGAAGCTTTCCCGCTGACAGTGAGCGGAAAACTGGATCGCCATGCTCTGCCTGCTCCGGACTATTCATCAGTCAGCTCTCAGGAATATGCAGCACCACAAGGGGAAACCGAAGAACAACTGGCAGATATCTGGCGGACGATACTGAAAATAGATCGGGTCGGTCGTCATGACAATTTCTTTGAACTCGGTGGGCACTCGCTTCTGGTGCTGCAACTCCAGTCAAAAGTTAATGAAATCTTTGAGGTTGACCTTTCTATTCAACAACTGTTTGCACACCCCTCAATCAGTCAGCTTGAAGAGTGCATTATCAACGCTCAATTAATGCAATTTGACGCAGGATCCCTACAGGGTCTTTATGAATCGATGGAATAAATCTGGCTCTCGAATGGTACTTAACAATGAATAATAATGAATTAATTTCTTTACCATTAGCTGAACGGAAAAGGCTACTTGAGTTAGCCAAAGCCGCCAAGCTATCCCGTCAATACACACAAAAAACTGAGATCCTCCCTCAGCCTCGCAAGGGTGATATCCCCTTGTCCTGGACACAGCAACGACTCTGGTTCCTGACACAATTAGATTCATCTGCTCAAACGGCATATCACATGCCTGTGGGATTACATCTACAGGGTCAGCTTAATCAGAGCGCACTACAGGCAGCGCTGGACAGGATTGTCGCCCGTCACGAGATCCTGCGGACAACGTTTATCTCCACTAACGGAACCGCCCGGCAGGTTATCGGGCATCCCGATAGCGGGTTTGCTCTGACGTCTGAGGATCTTCGCCATTTACCAGAGCCAGAACAACAGACAGCCGTCGAAAAGCGTGCTCATGACGAAGCTGTCAGACCTTTCGATTTTAACTGTGGGCCATTACTCAGAGGGCATTTATTGCATTTGGCCGAAGATGAATATGTTCTTTTATTAACACAACATCACATCATCTCGGATGGCTGGTCGGTCAGATTATTAATTCAGGAACTTTCCACCCTTTATCAGGCTTTTAGTCAGGAACAACCCGATCCACTGCCTGAATTATCTCTCCAGTATGCTGATTACGTACTCTGGCAGCAGCAATGGTTGCAGGGCGAACGGCTAGAAACACAGTTAAATTACTGGCGTGAGCAGTTACAGGATGCTCCTGAATTACTTGAATTACCCACTGACAAACCCCGGCCGATACAACAGAGTTATAAAGGTAACCGTGTTGAGCTGGCATTTCCTGCTGAACTGAGTGCCGGTTTGAAAAATCTCAGCCAGCGTCATGGAACGACTCTATTTATGACTCTGATGGCGGGCTGGGCGGTATTACTTTCTCGTTTCAGCGGACAGGACGATCTGGTCATAGGCACACCAATTGTCAATCGCCAGCAACCTGAGCTGGAATCATTAATCGGTTTCTTTGCCAATACGCTGGCATTGCGTATTCAGTTAAGTGATAACCTAAGTGTCAGTGATTTACTGACACAGGTGAAAAAACGTGCACTGGGCGCTTATGCACATCAGGATTTACCCTTCGAACAACTTGTTGAAGCGCTGCGACCTACTCGCAGTTTGAGCCATAGTCCTATTTTTCAGGTCATGCTGACTCTTGATAACCAATCAGAACAAAAGCAGTTTGAGTTAGCAGGATTAAAATTGAGCGAACTTCCTCTGGTCAGAGAAAGTGCCTACTTTGATTTGACTCTCACACTCTATGATACAGAAAACGGATTAGTCGGTGATTTAGAATACGCCCGAGATCTGTTTGAGCACGCCACCATTGAACGAATGGTTGACCATCTGCAAACCTTGCTGGCAGCCATGGTGGCGGATGAAACACAACAAGTCGCGGATTTAGCGCTGCTTACGCCACAACAACGCACACAGCTCCTGACGGAATTCAGCACTACAGAAGTCACTTACCCGCAAGATCTGTTACTGCAACAACTCTTCGAACAACATGTGTTACGCTCACCTGAGTCCGTTGCGCTGGTCAGTGACGGGCAACAGTTTAGTTACACCGAACTGAACCGGCGAGCCAATCAGCTGGCCCATGCCCTGATTGCCGCCGGTGTTAAACCGGATGACAGGGTCGCCATTTGCGTTGATCGTAGCCCGGATATGATTATCGGCCTGTTCGGCATTCTGAAAGCCGGAGCCGGTTACGTGCCGTTAGATCCGGACTACCCGACAGAACGGCTGGCTTATATTCTGTCTGACTGCGCCCCACAATTATTGCTGACCCAGCAACACTTAACAGCTCGTTTGACGACCGATATTCCTGTTTGGGTGATGGACGAAACCGATTACCTGAACACAATGGCACAGCAGCCGGCTCATAATCCTGACGCTCACTCGCTGGGCCTGTTACCACACCATCTGGCTTATATTATTTATACTTCCGGCTCCACCGGACAGCCGAAAGGGGTGATGATTGAACATCGTCAGGTCGTCAATTTTGTTCATGTCCAACGAGAAACAAATGAACTGACTCCATCGGATCGGGTGCTGCAATTCACATCGGTATCCTTTGATACAACAGTATCTGATATTTTCGCCACACTGGCGACCGGCGCAACGCTGGTACTGCGCCCGGCACATCTGCGTATTCCCGACAAGGCATTTGGTCAGTTCCTGCGGGATCAGGCTATTACCGTTTCCGATTTACCCACCGCATTCTGGCATTTATGGGTACAGGAAATGGCGGCCGGTCGCTGCGGTTTCAGCCCTTCTTTACGGCTGGTGATTGTTGGCGGAGAAAAAGCAGAATTACGCCATTTCAATACCTGGCAGTCTTTGCCTGAAACACAGGCCTGCCGCTGGATAAACTCCTACGGCCCGACCGAAACCACCGTAATCGCCACCGTATGGAAACCAGAAAACCGGGCACTCTGCCTGAACCAGAACGTGCCGATTGGTTACCCGCTGACCAATACCCGCCTCTATATTCTCGATACTCAGGGACAACCTGTTCCTATCGGCGTGGCCGGCGAGATTCATATCGGAGGATTAAGCGTCGCCCGTGGTTATCTCAACCGCCCTGATCTGACAGCAGAACGCTTTATTTCCGATCCATTCAGTCCACAATCGAATGCCCGTATGTATAAAACCGGTGACCTCGGCCGCTGGCTGCCGGATGGCACAATTGAATATCTGGAGCGCAATGATTTTCAGGTCAAGATCCGGGGATTCCGCATTGAACTGGGAGAAATCGAAGCCCGTCTGGCCCAGTGTGACGGGGTCAAAGATGCAGTGGTCGTCGCACGCGAAGAGGAAAACGGTAATAAACGTCTGGTCGCCTATGTGATCCCACAACCAGGAATAACACTGGATATCATTCAATTGCGTGAACAACTGAGCAGCCGCCTGATGGAGTATATGCTGCCCGGGGCTTATGTCATTCTGGAGGCCTTCCCCGTCAACCCGAATGGCAAACTGGATCGCAAAGCCCTGCCTGCACCGGACAGTTCTGCTATCGTCCAACGTGAATATGCCGAACCGCAGGGAGAAATGGAGCAAACACTAGCCGATATTTGGCAGACTCTGCTTGGTCTGGATCAGGTTGGCCGTCATGATAATTTCTTTGAGCTGGGCGGGCATTCGTTATTAACCGTGCAGGTTGCAGCCCGTTTACGCGAAAAACTGAACATTGAAGTGACCTTGCAGGATCTCTTCACCTACCCCACACTGGCGGATTTAGCCCAGTCTCTGGGGAATGCCACCCAATCCACTCAGTCGGTTATTCTGCCCGTAGATCGCCAGCAGCCTTTGCCTCTTTCCTGGGCCCAGCAGCGTTTATGGTTCCTCGCTCAACTGGACAGCGCTGCGCAGGCAGCCTACCACATTGCCGGCGGACTAGAGCTACGAGGCCCATTGGATCAGGTTGCATTACAAGCTGCGCTGGACAGGATTGTCGCCCGGCATGAAATTCTGCGCACCACGATTGCCGTTATTGACGGAGAAACCCGCCAGATTATTGGCAACCCTGACAGCGGATTTTCCCTGATATCGCAGGATCTCAGCCTGTTATCCCCGACAGAGCAGCAAACCGCCCTTAAAGCGGCAGAGCAGGCCGAAGCTGAGCAGCCTTTTGACTTTACACAAGGGCCGTTAGTGCGCGCCCAACTGCTGAAAATCAGCGATGAATACCATATTCTGCTGGTGACTCAGCACCATATTGTTTCTGACGGCTGGTCACTGAATGTGCTGATCAAAGAGTTTTCGACGCTTTATCAGGCTTTCTGCCAGCAACAACCCGATCCGCTCCCCCGCCTGCCCATTCAGTATGCGGATTATGCCGTGTGGCAACAACAATGGTTACAGGGCGACAAATTAGCACAACAGGTGAATTACTGGTGTCAGACCCTACAGGATGCGCCGGTCTTACTGGAGCTGCCAACGGATTATCCCCGCCCTCTGGAGCAGAGTTACCGCGGAGATCTGGTCGTTTTCACCCTGCCGCGTGAGTTAAATGCAGGCTTACTCGCCCTGAGCCAGAAACACGGTACCACCCTGTTTATGACCCTGCTGGCCGGCTGGGCGATTTTATTGTCCCGACTGAGTGGTCAGCAAGATATCGTGATCGGTACCCCCGTTGCCAACCGCCAATACCGTGAACTGGAGCCGCTGATTGGCTTCTTCGTCAATACGCTGGCGTTACGGGTCAGACTGGAAGACAACCCGACGGTCAGCACCCTTTTAGCACAGGTCAAAGCCCATGCGCTGGCTGCCTATGCTCATCAGGATCTGCCCTTTGAACAGTTGGTGGAAGCATTACAACCGCCACGCAGCCTGAGTCACAGCCCGGTCTTTCAGGTGATGATGGGGCTGGATAATACTTCTGGTTCATCAGGATTCAATTTGCCAGACCTGACCATCAACCATCTGCCCTTAGACAGAAAAACAACTCAGTTTGATGTGTCGCTGTCCTTTAATGAAAGCGAAAATGGGTTAGTGGGTGAACTGGAATATGCCAGTGATCTGTTTGAGCACGCCACCATCGAACGGATGGCGGAACACCTGCAAACTCTGCTGGCAGCGATGGTGGCGGATGAGACACAACAAGTCGCGGATTTAGCGCTGCTCACACCACAGCAACGCACACAGCTCCTGACCGAATTCAGCACCACAGAAGTCGCTTACCCTCAGGATCTGTTACTGCAACAACTCTTCGAACAACAGGTGTTACGCTCACCTGAATCCGTTGCGCTGGTCAGTGACGGGCAGCAGCTCAGTTACACCGAACTGAACCGGCGAGCCAACCAACTGGCCCATGCCTTGATTGCCGCCGGCGTCAAACCGGATGACAGGGTGGCGATTTGCGTTGACCGTAGCCCGGATATGATCATTGGCCTGTTCGGTATTCTGAAAGCCGGCGCCGGTTACGTGCCGTTAGATCCGGACTACCCGACAGAACGGCTGGCTTATATTCTGTCTGACTGTGCTCCACAGTTATTGCTGACCCAGCAACATCTGACAAATCGTCTGACAACCGATATTCCTGTTTGGGTGATGGACGGTATGAGTTTCCTGAACACAATGGCACAGCAGCCGGCTCATAATCCTGACGCTCACTCACTGGGCCTGTTACCACATCATCTGGCTTATATTATTTACACTTCCGGCTCCACCGGACAGCCGAAAGGGGTGATGATTGAACATCGTCAGGTCGTGAATTTTGTTCATGTCCAGTGTGCAGCCAATGAACTGACTCCAGCAGATCGGGTACTGCAATTTACTTCCGTTTGCTTTGATACGACAGTTGCCGATATTTTCGCTACGCTGGCAACCGGCGCAACACTGATACTGCGCCCGGCACATCTGCGCATCCCCGACAAAGCATTCAGCCAGTTCCTGCGGGATCAGGCTATTACTGTATCCGATTTGCCCACCGCATTCTGGCATTTATGGGTACAGGAAATGGCGGCCGGACGCTGCGGTTTCAGCCCTTCGTTACGACTGGTGCTGGTCGGTGGAGAAAAAGCTGAACTACGCCATTTCAATACCTGGCAGTCTTTGCCTGCAACACAGGCCTGCCGCTGGATAAACTCCTACGGCCCGACTGAAACCACCGTGAATGCCACGATGTGGAAATCGGATAACCATGAATTCTGCCTCACCAATGCCGTACCGATTGGCTACCCGCTGACCAATACCCGCCTCTATATTCTCGATACTCAGGGACAACCTGTTCCTATCGGCGTGGCCGGCGAGATTCATATCGGAGGATTAAGCGTCGCCCGTGGCTACCTCAATCGCCCTGATCTGACAGCGGAGCGCTTTATTACCGATCCGTTCAGCCCGCAATCGAATGCCCGTATGTATAAAACCGGTGACCTCGGCCGCTGGCTACCGGACGGCACGATTGAATATCTGGAGCGCAATGATTTTCAGGTCAAGATCCGGGGATTCCGCATTGAACTGGGGGAAATTGAAGCGCGTCTGGCCCAGTGTGACGGAGTCAAAGATGCAGTGGTCGTCGCGCGTGAAGAGGAAAACGGCAATAAACGTCTGGTGGCTTATCTGGTGCCACAGCCGGGAGTTACGCTTGATTTGCTTCAGTTACGCGAGCAGTTAAGCAGCCGTCTGGTGGAATATATGCTACCCGGCGCTTATGTCATTCTGGAGGCCTTCCCCGTCAACCCGAATGGCAAACTGGATCGTAAAGCCCTGCCTGCGCCGGACAGTTCAGCCATTGTCCAGCGTGAATATGCTGAACCGCAGGGAGAAATGGAGCAGACACTGGCCGATATTTGGCAGAGTTTATTGGGAGTGGAACACATCGGACGCCATGACCACTTCTTTGAGTTGGGCGGGCACTCCTTATTGACGGTACAGGTCGCGGCTCGTTTACGGGAAAAACTGAACATTGAAGTGACCTTGCAGGATCTCTTCAACCACCCAACACTGGCAGATTTAGCCCAGTCTCTGGGGAATGCCACCCAATCCGCTCAGTCGGTTATTCTGCCTGCGGACCGCCAGCAGCCTTTGCCTCTTTCCTGGGCTCAACAGCGTTTATGGTTCCTCGCTCAACTGGACAGCGCTGCGCAGGCAGCCTACCACATTGACGGCGGACTAGAATTACGTGGCCAGCTGAATCAGGCCGCGTTACAGGCTGCGCTGGACAGGATTGTCGCCCGGCATGAAATTCTGCGTACCACGATTGCCGTTATTGACGGAGAAGCCAGTCAGGTTATTGGCAACCCCAGCAGCGGTTTTTCCCTGATATTGCAGGATCTCAGCCCGTTATCCCCGGCTGAACAGCAAATCGCCCTTAAAGCGGCAGTGCAGGCCGAAGCTGACCAGCCTTTTGACTTCACACAAGGGCCGTTAGTGCGCGCCCAATTACTGAAAATCAGCGATGAACACCATATTCTGCTGGTGACTCAGCACCATATTGTTTCTGACGGTTGGTCACTGAATGTGCTGATCAAAGAGTTTTCGGCGCTTTATCACGCCTTCTGTCAGCAACAGCCTGATCCGCTCCCCCGTCTGACCATTCAGTATGCGGATTATGCTGTGTGGCAACGGCAATGGTTACAGGGTGACAAATTAGCACAACAGGTGAATTACTGGTGTCAGACCCTACAGAATGCGCCGGTCTTACTGGAGCTGCCAACGGATCACCCGCGCCCTCTGGAGCAGAGCTACCGCGGAGATCAGGTTATTTTCACCCTGCCGCGTGAATTAAATGCAGGCTTACTCGCCCTGAGCCAGCGGAACGGTACTACCTTGTTTATGACCCTACTGGCCGGCTGGGCGATTTTACTGTCACGACTGAGTGGTCAGCAGGATATCGTGATCGGCACCCCTGTAGCCAACCGGCAATACCGTGAACTGGAGCCGCTGATTGGCTTCTTCGTTAATACGCTGGCGTTACGGGTCAGGCTGGAAGACAACCCGACGGTCAGCACCCTATTAGCGCAGGTCAAAGCCCATGCGCTGGCCGCCTATGCTCATCAGGATTTACCTTTTGAACAATTGGTGGAAGCATTACAACCGCCGCGCAGCCTGAGTCATAGCCCGGTCTTTCAGGTGATGATGGCGCTGGATAACACTTCCGGCTCATCAGAATTCAATTTGCCAGACCTGACTATCAACGAGCTGCTCTTAACCAAAAAAACAACCCAGTTTGATGTGTCACTGTCCTTCAGTGAAAGCGAGAACGGATTAGTGGGTGAACTGGAATATGCCAGTGATCTGTTTGAGCACACCACCATCGAACGGATGGCAGAACATCTGCAAACCCTGCTGGCGGCCATGGTGGCGGATGAAACACAACAAGTCGCCGATTTAGCGCTGCTTACACCACAGCAACGCACACAGCTCCTGACGGAATTCAGCACCACAGAAGTCGCTTACCCGCAGGATCTGTTACTGCAACAACTCTTCGAACAACAGGTAATACGCTCACCTGAGGCCATTGCACTGGTCAGTGACGGGCAGCAGCTCAGTTACACCGAACTGAATCAGCGAGCCAACCAACTGGCCCATGCTCTGATTGCTGCCGGTGTTAAACCGGATGACAGGGTCGCCATTTGCGTTGACCGCAGCCCGGATATGATCATTGGCCTGTTCGGTATTTTGAAAGCCGGCGCCGGCTACGTGCCGTTAGATCCCGATTACCCGACAGAACGGCTGGCTTATATTCTGTCTGATTGTGCCCCGCAATTATTGCTGACCCAGCAACATTTAGCCGATCGCCTAACGATCGATATCCCTGTTTGGATGATGGACGATACCGATTATCTGAACACCGCGGCACAACAGCCGGCTCATAATCCTGACGCTCACTCACTGGGCCTGTTACCACACCATCTGGCTTATATTATTTACACTTCCGGCTCCACCGGACAGCCGAAAGGAGTCATGATTGAACACCGTCAGGTCGTCAATTTTGTCCATGTCCAACGTGAAACGAATGAACTGACTCCAGCAGATCGAGTACTGCAATTCACATCGGTATCCTTTGATACAACGGTGTCCGATATTTTCGCTACGCTGGCGACCGGCGCAACACTGGTACTGCGCCCGGCTCATTTGCGTATTCCCGACAAAGCATTCGGTCAGTTCCTGCGGGATCAGGCTATTACTGTTTCCGATTTACCCACCGCGTTCTGGCATTTATGGGTACAGGAAATGGCGGCTGGTCGCTGCGGCTTCAGCCCTTCGTTACGACTGGTGATTGTTGGCGGAGAAAAAGCCGAATTACGTCACTTCAATACCTGGCAGTCTTTACCTGAGACACAGGCTTGCCGCTGGATAAACTCCTACGGCCCGACCGAAGCCACAGTAATTGCCACCGTATGGAAACCGGAAAACCGGGTACTCTGCCTGAACCAGAACGTGCCGATTGGTTACCCGCTGACCAATACCCGCCTCTATATTCTCGATACCCAGGGACAGCCAGTTCCTATCGGCGTGGCCGGCGAGATTCATATCGGAGGATTAAGCGTCGCCCGTGGCTACCTCAATCGCCCTGATCTGACGGCAGAGCGTTTTATTACCGATCCGTTCAGTCCGCAACCGAATGCCCGTATGTATAAAACCGGTGATCTCGGCCGCTGGTTGCCGGATGGCACGATTGAATATCTGGAGCGCAATGATTTTCAGGTCAAGATCCGCGGATTCCGCATTGAACTGGGAGAAATTGAGGCACAATTGGCTCAGTGTGAGGGCGTCAAAGATGCGGTTGTGGTAGCACGTGAAGAGGAAAACGGGAATAAACGTCTGGTCGCCTATGTGATCCCACAACCAGGAATAACACTGGATATCATTCAACTGCGTGAACAACTGAGCAGCCGCCTGATGGAGTATATGCTGCCCGGAGCTTACGTCATTCTCGATGCCTTCCCCGTGAACCCGAATGGCAAACTGGATCGCAAAGCCCTGCCTGCACCGGACAGTTCAGCCCTTATCAGCCGTGAATATCAGGCTCCTCAGGGAGAAGCAGAACAGCAACTGGCGGCTATCTGGCAGACACTGCTCGGTCTGGAACAGGTTGGCCGTCATGATAACTTCTTTGAATTAGGCGGGCACTCCCTGCTGGTTGTCAATTTGATTGAAGAGCTTCGCCAGCGTGACCTTACACTAGAAGTCAGTACGGTCTTTTCTTCTCCGACACTGATGGCAATGGCATCACGCATAACGGATACAACAATCAGTGACAATGTCACTTTCATGGTTCCGCCCAATCTGATTACGGATGACAGCCATGCCATCACACCGGACATGCTGCCACTGATCACGCTGACCCAGAATAATATTGACCAGATTGTTGCCAACGTTCCCGATGGTGTGACGAATACTCAGGATATCTATCCATTAGGGCCGTTACAGGAAGGTATTTTGTTCCACCACTTGCTGGAAACAAAAGGCGATATTTATCTGGATAATCTGCTGATGACTTTCGACAGCCGGACACGTCTGGATACATTCCTGCTGGCACTACAACAGGTTATTAATCGTCACGATATTCTGCGCAGCGCATTTCAGTGGGATAATCTGCCGGAGCCGGTACAGGTGGTTTATCGTCATGCTCCCCTGCCAGTTACCGAATTGGAGCTATCTGCCGGTACAGATGCCGCACAACAATTACGTGATGCTACCGACCCGCGCCAGATACGCATGGATATCACCAAAGCACCATTATTATCCGCCTGCATTGCCAAAGATCCGCATACCGAACACTGGCATCTGGCATTGCTTTACCATCATCTGGTTTGTGACCATCTGTCACTGGAAATGATCTTCAATGAAGTGCAGATATTACAGCTCGGGCAAAATGAATCTCTGTCGCCTTCCCTGCCTTACCGTAACTTTATCGCTCAGATCCGTGCCGTTCCGGTTGAGAAACATCAGGACTATTTCCACCAGCTTCTGGGCGATGTGGATGAACCCACTCTGCCGTTTAACTTACTTGATGTGCAGGGGAACCATGATGAGCACCATAAGATAGAGGAAGCCGGTCTGGAGCTGGATGATGAGTTATCGCGCCAGATACGCGACTGCGCCCGTCAGCAGGGTGTCAGTGCTGCCGTTCTGTTCCATGTCGCATGGGCACAGGTGCTTGCACAATGCAGCGGACGGGAAGATGTTGTTTTCGGCACCGTGTTATTAGGCCGCTCACTAAAAGGTGCAGATACTTCTCAGGTTCTTGGTATGTTTATCAATACCCTGCCCGTGCGCATTATGTTGCAGGAACGTACGGCACAACAGGTGATACAGGAAACTTATCAGCAGCTCAGCACATTGCTTGAGCATGAACAGACTCCGTTAGCCATCGCCCAGCGTTGCAGTGGTATTCAGGCACCTCAGCCCCTTTTCAGCAGCCTGCTTAATTTCCGTCATAGTCAGCATAACGATCAACAGGCTGATTCAGCCATATGGCAGGGTATTCAGACCTCCAGTAGTGAGGAGCGCAGTAATTACCCACTGTCATTGGATGTCGATGATTTTGGTGACGGCTTTGCCCTGACTGCGCAATGCAACCGCCAGATTAATCCGGCCCGCATTAATGCTTATATGGATACCGCACTGAAAGCGTTGGTGATGGCCTTACAGGAAATGCCGGAACAGGATATTCATTCCCTCAATATCCTGCCACCAGCAGAACTCACTCAGCTACTGGAAGACTTTAACAGTGACAAAGTTACCTGTCCGCAGGATATGTTACTCCAGCAGCTGTTTGAACAGCAGGCAGCCCTCACGCCGGATGCCATCGCGCTGATCCACGCTGCAAATGATGGAGAGGTTAAGCTCACCTATAGTGAACTGAATCAGAAGGCCAACCAACTGGCTCACGCCCTGATTGCTGCCGGTGTTAAACCGGATGATCGGGTGGCTATTTGTGTCGAACGTGGTCTGGATATGGTGATAGGTTTGTTCGGTATTTTAAAATCCGGTGCGGGATATGTGCCGCTGGATACGGATTACCCTACCGAACGTCTGAACTATATTTTGTCAGATTGTGCACCGAAGTTATTACTGACGCAGCAGCACTTACATAGCCGCTTATCGACTGATACGCCGGTATGGATGCTGGATGATCACAACCATACCGAGTGTATAGCCCAGCAGCCAATCCATAACCCGGATCCGCAACAACTGGGACTGGCACCACATCATCTGGCTTATATCATCTACACTTCCGGCTCCACCGGACAGCCAAAAGGGGTGATGATTGAGCATCACAACGTGGTTAATTTTGTCCATGTTCAACGTCAGACCAATGAACTGACATCGTCTGACCGTGTACTTCAGTTCACTTCCGTCGCGTTCGATACTACCGTTTCGGATATCTTCGCCACACTTGCCTCAGGTGCAACCTTAATTATGCGCCCGTCAGAACTGCGTGTTCCGGATAGAGCTTTTGCTCAATTCCTGCAACAACAGCAAATCACGGTGACTGATTTGCCTACCGCTTTCTGGCACTTATGGGTTCAGGAAATGGCCGCAGGACGTTGTGGCTTCAGCCCTTCTCTGCGTCTGGTGATTGTCGGCGGGGAAAAAGCGGAACTGCGTCATCTGATGACCTGGCAGGCACTACCGGAAACCCGCTCATGCCGCTGGATTAACTCTTACGGCCCGACGGAAACAACGGTGATTGCCACTGTTCTGAAAGTGGATAGTCATCCAACCTATAGCGCAGAAACGCTGCCTATTGGTTATCCGCTCGCCAACAGCCGTATCTATATACTTGATACGCGCGGAAAACCTGTTCCTGTTGGTGTTTCCGGTGAAATTCACATTGCAGGCGCCGGCGTAGCGCGGGGTTATCTGAACCAGCCTGAACTGACTGATGAGCGTTTTATTCCGGATACGTTCAGTGAACAACCGAATGCCAGAATGTACAAAACCGGGGATTTAGGTCGCTGGTTACCGGATGGAACGATTGAATATCTCGGACGAAACGATTTTCAGGTCAAGATCCGCGGATTCCGCATTGAGCTGGGGGAAATAGAAACTCAGCTGGCAGCCTGTGAAGGGGTCAAAGATGCTATTGCCATGGTACGTGAAGACGAAACCGGTGATAAACGTCTGGTGGCTTATTTAGTTCCACAACCTGATGCTCAGTTGGACATCGCTGATTTACGTGAACAGCTCAGTACGCATCTGCTGGATTATATGATCCCCAGCGCTTTTGTCGTAATAGAAGCCTTCCCGCTGAATCCGAACGGCAAGCTGGATCGCAAATCCCTGCCGGTTCCTGACCGCTCTGCAACGGCCACAAAAGCGTATGAAGCACCAGAGGGGGAAACAGAACAACAGCTGGCTGCTATCTGGCAAACCTTACTGGGACTGGAGCAAGTCGGCCGCCATGATGATTTCTTTGAGCTGGGAGGAAACTCATTATCAATCATGCAATTATCGGCAAGACTGCAAGAAGAGTTCCATCTGGAAATTTCAATTACGGATATTTTCCGTCATTCGGCATTAGCCAAACTTGCCGAGCTTATCTTATCAAAACAAGTGGAAACCTTTTTCGATCAGGATATTGAAGATATGCAAAAAGAGCTGGAGAACCTATCTGAAGATGAGTTGCTTGCCATGTTAAATGGAGAACAACTAGAGGGAAATAAACTATGAGCAAAAATGAACAGACACTGAATCAATTAAGGCAGGCTGTACTCCAGAAGAAACTGAAAGAGCGTATTCAAAATAGCCTGACAACCGAAAAAGAACCGATATCTGCTCGTGATCCTCAGCAGGAAATCCCGCTATCCTGGGCGCAACAGCGCCTATGGTTCCTCGCTCAGTTAGATCCGGCTGCCCTGACGGCATACCACATTCCCGCCGCCCTTCATCTGAAGGGCCAACTGAACACTGCGGCCTTACAGGCTGCACTGGACAGAATAGTGGCCCGCCATGAAATCCTGCGCACCACTATTGGGCTGGCAGAAGACGGAGGAGAAGGAACAGCGCGGCAAATTGTTCATGAGAAAGATTTCGGTTTCTCTTTAAGTATGCAAGATCTGCGTTTGTTAGCCGATGATGATCAACAAAATGCTATCCAGAACGCCATCAAATTTGAAGCCAGCCATCCTTTTGATTTTGAAAACGGTCCCTTGATTAGGGGCCAGTTATTCAGACTGGCAGAAGATGAAAATATTCTGTTACTCACCCAGCACCATATTATTTCTGATGGCTGGTCAGTTAACGTCATGATGCAGGAGTTTTCCACTCTGTACCTGAGCTTCTGCCACAAACAGCCTGATCCATTACCGCCATTAAAAATTCAGTACGCAGATTATACGCTCTGGCAACGGAAGGAATTACAGGGCAAAGCACTGGAAAAGCAACTGGATTATTGGCGTAATACACTACAGGATGCGCCGACGCTTCTGACACTCCCCACTGACCGCCCCCGTCCGGCACGGCAAACTTATGCCGGCGGAGAAGCACTGGTTACCCTGTCACCGGATTTAACCGGAAAATTAAAAGCCTTTGCGCAACGTCACGGCATTACGTTATTTATGACGCTGCTGACCGGCTGGTCAATACTGCTTTCCCGTCTCAGCGGGCAATATGATTTAGTTATCGGCACGCCAGTCGCTAATCGTAAGTACCGCGACCTGGAGCCGTTAATCGGCTTTTTTGTCAATACATTAGCACTGCGGGTTCAGTTACCGGATAACCCTACCGTCAGCGAATTGCTGGCACACGTGAAAGCTCATACTGTCACGGCTTTTGAAAATCAGGATCTCCCGTTTGAACAATTAGTTGAAGCGTTAAAACCACCGCGCAGCCTGAGTTATAGCCCGGTTTTTCAGGTTATGATGTCTCTGGATAATACTCCCGGACAACAACAATTCGAATTACCGGGATTAACAATCAGTGAACTGGATTTATCCGAAAACAGCTCCCACTTTGATCTCTCCCTGTCACTGCATGACACGGATGATGGCTTAATCGGTGAACTGGAATATGCCAGCGATTTGTTTGATCAGGCGACGATGGACCGGATGGCGGGTTATCTGCAAACACTGTTAACGGTTATGGTGGCTGATGATACTCAGCGTGTGGCTGATTTACCGTTACTGACACCGAATGAACGTCATCAGTTATTGGCCGGCTTTAATGCCAGAACAGCCTCTTATCCGCAGGAAATGTTACTCCAGCAACTGTTCGAGCAACAGGTCGCCCAATCCCCCACCAGCGCGGCCTTAATCAGCGGAGAACAGCAGCTCACCTATCATGAACTGAACCAGCAGGCGAACCAGCTTGCCCATGCCCTGATTGCTGCCGGAGTACAACCGGATGATCGGGTAGCAATTTGTGTCGAACGGGGCGCAGATATGATCATCGGGCTGTTTGGTATTCTGAAAGCCGGAGCCGGTTATGTGCCGTTAGACCCGGAATACCCGACTGAACGGCTAGCCTATATTCTGTCAGACTGTAAGCCGAAGCTATTACTGACTCAGGAGCATTTACAAAGCCGCCTGAGTACTGAAGTTCCCATCTGGATAATGGATACCGATAACTATCTGGATAATGTGGCACAACAACCCACCGATAACCCTGAACCACATCAACTGGGGCTTAAGCCGCACCATCTGGCTTATATTATCTATACTTCCGGCTCAACAGGTCAGCCGAAGGGAGTGATGATTGAACACCGCAATGTGGTCAACTTTGTTTATGTCCAGCGTGAAACAAATGAACTGACACCTTCTGATCGGGTGCTGCAATTTACTTCTGTTGCCTTTGATACCACCGTGTCCGATATTTTTGCCACACTAGCCGCCGGAGCAACATTAGTACTGCGATCGGCCTCGCTGCGCATACCCGATAAAAACTTCAGCCAGTTCTTACAGGAACAGGCAATTACCGTTTCCGATCTGCCCACCGCTTTCTGGCACTTATGGGTTCAGGAAATGGCCGCCGGGCGCTGTGGTTTCAGCCCTTCTTTACGGCTGGTAATTGTCGGCGGAGAAAAAGCTGAACTGCGTCATTTCAATACATGGCAGACTTTACCTGAAACTCAGTCCTGTCGTTGGATCAACTCCTATGGCCCGACGGAAACCACCGTTATTGCCACGGTATGGAAACCGGATAGCCAAGAATCCGGCCTCACCAATACCGTTCCTATCGGTAGCCCACTCACCAATACTCAAATTTATATCCTTGATACGCAGGGGGAGCCGGTTCCTATCGGCGTTGCGGGGGAAATTCATATCGGTGGTGCAGGTGTCGCCAGAGGTTATCTGAATCGCCCCGACCTCACTGATGAACGATTTATTGCCGATCCGTTCAGCCAACAAGCCAATGCCCGCATGTATAAAACCGGTGATCTCGGACGCTGGCTACCAGACGGCACGATTGAATATCTGGAACGCAATGATTTTCAGGTCAAAATACGTGGGTTCCGCATTGAATTGGGAGAAATTGAAGCACAACTGGCCCAATGTGATGGAGTCAAAGATGTTGTAGTGACTGCCCATGAAGATGAAAGCGGCAATAAACGTCTGATCGCTTACCTCATACCGCAGCCGGAGACAATACTGGATATCCTCCAGTTACGTGAACAACTAAGCGCGCAATTGATGGAGTATATGCTGCCCGGTGCTTACGTCGTTCTGGATGCTTTCCCACTAACACCCAACGGGAAAGTCGATCGCAAAGCATTGCCGGCTCCTGACCATACCGCCATCATCAGCCGGGAATATCAGGCACCGGAAGGAGAAGCAGAACAACAACTGGCAAGTATCTGGCAGGAGCTGTTGGGGCTGGAACAAGTCGGTCGCCATGACAATTTCTTCGAACTGGGCGGGCATTCACTACTGGTCGTCAGTCTGATTGAGAAACTCCGTCAACACAGGCTTGCTATTGATGTCAGTGCGGTATTCGCATCCCCGACACTGGCAGCTATGGCGACCAATTTAACTCAACAAACCGAATCTGATACAAACAACACACCTGTACCACCAAACCTGATCCCGGATAACTGTCAGGCAATTACACCGGATATGCTGCCACTGGTAACACTGTCTCAGGCGAATATCGACCAGATAGCCTCACAAGTGACAGGCGGTGTCAGTAACATTCAGGACATCTATCCACTCGGGCCATTACAGCAAGGTATTCTGTTCCACCATTTACTGGAAACAACCGGTGATACGTATCTGGACAACCTGCTGATGACTTTCGACAGTCGTTCACGTCTGGATACATTCCTGCAAACAGTGCAACAAGTCATTGAGCGCCACGATATTCTGCGCACTGCCGTCCATTGGGAGAATCTGCCAGAGCCGGTACAGGTCGTTCATCGCCATGCCCCCATGCCTGTCACAGAGCTGGAACTGTCGCCTGAAATCAATGCGGAACAACAAATTCAGAGCTATACCGACCCTGATATCGTCCGTATGAATATCAACAAAGCGCCGTTATTATCTGCCAGCATTGCCAGAGAACCAAATAGTGATAAGTGGTACTTATCCTTACTTCACCACCATCTGGTTTGTGATAATTTATCGCTGAAACTGGTATTTGATGAAGTCAATGCCATGTTACAGGGTCAGCATGAACAACTGCCGACAGCATTGCCTTATCGTAATTTCATTGCCCAGACCAAAAATATTCCCCTTGAACAACATCAATCCTATTTCCGTCAGTTGCTGGGTGATGTAGAAGAGCCGACCCTGCCATTCGGCCTACTTGATGCTAAGGGCAGTGACGATAAAGTTGTGGAAAATGTTCTGACACTGGATAGTGATTTTTCCCGGATGGTTCAGCAATGTGCCCGTCAACAGGGTGTCAGTACCGCAGTTCTGTTTCATGTTGCCTGGGCACAGGTACTGGCTCAGTGTAGTGGCCGTGACGATGTCGTCTTCGGTACCGTTTTAATGGGACGGTTACAAGGCGGTAAAGAAACAGAAAAAATAATGGGAATGTTTATCAATACATTACCCATTCGGGTTATTCTGCAAGGACGCAATGTTCAGCAAACCGTTCAGGAAACTTACCGGCAACTCAGCACATTACTGGTACATGAACAGACACCTTTGGTCATTGCTCAGCGTTGCAGTGGTATTCCCGCTTCTCTGCCACTGTTTAACAGCCTGCTTAATTTCCGTCATGGTTCAGATGAAACAGAGGAAGATGAGCAGGAACTCGCATCAATCTGGGAAGGCATTGAAACATTTAACACTAAAGATTCACGCAGTAATTATCCTTTATCACTGGATGTTGATGCCTATGATGACCAATTTGAACTCACTATCCAATGCAGCCAACAGATTGATCCGAGTCGCATTAATGCCTATGTGGCAACCGCACTAAAAGGTCTGGTTACTTCATTATTACAAAACGCTCCTGCACAAAATATTCAGGCAATCTCCATCCTGCCACCAACGGAAAAGACACAGTTACTGGTGGATTTTAACGGTGCTGAAATCGCTTATCCGCAGAATATCCTGCTCCACCAGCTCTTCGAACAGCAGGTTTCTTTCACACCAGATTCCATTGCGCTGGTTAGTGGTGATGAGCAACTCAGCTACGCTGAACTGAACCAGCAGGCCAACCAACTGGCACATGCTCTGATTGCCGCGGGTGTACAACCGGATGATCGGGTAGCAATTTGTGTTGAACGCAGCCCGGATATGATTATCGGCCTGTTCGGGATCCTGAAAGCCGGTGCAGGCTATGTTCCGCTGGATACTGATTATCCGACTGAAAGGCTGGCTTACATTCTGTCTGACTGTAAACCGAAGCTATTACTGACTCAAAAACATTTACAGAACCGGCTGACAACAGAAGCCCCTGTCTGGTTAATGGATAGTGAAGCGCATCAGAGCAATGTGGAACAGCAACCTACCCACAATCCTGAACATTTACAGTCGGGGCTGGCACCACATCATCTGGCCTATATCATCTACACCTCCGGCTCCACCGGGCAGCCGAAAGGCGTGATGATAGAGCATCGTAATGTGGTTAACTTCGTTCACGTCCAGCGTCAGACTAACGAATTAACCCCTTCTGACCGTGTGCTGCAATTTACTTCTGTTGCTTTCGACACCACCGTGTCGGATATTTTTGCAACACTGGCAACCGGCGCAACCCTGATCCTGCGACCTGCTGATCTCCGCGTACCAGATAATAACTTCGGTCGTTTTCTGCGCGAACAGAAAATTACCGTCACCGATCTCCCCACCGCTTTCTGGCATCAGTGGGTACAGGAGCTGGCCGCAGGACGATGTGATTTCAGCCCTTCGCTGCGTTTGGTTATCGTTGGGGGCGAAAAAGCCGAGCTTCACCATCTGACACTCTGGAAATCACTGGCTGAAACTCAACAGTGCCGCTGGATTAACTCCTATGGCCCAACTGAAACCACCGTCATTGCAACCGTATTAAAAGTGGATGGTCATTCCCTGTATAACGAACCAACTCTGCCTATTGGTTATCCATTAACCAATACCCGCCTATATATTCTGGATAGACAGGGACAACCTGCTCCTCTCGGTGTTTCCGGAGAAATTCATATCGGCGGTGCGTGCGTTGCGCGAGGGTATCTCAACCAGCCTGAACTGACAGCAGAACGCTTTATTCCTGATCCATTCAGCGATCAAACTGATGCACGTATGTATAAAACAGGTGATTTGGGATGCTGGTTGCCGGACGGTACGATTGAGTACCTCGGACGCAATGATTTTCAGGTTAAGATCCGTGGGTTCCGCATTGAACTGGGAGAAATTGAAGCCAGACTCTTTGCCTACCCCGGTATCAAAGACGCGATTGTTATCGTGCGGGAAGATACTCCGGGTGATAAACGTCTGGTGGCCTATCTGGTACCACAACCGGATACAACTCTCGATCTGGAAGACCTGCGTCACTCTTTGCACGTAAACTTAGCCAACTATATGATCCCCAATGCTTTTGTGATCCTGGATACATTCCCGCTGACACCTAATGGCAAACTGGATCGTCGGGCATTACCGGCACCGGATAAATCTTCCGTTATCAGCCGCAACTATGAAGCCCCTGTCGGTGAAACAGAAGAGCTTATTGCAGCGATATGGCAGGACGTACTCCAGCTGGAACAAATAGGACGCCATGACCACTTCCTTGAGCTTGGTGGTCATTCCCTATTAACCCTGCAGGTTGCTACCCGCCTGAATCAGGCTTTAGCTAAGGATATCAGTATCCGCGATCTGCTGGTTTACTCAACAATTAGTGAACTGGCAACATATATTCAGTCAGACGCGGCACTGCCACAACAGCAGAATATAGTGACTGTCCGTCAGGGAAGTGGCAATACTTCACTGTTCCTCATTCACGCAGTCAATGGCGATGTTCACTACGCCTACGATCTTGAGCCATATATGGATAATGACGAATTATCAATTTATGGTGTTATTGCCAGTGATACCCTTGCGGAAGAAGGCATACAACCCACCATCAACAACATGGCTCAGGAATATATTAAATGCATTCGCCAGATACAAGCACATGGTCCTTACTATCTGGCTGGATGGTCATCAGGTGGAACAATTGCTTATGAAATGTCCCGCCAATTAATTGCCGATGGTGAGACAGTAAACTTTATCGGGTTACTGGACAGTGCCTCTAATTATCTGGATTTCTATTCAGATGAAGAGAAACAGTCCGGAATGATGTTTGAGAAAAGTGCCACACTGCTCGAACTACTCCCGTACGATATCCCAGAAGACATTAACGATGAATTCAATAAGCTAGCTAATGAACGTGATTACGACGCGATGTTAATATTAGCTGAGAAGCTCAATTTATTACCACCGAAGGTCACACGGGAAAATGTCAGTGATCTTGTGCAAATGCGCTATAACATCTCTGTGGCAGCTAACTGCTACATACCACAGGCGATAAACACGAACGTCACTTTGTTCAGAGCAATGGATGAAGTCGCCGAAGGAGAAACAATGGCGCTAAAATGGGATCAAATTCTACCCAGTGAGCAACTGACTATTATCCCGATTAAAGGAGATCATGATTCTATGATGATGCAGCCCAATATTCAGGATACGGGTAAAGCATTAGTTAAAGCGGTAATGAATAATCAATAAGACAGTAAAAAGAATGAACCACCTTTTATAGAGGTGGTTCCAGAACGCTCATATAAATAACGCCCAATTTCATGGGCGTTATTTTTTAAGTTTCAATTATTGATATATATACATCATCTTTCAGGTTGATACTTTATTGGTTGTACTTGCTCCCCCAGTCACCATTTTTATAAATACACGGTTATCTATGCTCCTAGGGATGAACAGCCTTACCGCAGAGACGCAACCTTTAAAATTATGAGTAAAAATAATAAATACAAAATCAAATTTCATAACAACAATTTTAAAATTTATTATTTAAAATAATTATTTTTACATTAGTTCCCTGGTGGGCAACACAAAGAATAACAATTAAACCCTGAATATTAAATTCCACATAATCACACACTAATCAAATAGAAAACGTACTTTATTCACATGATACATTTTTAGTATGTAACTGAAAGCCTATCCTGTTTCTGATTTTTACCTCCTGCATTATAATATATACAACCATAAGGTAAATTTATAATACGCTAAATCTTATAAGATGATATCAACGAGACAACATAATGCAAGAGACGACAATAAAAAAAATCGACTAAAATCGATATTTCCCTTTTACACATTTCAAAAAAAATTCAAGCTTTAATAAAAAAACATCAATTAACACATTTCAAATTAATTAAATTTTTCATCTCTAATATTTTTATCGTAGTTTTTAAACCCAGCCATTAATATAGTCTAATTAACCATCGGGACATTTAATATAACACGAGTGAAATTACCAATTGTAAATTATGAGGTCTCTATAAGAATAAAAAATCAGAATCTGCTGATGTAGACGATTAAAAATATCATATAATCCGTCTATTTTTGGGAGGTAATAAAAAATGAAAGCCATTCAGATAACCGATATCCACCTGACACAGAGCAGAGAACATCAATTATTTAATGTAAATCTGTATGACAATTTTGATACTATCTGTGAGGAAATATGCCGCATAAAGAGAACTACTGAAATAGATTTAATCATTGTTTCCGGTGATATAACAAATGATGGTGATATCGATGCTTACCGATATTTCTTCAAAAGAATGGATTCATGTCAGACTCCCTATATTACAATAGCCGGAAATCATGACCTGAAAAATAATATTGATACCGTAATTACAGAGATAAAACCAAAATATAACATCACTTCCGGTGAGTATAATGATAAAAATTGGTTCATTACTTATGTTGATACTGTCGTTAAAGGTGAGGATTATGGCTTTATTACACAAAATAACCTTGCTGAATTAGAAAAAAGAATTATTTTAAACAAGAAATTTAATACTGCGGTATTTATGCATCACCACACTATTCCGGTTGGTACACCCATTGTAGACAATTGTATGCTGGAAAATGCCGCGGATTTATTAACATTATGTAAAAAACATAAGGTGAAATTTATTGGTTGTGGTCATGCTCACACTTCGCGTATCTGGCATCAGAATGATATAACAATCAGTGTTGCACCTGCGGTTTCATTCCAGTGGTTATCAGGTACAGATACCGTTAAAACAACAAAAAGTTTTAGTTTTAATATTATTGATTTTTCAGAAAATATATCATTAACTTCGTGTAGTTACTAAAGTCCTTCTCAAGTTGCAGCATAAGCAACTTGAGAGTGTATTAAAGCCCAATATATGACTTAACTATCAGCAATCGGCTTTAATTTAGCCATAAAGTGGCGTAACACTGGCGGCTCATAAGTAAATGTTAATCCGCAAATATCAGCAGCATGCTGTTTTAATTCAATAAAAGCTTCAACGACATAATCCATATGATCATTGGTATAGACGCGGCGAGGAATGGCCAGCCTCATCAGTTCCATCGGTGATTCTTTTTGTTTACCGGTATCAGGGGCTCGCCCGAGTAGCAAAGAACCAATTTCTACACTTCTGATACCCGCTTCCAGATATAGCGCGTTATTCAATGCCTGAGCCGGAAATTGCTCGCTTGGAATATGCGGTAAAAATAGTTTTGCATCCACAAAGACAGCATGCCCACCAACCGGATATTGAATAGGAATACCCGCCTTTCTTAGCTGTTCACCTAAATAAGTCACCTGATGAATGCGATAAGACAAAAAATTCTCATCCATACCTTCTTCAAGCCCAATCGCCAGTGCTTCCATATCACGCCCGGCAAGCCCACCATAAGTCACGAACCCTTCATTCGGAATACAGCGGATTTTTACCTCATTAAATAGATCTTCATTATCACGAACAGAGCAAAGGCCACCGATATTCACCATGGGATCTTTTTTTGCCGACATCGTCAACATATCGCCATATTGATACATCTCCCTGACGATCTCTTTAATTGACTTATCTGCGTAACCTTGTTCCCGCTGCTTAATAAACCAGGCATTTTCACAAAAACGGGCTGAATCAATGACCACCGGAATATCATACTGTTTCGCTATTTCATACACCGCTTTCATATTAGCAAGAGAAACCGGCTGACCACCTGTACTATTACAAGTTATCGTGACTATAATGGCGACTACATTATTTTCACCCTGTTCTTTGATTGTGTGCTGAAGTAAATCAATATCAAAATCACCCTTCCAGTCATAATAACTGTCGGTATCAAAAGCCTTATCTGTAACAACATTGATAGCCTTCGCATGATTTAATTCCACATGGGCCATCGTAGTATCAAAATGAAAGTTAGAAATAAATACCGGATTTTGCGCCCCGCCTTTTAATTTTTTCCTTTCGATCAAGGCAGGAAATAAAATCTGCTCAGCGCCACGGCCCTGATGGGTAGGAACCGTATACTCATATCCAATTAATTCTCTAACTTTATCCACCAGATGATAATAA
This sequence comes from Xenorhabdus sp. KJ12.1, assembly GCF_963876495.1. Classification (NCBI taxonomy): domain Bacteria; kingdom Pseudomonadati; phylum Pseudomonadota; class Gammaproteobacteria; order Enterobacterales; family Morganellaceae; genus Xenorhabdus; species Xenorhabdus sp. KJ12.1. The sequence goes on from NZ_CAWNQH010000069.1 coordinate 67,028, forward strand.
CTACGAGATCCGGCATAAGCCTCATCTCCCATCATCATACCAGCCCATTGCTGATTACTCATGGAGCCAGTGCCAGAGTCAGTCAATAGGTCGATATACACCATATCAGAAGGCAGCATGAACGGATTATACCCCGCCGCTTCCAGCGCAATTTCACGTTCTGCACGTGTTGTCATGCGGATATTTTCTACCATTTTAATACGAAAAGGCTCAGGAATGCGCTTCATTTTAATATCTCTAATTATAAAAATAAATCACATGACATGGTCAACAAATGTTAATATTTCTTAGTGAAAGGTATTCTTTTTACCTATAGATAACTCGCTAACATCATTTCCATTGAAAACGAATTTAGGGATAAGAAGATAAAAGCTGAAATACACAACATTCAATATATTTTCGTATATTAAAGGTGGGTTTATATAGTGCCAAACAGAATTTCATATATTAACCTTATAGCACATAAATGATCCCGTATGCACTTATATAACAATATGAAACCGTTGTCCATGTTAATTCATTAAGCAAATGATACACAGAATTAATAATGCGTTTAAATATCAATCAAAATGTAATTCATTTGTGTTATATTAACAATAAAAAATAATTTTTAATTTTATTTAATTAAAAACCAAATAATATCATTCGTCTAAAGAGTGGGGCATAACACCAATTTATTGGCAGTAATAAATATTCAAGTAATACCCTATAACGACCTTGTTTAAGATTTTGTGTAATCGCCATTTCCAATTAAACGTGACCGTCTAAACGGTCACCAAATTCAATCATAAAACGACTCATCGCAAGACGCC